>CAZRKU010000032.1:0-29546 GCA_964600685.1 uncultured Frigidibacter sp. | reverse complement strand
CCCGCTGGCGGCTGGTGCCCGAACTGACGCTCGCCGATGCCGGCCGGGTCACGGTGACGGTGACGGTCAGCTTCCTGATCAGCTGGGCGGCGCTGACCGGGGCGGCTGTGATCCTGTTCAGGCCCTCGGCACCGGGGCTGACCCTGGGCGCGGCCGTCGGTGTCGGCGTTGCCGGCGCCGGTCTTGCCCTGTCGCTCCTGCAACCGCACTTCAGCCTCGGACGGCGGCGGCTGACGCTGCCCCCTCTCAGGCTTTCGCTGCGGATCCTGATCCTGAGCGCGGTCGATACGCTGGCTGCCGGGCTGGCGCTCTACTTCCTTCTGCCAGAGGCGGCGCAGCCCGCTTTCCTGACCTTCCTTCCGGTGTTCCTGCTGGCACTTGGTGCCGGGCTCTGCCTCGCCACGCCCGGCGGCGTCGGGCCGTTCGATCTGACGCTGATCGCTTTCCTGCCGGACCTGCCGGCGGCGCCGCTGGCCGCGGCTTTGCTGGGCAGCGCGACATGGCGGCGAACGCGGATTCTCGATGGGCCGTCATGATGCGGACTATCTTTCCGGCCAGCGGCTCTGGCTCGCCTGGCGGGAGGGGCGGCTCGTGGCCTATGTCAGCTTTCATGCCGGGGTCCGCGAATGGACGCTCGACCTCGTGCGCCCGGCTGCGGACGCGCCCGATGGCACGGTCGCAAGCCTGATCGTCGCCGCACTGACCGACGCCCGCACGGCAGGCATCGCGCGCCTGTCGCTCGCCGCCGCTGCCCTGCCGGCTTTTGGACTGGCGGGAACCGCCGGGGCAGTCGCAGCACGATTGCCGGGCGGCGACGGTACCGACGGCCTCCGGCGCTTCAAGCTGCTCTTCGCGCCGCACCGCACCCGGCTGTACATCGCCGCACGGTCGCGCCCGGCGCTGATCTGGTCGGCGGTCGAGATCGCCTGCGCGATCCGCTGGCCCCGTCCGCTTCGGGCGAAGAGACAGATGGATTCAAATGCCGTTCAGGACCTTCCTGAAAAACTTGCGTTTGAACTTTCCCGACCCGCGTGGCAGAGGAAGGGCAAGGCCTGCGCCATCCGGCGCGGGTGATTTCGCATGTCGTCAGGATCAACTGCCATGACCAACGCTCTCTCCCGCCTGCTTGAAACCCGCGACTGGCTTCTGGCCGATGGTGCGACCGGCACCAACCTGTTCAACATGGGCCTGACGGCGGGCGAAGCACCGGAACTGTGGAACACCGACCAGCCCGACAATATCCGCACGCTCTACCAAGGCGCGGTCGAAGCCGGGTCGGACCTGTTCCTGACCAACACCTTCGGCGGCAATGCCGCGCGGCTGAAACTGCACAATGCCCAAGGCCGGGTCCGCGAACTGAACCGGGTGGGCGCAAGCCTCGGGCGCGAGGTCGCGGATGCCGCGGGCCGCGCGGTGGTTGTCGCGGGCTCCATGGGGCCGACCGGCGAGATCATGATGCCGATGGGTGCCCTGACCCACGAGCTTGCCGTCGAGATCTTCCACGAACAGGCCGAGGGGCTGAAGGAAGGCGGCGCAGACGTTCTCTGGGTCGAGACCATTTCCGCGCATGAGGAGTTCCGCGCCGCCGCCGAAGCCTGCGCGCTGGCCGGCATGCCCTGGTGCGGCACGATGAGTTTCGACACCGCCGGACGCACGATGATGGGCGTCACCTCGTCGGCCATGGTCGCACTGGTCGGCAAGCTGGCGCACAAGCCGCTGGCCTTCGGCGCGAACTGCGGGGTGGGCGCATCGGATCTCATGCGCACGATCCTCGGCTTCGTCGCGGCCGGACCGGACCTGCCGGTGATCGCCAAGGGCAATGCCGGCATTCCCAAATATCACGACGGTCATATCCATTACGACGGCACCCCCGAACTGATGGGGCATTATGCGGTTCTGGCGCGGGATGCCGGCGCGAAGATCATCGGCGGCTGCTGCGGCACCATGCCCGAACATCTGAAATCCATGCGCGCCGCGCTGGAAAACACGCCCCCCGGCCCGCGCCCGACGCTGGATGAAATCACCGCAAGACTCGGCGGATTCTCCTCTGCCTCGGACGGCACCGGCGAGGGCGGCCCCGAACGGCGCGACCGCGGCGCGCGGCGGCGGGGATAAGGCCGCCCGGTCGCTCTTCCCGCCCGTCGCTTCCCGGCCGTCCACGCGCGCCGTCAGTGCACCACCAGCACCGGCATGTGCGAATGCGACAGGAAATCCACCGTCTCGCTGTCGGGCCGCTTGCCGAACAGGCCGAAGCGGTCATGCGCCGGCATCACCACCAGATCACAGCCCTCGGTTTCGGCGGCGCGGCGCACGGCGTCGCCCAGTCGGCTGCTTTCGACGTTGATATGCGCGCAGTTCACGCCCGATCCGCGGACCTTCTCCTCAAGCCGGATATCCGTCTGCACATGCTCCTCGGTCAGGCGTGTGTGTTCGGCGACCGTTTCGCTGACCGCTTCGGGATAGAGCGCGAAGGTATGGAACGGTTGCAGAACCGTGAGGATCGTGACTTTCGCCCCGATGACGCGGGCAAGCTCCAGCCCCTGTTCGACGGCCCTTGTCCCGGTTTCCGATCCGTCGGTAGGGATCATGATGTGCTTGTACATGGCCAACCTCCTGGAATGTTCCGGCCGGTAGCGACACAGGGGCAATGGTAGCAGAGAATCCCGCCGGAAAACAGCGCCGGCCCGCCCCGGTCAGAACAGCGCCAGCTGGTCCCCCGCACGCGGCGGCGCGCGAAACCGCGAAAGATCCAGCGGCGGCAAAGGGTCATCAAACCCCAGCCGCCTTGCCGCCAGCTTGAACCGGCCCGCGATCAGATCGGCGTAGGGCCCCTCGCCCCGCATCCTCTTGCCCCATTCGGCGTCATAATCCGCCCCGCCCCGCATCTCGCGCAGGCGGTTCATCACATGGGCGGCCTGCAGCGGCGCATGGCGCAGGAGCCAGTCGCGAAACAGGGGCGCGACCTCCAGAGGCAGGCGCAGGAGAATCCAGGTTGCGGCGCCTGCGCCCGCGTCCCGCGCGGCCGTCAGGATCGCTTCAAGCTCCGGCTCGGTCAGGACCGGGATCACCGGCGCGGCCATCACCCGGACCGGAATCCCGGCGCCGCTCAACGCCCGGATCGCCGCGAGCCGCCGCGCAGGCACCGGCGCGCGCGGTTCGAGCCTGCGGCAGAGGTCGGGATCGAGCGTGGTGACCGAGATCCCCACATGCACCAGATTGCGCCGCGCCATGTCCGACAGGACGTCGATGTCGCGCTCGATCAGCGCGCCCTTGGTCACGATCGCCACCGGATGGTTCCAGTCCGACAGGATCTGAAGCATCTGCCGCATGATCCGGTAGCGCGCCTCGATCGGCTGATAGGGATCGGTATTGGTGCCGATTGCCATGACGTTCGGCACATAGGCCTTGCGCCCCAGTTCGCGCGCCAGCACCTTTGGCGCGTCCGGCCGCGCGACCAGCCGCGTCTCGAAATCCAGCCCCGGCGACAGGCCGAGAAAGGCATGGCTCGGGCGGGCGAAACAATAGCAGCAGCCATGTTCGCAGCCCCGGTAGGGATTGACCGACCGGTCGAAGGGCAGATCGGGCGAATTGACATAGTTGATCACCGAGCGCGGCCGCTCTTGCGCCACCTCGGTGCGCAGCAGGCGCTCCTCCTCGGGGATATCCCAGCCGTCATGGGCCATTTCGCGGCCATAGGGCTCGAACCGGCCCGTCTGATTGGTGGCCGAACCGCGCGCCTTGAGGCGCAGGAAAGGATCAGGGGGTGGCAAGGGCATGGGTGCAAACTAGAACATTACAGGAACATTGGCCAGCCCCCATGCATGGTCCGCGACCCATCGGCGGTGCTTTCGTCGCACAAGGCGCGGGTCATGTCGGAATTCGCCAAGTTGACTGCGCCCCCTGAAGGCTATTACCTCGACGAGGACTGTCAGGAGACACATCATGGCCGACGAAGGCGATATCATTCTTTCCGAACTGGATGACGACGAACTGGTCCTCCAGATGCATGATGACCTCTATGACGGGCTGAAAGAGGAAATCGAGGAAGGGGTCAACATCCTTCTGGAGCGCGGCTGGGTGCCCTATGACGTGCTGACCAAGGCGCTGGTCGCCGGCATGACCATCGTCGGCGCCGACTTCCGCGACGGGATCCTCTTCGTGCCCGAAGTGCTTCTGGCCGCCAATGCGATGAAGGCCGGCATGGCGATCCTGAAGCCGCTGCTGGCCGAGACCGGCGCGCCGAAGGTCGGCAAGATGGTGATCGGCACGGTCAAGGGCGACGTCCACGACATCGGCAAGAACCTTGTCGGCATGATGATGGAGGGCGCGGGCTTCGAGGTCGTGGACCTCGGCATCAACAACCCGGTCGAAAAATATCTCGAGGCGCTGGAAAGGGAAGATGCCGACATCCTCGGCATGTCCGCGCTTCTGACCACGACCATGCCCTACATGAAGGTCGTGATCGACACGATGAAGGAAAAGGGCATGCGCGAGAACTTCATCGTCCTGGTGGGCGGTGCGCCGCTCAACGAGGAATTCGGGCGGGCGATCGGCGCCGACGCCTATTGCCGCGATGCCGCCGTGGCGGTGCAGACCGCCAAGGACTTCATGGCGCGCAAGCACAATTCGCTGGCGGGCTGACCGGGGCGACAGGCAAACAAATCAGCCCCGGATCGACCGATCCGGGGCTGTCCGATTTCTGGGGCCACTTGGCAAAAGCCGCGCCCATCGCCAGATTGGTGCGGTGAAACGGGGAAAACCGCCATGAAGTTTGCCGCCTTGAAGACCGCCTACCTTGTTCTGCTCGTGCTCGTTCTCGCCGGGGCAACGATCTGGCTCGCCATGCGGGTGACCGGCGAGGTGATGCCCTGGTGGATGGCGGCAGTCGGGCCGCTGCTTCTCGGGCTTGCGGTCTGGTCGCACATGCGCGGCCGCCGGTCCTGACCATGCTGTCGGACGACGACCTGACCGAGACCGGCCTGCCTCCCGATCGGAGCGGGCGCATCCTGCTGATCGCCTGCGGGGCGCTGGCGCGCGAGATTCTGGACCTGAAGGCGGCGAACGGCTGGTCGCATCTGGACCTGACCTGCCTGCCCGCGAACCTGCATCTTCATCCCGACCGGATCACCGCCGCGGTCGAATCCGCCGTGCTGAAGCACCGGGCCGGATATGACGGAATCTTCATCGTCTATGCGGATTGCGGCACTGGCGGGCTGTTGCAGGCGAAATGTGCCGAGCTGGGCGTCGAGATGGTCGCCGGTCCGCATTGTTATTCGTTCTTCGAAGGCAACGAGACCTTCGCGGCGCACGGCGAATTCACCGCCTTCTATCTGACCGACTTCCTTGTCCGGCAGTTCGATGCCTTCGTCTGGAAACCCATGGGCCTCGACCGCCACCCCGACCTTCGCGACATGTATTTCGGCAATTACGAAAAGTTGGTCTATCAGGCCCAGACCGACGATCCGGCGCTGGACGCCAAGGCGCGCGACTGCGCCGCGCGGCTGGGGCTGGCCTATGAGAGGCGCCTGACCGGATACGGCGATCTGACAGGCGCGCTGGCGCGGCTCTGACCCTGCGGGTCCGGACCCCGAGATTTGATGCGGGCCGGGTCACGGTTCCGTGTTATCGTGGGGCACGGCTCACAACCGAAAGGGGGGACAAATCATGACACCTTGGGAAATCCATGCGCTTGAACTGGTGAATTGCAATTGTGCCTACGGCTGCCCCTGTCAGTTCAACGCGCTGCCGACGCACGGCCGGTGCGAAGCCTCCATCGCGTTCCAGATCGACAAGGGTCACCATGGCGATGTCAAGCTTGACGGGCTCAGGACGGCGATGGTGGTGAAGTGGCCCGGCCCGATCCATATGGGCGACGGCCACATGCAGATCATCATCGACGAGGCGGCAAGCCCAGCCCAGCGCGCGGCGCTTCAGTCGGTCATGACCGGCGGCGATACCGAGGATATGGCGACGATGTGGTGGGTGTTTTCGAAGATGTCGCCGCACAAGCACGAGACGCTCTACCGAAAGATCGATCTGTCGATCGACCCGGACAGGCGCCGGGGGAAAGCGGTCGTGCCGGGGGTCTTTTCCGCCGAGGTCGAGCCGATCCGCAATCCGGTGACGGGTGCCGAGGCGAGGGCGCGGATCAACCTGCCCTTCGGCTTCGAATACCGCACGGCCGAAGTGGCCAGCGGACGCACGAAGACCGAGGGCACCCTGAACCTGCCCGACAATGACGGAACCCATGCCCATCTGTGCAACCTGCATCTGTCGCACAAGGGCGTCATCGAAATGGCCGCCTGATTGGCCGACCCCGAGTGGACGATCGACCCGCCTCCGCCGAAGCCGCGTGCGGTCGGCATTCTGGTGCATGACAGACTGATCGTTGCGGCGGCGCTGGGTCTGGCACTGGCAATCGGCACGGTTGCGACGATCACCGGCGGCGGCACCGGCATGTCGGCGCTGGAGATGACCGCCATGACCGGCCCCGGCGGCGCGGTTCTGGCCGGAACCGGGACCGTGCCGGGTGGAGGGGCTTGGTCGGCGGGATTTGTCCTTGCGACCATCCTCACGTGGTGGCTGATGATGGTGGCGATGATGGTGCCGGGCGCCGCCCCGGCGGTGTTGCTCTATGCGGCGCTGACCGGGGGCAAACCGGCCCGGCTGCCGGGCGGTCCGGCACTGGCCCTCCTGTCGGGCTACCTGCTGGCCTGGGCGGGGTTCAGCCTCGTCGCCACTTTCCTGCAATGGGCGCTCGTCTCCGCTGATCGGCTTTCGCCGATGTATCTCAGCCTCACCGGCAGGCCTCCGGCGGCGGCGCTCCTGCTTCTGGCGGGTCTTTACCAGTTCACGCCGCTGAAGGCGCGCTGCCTGCGCGCCTGCAATGCGCCGGCCGCGCTTCTGGTGGCACACCGGCCGCACGGCAGGTGGGGCAGCCTGCGGGCCGGCCTTCACCTCGGGGCGAACTGTCTGGGCTGCTGCTGGGCGCTCATGCTGCTCCTGTTCATCGGCGGCGCCATGAACCTTTACTGGATCGTCGGGCTGGCAGTGATCGTCGCCACCGAAAAGCTGGTGTCGCCGGGAATGGCCTTCACGCGCGCCCTGGGTCTCGCCCTGATCGTTGCCGGGGCGGCGCTGCTCTTGCCAGGCTCCGCCTGACAGATACCCGCATCAGGCCGCCGCTTCCGCCGCCAGCTTGCGGATGCGCCCGACCATCGCCCGCACACCGTTGGAACGTTGCGCGGACAGATGTTCGTCAAGCCCCAGGCGTCTGAGCTCCAGGGCCGCGTCGACCTTCAGCACCTCCCCCGCCGGCACGCCGGAATAAAGCGCGTGCAGCACCGCGATCAGGCCCCGCACGATCAGCGCGTCGCTGTCGCCCAGAAAGTCGAACCGGGCCTGCACCCCCCGCCCTTCGATCCGCGGCAGGAACCAGACCTGGCTGGCGCAGCCGTCAACCTTGGTCGCGGCCACATGGAAGGCCGCGTCCATCACGGGCATCGCCTTGCCCAGCTCGATCAGGTGGCGATAGCGGTCTTCCCAATCGTCCAGAAAGGCGAAAGTCTCGGCAATATCCTCGAAGGCCTCGGTGGCCATGGTCTTCTCCGTCCGCTACCCCAGATAGGTAGTGTGTCGGACCGAAAAGGTCCAGCACCCGCCCCTTTTCACGCGCGCCCGAATGGGCTACCCAGTTTCCACCGAGAAGGAGCCAGCCCATGCACCGCCGCACTGTCGTTCTTGCCACCCTTGCCCTGCCGCTGGCGCTGACGGGCTGCGGACGGATGCGGCAGAGCCGGCTGAACCCGCTGAACTGGTTCGGTCGCGCGCGCCGCAACCGAACTCAGGCCACACTCAAGCCGAACGAGGCGGCGGACGGGCGCCAGTTGATCGGCGAGGTCACCGAACTTCAGGTCGAACAGGCGCAGGGCGGCGCCATCATCCGCGCCGCAGGCCTGCCCCCGACCCAGGGCTGGTGGAAGGCGGAACTCGTCTCGGAGACCCGTGGCCGCCCGGATGAGGATGGTGTTCTGACCTACCGTTTCCTCGTCTACCAGCCGCCGGGACAGACGCGGGCCTCCACGCCGCAGTCGCGCCGCCTGACCGCTGCGGTCTTCCTGTCGGACATCAGGCTGGACTCTGTCACCACCATCGTGGTGCAGGGCGAGGTCAACAGCCTGTCGAGCGGCCGATGACGTCGCTCAGATCTGCACGACCCTGACCGATCCGCCGACGGCGGACAGGGCAATCTCGCCCCGGCAAAGGCGCAGGGCATCTTCGCCGAAGACCTCGCGCCGCCAGCCGTGCAGCATCGGCAATTCCCGCTGACCGGCCGACAGGGCATCGAGTTCGGAAGTCGCCGCGATCAGCTTCGGCGCCACCCCGGCCTCCTCGGACTTCGCTTTCAAGAGCACCCGCAGCAGGTCGGCCAGCGCGGTGTTGACCTGCAGCTGCTCGCGCGAAAGATCCACCTTGGGAAAATCCTCGGGTTTCATCTCCAGCCCGGCGCGCACCGCCGCCAGAATCCCCTCGGCGATGTCGGGCTTGCGCCCTTCGCGCAGCAGAAGCCGCGAACGCCCCAGTTCCTCGACCGTTGCCGGCCGGGTGGAGGCGAGTTCCAAGAGCGCATCGTCCTTGTAGACGCGGCTCCTCGGCACGTCGCGGCTCTGGGCGTATTCCTCGCGGAAGCGCGCCAGTTCCTTCACCATGGCCATGAACCGGCCCGAGGTGGTGCGGGTGCGCACCTTCTCCCAGGCGTCTTCGGGACGGGTGATGTAGGTCTCGGGGTCCAGAAGGATCGCGATTTCCTCCTCGACCCATATCTGGCGGCCGGTGCGCGCCAGTTCCTTGCTCAGGTGTTCATAGATCAGCCGCAGATGGGTCACATCGGCCTGCGCATAGGTCAGCTGCGCGTCCGACAGCGGCCGGCGCGACCAGTCGGTGAAGCGCGAGGATTTGTCCAGATTTTCCCGCGCGATCTTCTTGACCAGCGTCTCGTAGCCCACCTGTTCGCCAAACCCGCAGACCATGGCCGCGACCTGCGTATCGAAAAGCGGCACCGGGAAAACCTTGCCCTCGACGAAGAAGATCTCCAGATCCTGTCGGGCGGCGTGAAAGACCTTCACGGTGCCCTCATGGCGGAAAAGATCGTAAAGCGGCTCCAGCGACAGGCCTTCGGCCAAAGGATCGACCAGCACCGCCCGCCCGTCCCTGGCCGGGGGCAGCGCCATCTGGATCAGGCAGAGTTTCGAATAATAGGTCCGCTCGCGCAGGAACTCGGTGTCGATCGTGACATAGGGTTTGGTCCGGGCTTCGGCGCAAAACTGTGCCAGCTCTTCGGTTGTTCTTATTGTCGGCATCACTGTCCTGCGGTCTGCGGGTCCGTCCCGCTGGTTCCGGGTGATAGGTCAGGCGCGCCCGGTTGGAAAGGGTGGGCCGCGCAGCCCGGCTTCATTGTTGCGGTTATGCGTCTGGTTGCAGCCTGATCGCCATCTTTGTCGCATCAGGGTCAGAGGAAAAGCGGCTCGCGGATCCCCTGTGCAAAACGGCGCAAGACCGCCGGATAAAGCTGATGTTCGCGCGTCAGCACCCGCGCGGCCAGGCTCTCGGGCGTATCCCCGGCCAGAACCGGCACCCGCGCCTGCCCGAGGATCGGCCCGTCATCCAGCACCGGCGTCACCTCATGCACGGTGCAGCCCGCCTCCGCATCCCCGGCGGCGATCGCGCGGTCATGGGTGTGCAGGCCGGGATATTTCGGCAAGAGCGAGGGGTGGATGTTCAGCAACCGCCCCCGGAACCGTTCGACGAAGCGCGGCGTCAGAACCCGCATGAACCCCGCAAGGCAGAGGATGTCGGGCCGCGCCAGCAGCAGATGCGCGCACAGCGCATCCTCGAACCCTGCCCGGTCCCTGCCGAACGGCCTGTGGTCGACGGCGGCGATCGGGATGCCCAGCATCTGCGCCCGCTCCAGCCCGGTCGCGCCGGGGTCGTTCGAGGCGACCAGCACCGGCCGCGCCGGATGATCCCCCTTCATGCTGGCAGCCAGCGCCACCATGTTCGAGCCACCCCCGGAAATCAGGATGGCGACCCGTTTCACAGGAGGCGCCCCTTGTAGGTCACGCCCTCGCCCCTGACCACGCGCCCCAGCGGCACGACTGTCTCGCCCGCGCCGCGCAAAAGTTCGGCAATCGCATCGGCCCGGTCGGCGGCCACGACCACCATCATGCCGATGCCGCAGTTGAAGGTCTTCAGCAGCTCCGGCTCCGACATGCCCGCCGTCTCGGCCAGCCAGCGGAAGACCGGCGGCAGGGTCCAGCTCGACAGGTCGATCTCGCAGGCCAGCCCCTCGGGCAACACGCGCGGCGGATTTTCGGTCAGCCCGCCGCCGGTGATATGGGCCAGCGCATGGACCCCGCCGGCGCGCACCGCCGCCAGCGCCTGCTTCACGTAAAGCCGCGTGGGGGCCAGAAGCGCCGCGCCGAGCGTGCCCCCGCCGAAGGGCGACGGCGCATCCCAGCCAAGGCCGGACAGGTCGACGACCTTGCGCACGAAGGAATAGCCGTTCGAATGCACCCCGTCCGAGGCGAGACCCAGAAGCATGTCGCCTTCGGCCACGCCCTGCGGCAGGTCGCCGCCGCGCTCCATCGCGCCCACGGCGAAACCGGCAAGGTCGAAGTCGCCCCGGTGATACATGCCCGGCATTTCCGCCGTCTCGCCGCCGATCAGCGCACAGCCCGACGCCTCGCAACCCCGGGCGATCCCGTCGATGATGCGCGCCGCCTCATCGACATCCAGCTTGCCGGTCGCAAAATAGTCGAGGAAGAACAAGGGCTCCGCCCCCTGGCAGACCAGATCGTTCACGCACATCGCCACCAGGTCGATGCCGATCGTGTCGACATTGCCGGTGTCGATGGCGATCCGCAGCTTGGTGCCGACCCCGTCCGTCGCCGCCACCAGAACCGGATCCCTGTAGCCCGCCGCCTTCAGATCGAAGAGCGCCCCGAACCCGCCCAGACCGGACATGGTGCCCGGCCGGCGGGTGCGTTTGGCTGCCGGTTTGATCCGCTCCACCAGCGCATTGCCCGCGTCGATATCGACACCGGCATCCGCGTAGGTCAGGCCGTTTTTCTGCTCGCTCATCGGTTTGCGGTCCCCAGCATCCAGACAGGTGGCTTTGCTTGGCCTTAGGACAATGCGCGGGAAATGAAAAGGGCCGCCCGCATGGCATCCGGCCGCCCGCCTTGACCTTGGCCCCCGAACCGCCTACCGATAGCCCCGGTCGGGCCTGTAGCTCAATGGTCAGAGCAGGGCGCTCATAACGCCTTGGTTGGGGGTTCAAGTCCCTCCGGGCCTACCAAACCCCCTGCCCCGCTGTCGTCCGCAAATATCCCGGGGTGATGCGGGACAAGCCAATATCCAGTGGACCCCGGCCACGAAGACCGCCCGCGCCCGTCGCGCAGGCCGGGGAGGGCAAAGCCTTGGGGAACGGCCAACCGATCAGTCGCCGGGGGCGGGCTTCGCCGGGCTTTCCGCCTTCCTTTGCCAGCGCCCGCCTTCCTCGCTCCAGTAGGTCGCCGACAGGCCCGCCGCGATCAGCGCCCGCCACTGGCCGCGCGCCGCCTCGACGGCGGCGGAATCGTTGCCGTCGAACAGGATGCAGGCGCGTTCCGCCGCCGCCGCTTCCGCCGCCGCCAAGTCGGCGCCCTCCAGCGCGATCACGCAGGCGCGGCCCGCAGGCGGCGCACCGCCTGCGATCAGGATCGGTTGCAGATCGTCATGCGGCCCGCCCGCCCGTCCGTGCGGCAAAAAGCCCTCCTCGCCGTTCAGCCACAGCCGCTGATCCAGCCAATCCGCCCGCGCCGCATCCGGCACCACGACCCCGACCCGCCAGCCGCGCTCCAGCGCCCGGCTGGCGATCATGGCCAGCGCCACATCCGGCGCCGAACGGGTCAGGTGATAGAAGTAGACCTCGGCCATCAGCCTTCCAGAATGTCGCGGATCAGCCGGTCGAGAGTCATCACCCCCCAGCCGGACGCGGTTTTCGGTCCGACCAGCACCTGTTCGGTCGCGGGCAGGGCCACGCCCGCGATGTCGATATGGCACCAGGGCGTCTCGTCCTTCACGAAGCGCTTGAGGAACTGCGCCGCTGTGATCGACCCCGCCGGACGGCCGCAGGAATTGCGCATGTCGGCGATATGGCTTTTCAGGATCGCGTCATAGGCGGGCGACAAGGGCATGCGCCAGGCGCCCTCGCCCTCTGCCGCCGCCGCCTTCAGCAGCGCCGCGCACAGCGTGTCGTCGTTGGAAAAGACGCCGGCATTCTCGTGCCCCAGCGCCACGATGATCGCCCCGGTCAGCGTCGCCAGATTGATCATGCCGCGCGGTTTGAACCGCTCCTGCGCATACCAGAGCACGTCGGCCAGCACGAGCCGCCCTTCGGCATCGGTATTGATCACCTCGATCGTATCGCCCTTCATCGAACGCACCACGTCGCCCGGCCGCTGGGCGCGGCCGTCGGGCATGTTCTCGACGATGCCGACCAGGCCGACGACATTCGCCCTGGCCTTCCGCAAAGCCAGCGTCCGCATGACCCCAGCGACAACCCCCGCACCGCCCATGTCCATGGTCATGTCCTGCATCCCCTCGCCGGGTTTCAGGGAAATGCCGCCGGTGTCGAAGACCACGCCCTTGCCGACCAGCGCGAAGGGTGCCTCTTTCTTTCCCGCCCCGCGCCATTGCATGACCACGACTTTCGACGGGCTCTCCGACCCCTGCCCCACAGCCAGAAGCGCCCGCATCCCGAGCTTCGCCAGCTCCGGCTCCTCCAGAATCTCGACCTCCAGCCCGAGCTCCCGCATGGCGGCAAGGCGCGCGGCGAAATCGCTGGTGGTCAGCACATTGGCCGGCTCGTTCACCAGATCGCGGGTGAAGAGAACCCCCTCGGCCACCGCCGCCATCGGCGCGGCCTGGGCGGCGACCTTTTCCGGCTTGTCGACCTGAAAGCGCACCATGCCGCGTTCGGTCGCGCCGCCGGTCTTGTAGGTCGAGAAATCATACGAGCGAAGCACAAGGCCGAAGGCCACATCCGCCGCCCGCGCCATTGCCCCGGCCAGAACCGTCACGCCCGATGCGCCCAGCCCCTTGGCGATGATCGCGCCGGCCTTGCGCGCCTCGGCCACCGTGGGTTTGGCGGGCAGTTTTACCAACTGCAAGGCCTCCGCCTTCAGCCCCGTGGGGAACGCGAGTTCCAGCGCCTCGCCGGCCTTCAGCTTGGCCCAGGCCGGGCTTTCCACCGCCCGCGCGACCGCGCCGCGCGTGGCCTTGTCGATCCGCCCGGCAAGGGCGGAGAGTTTCGCCCCCTCCGTCAACAGAAGCGCCAGCCGACCTTCGGCATGGCGGGCGGCGGTGGCATCGGTGGCGTCGAAATGGATCTGGACGGGCGCGGGCATGATCATCCTCTGGCACAGTTTCGCCGGACCCTAGCCCCGGCCCGGCCCTTTGGCCAGATAGGAGTTTTCCCTGCCCTGCCTTTGCGCTAGGGATAGCGGAAACAGGGTACAAGGGGCCAAGGACTAGATGTCCAGATTCGACAGATACATGCTGTCGCAGCTGATGATGTTCTTCGGCTTCTTCGCGCTTGTCCTGGTGTCCGTCTATTGGGTCAACAGCGCCGTGCGGCTTTTCGACCGGCTGATTTCCGACAACCAGTCGGTCTGGGTTTTCCTCGAACTTTCCGCGCTTTCGCTGCCGAACGTGATCCGCCTGATGCTTCCGGTCGCAGCCTTTGTCGCGACCCTTTATGCGACGCAGCGGATGGCCTCGGAAAGCGAACTGGTGGTGATGCAGGCCACCGGCTTTTCGCCCTTCCGTCTGGCGCGGCCGGTGCTGTTCTTCGGGGTGCTCGTCGCGCTGCTTCTGGGCGCGCTCACGCATTTTCTGGTGCCGATGGCGCGCACCCGCCTGAATGAGCGCAACAGCGAGATTGCCGAAAACATCAGCTCCAAGTTCCTGACCGAAGGGACGTTCCTGCACCCTTCGCCCGCCGTCACCCTGTTCATCCGCCGCATCAGCCCGAACGGCGAGTTGGGGGACTTCTTCCTGTCCGACCGCCGCCAACCGGGGTCCGAGACGGTTTACGCCGCAAAAAGCGCCTATCTGGCGCGCAGCGACAGCGGCCCGAAGCTGGTGATGCTCGACGGGATGGCGCAGACCCTGCGCGACGACTCGGGCGGCGTCCCGCGCCTGTCGGTCACACGATTCGCCGATGTCACCTATGACATCGGCGGGCTGATCGCGGCGCGCGGCCCCCGCACCCTGCAGCTCGAGGAACGATCGACCGCGGCGCTTCTGGCTGCCGACGCCCGGCTGCTGGCGGAAACCGGCGCAAGCAGGGCACGGGCGCGCTTCGAAGGGCACGACCGATTCGCCAAGCCGCTTCTGACCGTCGCCGCGGTTCTGGTCGGCTTTGCCGCGATGATCGGCGGCAGTTTCTCGCGTTTCGGCATGTGGCGGCAGGTCGCGGTGGCCAGCGGCCTTTTCGTCTTGCTCTATTTCCTGTCGAACCTTGCCGACAAGGCCGCCGGACGGGCCGGGGCATCGGCGTTTCTGGCCTATGCGCCAGCCCTCGCGGGGTTCCTGCTCGCGGCGCTGCTTCTGGCCTTCGACACGCGCACCCGGCGTCCCGCCCGGGCGGCCAGACTGGCGGGAGGTTTCGCATCATGAAACTCTCGCTCTATGTCGCGCGCCGGTTCCTGGCAACCTTTGCCCTGGTCTTCGTCGCCTTCTTCGCCATCCTCTACCTCCTGGACCTGATCGAGCAGGTCCGCCGCCTGCCCGACGATTCGTTCGAACGGCTGGCGGGACTGTCGCTGCTGCACACCCCCGCCACCGTCTACCGCATCCTGCCGCTGATCATGATCCTGTCGGCCATCGCGCTTTTCCTCAGGCTCGCGCGCACTTCCGAACTGGTGGCGATCCGCGCCGCCGGTCGCTCGGGGTTGCGCACGCTGGCCGCACCCGTCCTGTCCGCCCTGCTTCTGGGGGTGGTGGCGGTCGCGGTGCTCAACCCCATCGTCGCCGCGACCAGCAAACGTTACGCGGTCCTGACCGGGACCGGGGCGGGCATATCGGACGCCTCGATCAGCAGCGATGGCCTGTGGCTGCGCCAGGGCGATGCCGACCGGCAATGGGTGATCCGCGCCGACAGCGCCGACCCGGATGGCACCGCACTGTTCGGCGTGACCTTTCTGGCTTTCGGCGCGGACGGCGAACCCCTCCAGCGGATCGAGGCCGCCTCGGCCCGCCTTCAGGACGGCCAGTGGATCGCGCGCGGGGCGCGCGAATGGTCCCTGTCCGACAGCCCCAACCCCGAGGCCGATGCCCAGAGCCTGCCGCAACTCACGCTCACCTCGAACCTGACCGCCGATCAGATCCGCGACAGTGTCGGGGCGCCGGAAACCGTCCCGATCTGGGACATGCCGACCTTCATCGCCCAGCTGGACCGGGCCGGTTTTTCCACCCGCCGCCACGCGGTCTGGTTCCAGATGGAACTGGCGCTGCCGATCCTTCTGGCGGCGATGGTGATGGTCGGGGCCGGCTTCACCATGCGCCACGCCCGTTTCGGGCAGACCGGCCCGCTCGTCCTGATCGCGCTGGTGTCCGGAATCGCGGTGTTTTTTGTCAGGAACTTCGCGCAGGTTCTTGGTGAAAGCGGACAAATCCCTATCCTGCTCGCCGCATGGAGCCCACCCATTGCGGCCGCGCTCCTGTCGGTCAGCCTGCTCTTGCATCTGGAGGACGGCTGACATGGCCGCGCATCCCCTCCTCCGCGCCGCACCGCGCCGGACGGCCGCAATTCTGGCGCTGGCGCTGGCGGCGGCGACAGCGACACCATTCCTGCCCGCCGCCTTCGCGCAGGAGGCGACCAAGGAGGCATTGCCCGCCCTGCTCGCCGACAGCATCTTCATCAACGCCGATCAGACCCTGACCGCCGAAGGCGCGGTCGAGGTTCTCTACAAGGGCCAGCGCCTGACGGCTTCGCGGCTCATCTATGATCAGGCCACCAACCGGCTGAAGCTGGAAGGTCCGATCACCATCGACGACGGCAAGGGCACGGTCTTTCTGGCGGACGAGGGCGAACTGTCCGCCGATTTCCGCGACGGGATCCTGAAAAGTGCCCGCCTTGTCCTGAAAGACCAGCTCCAGATCGCCGCGCGCGAGATCGACCGGGTGGAGGGGCGCTATACCCAGCTCAGCCGCGTCCGCGCCTCGACCTGCCAGGTCTGCGCGAACAACCCGACGCCCTTGTGGGAAATCCGTGCCCGGCGGGTGGTGCATGATCAGAAGACCCGCCAGATTTACTATTATAACGCGCAGTTCCGCGTCGCCGGTCTGCCCATCGCCTATTTCCCGCGCCTCAGGATGCCCGACCCGACCGTCGACCGCGCCACCGGGTTCCTGCTGCCATCGGTCCGCTCCAGTTCCGAACTGGGCTTCGGGCTGAAACTGCCCTACTTCGTCGCCATCGGCGACAGCCGCGACCTGACCGTGACCCCTTACCTGACCACCAAGGGCGCGGTATCGACCGAACTGCGCTACCGGCAGGCCTTTTCGAACGGCGCGATGACGCTGACCGGCGCCTACAGCCGCGATAACCTCTTCCCCGGCGAAAGCCGCGGTTATCTCTTCGGCGACGGCCAGTTCAGCCTCGCGAACGATTATGTCGCCGGGTTCCGGCTCGAAACCGTCAGCGACGACGGCTACCTGCTCGATTATGGTATCGAAGAGAAAGACCGCCTGGCGAGTGACGTCTACCTCAGCCGGCTCAAGCGGGATCTGGCCTTCGACGCCCGGCTGACCCACTACAACTCCCTGCGCGCGGGCGACGACGATCCCGCCCTGCCCGGGCTTGCTGCCGATGTCAGCCTTGAGCGGCGCTTCACTCCCGACCTGATCGGCGGGCAGGCCACGCTGCACTTCGGCCTTCTCGGCGTCAACCGCAGCTCGACCTCGCCCGCGGACCAGAACGGCGATGGGGTGATCGACGGACGCGACGTGGCGCGCCTGACCTTCGGCCTCGACTGGCGGCGGCAAACGGTCCTCGAAAACGGCATGGTGCTTGGCGTCGCGGCCGGCCTGAACGGCGCGTTCTACCGCGTCGGACAAGATCCGACCTATCCCAGCTCGGTCAGCCGCCTGACCCCAGCCCTTGCGCTCGACCTGCGCTGGCCCTGGGTGAAACCCGCATCCGGCGGCCACTCCGCGCAGGTGATCGAGCCGGTGGTCCAACTGGTCTGGAGCGACGAGACCGCCACATCCGCGCCGAACGAGGAAAGTCTCTTGGTCGAGTTCGACGAAGGCAATCTCTTCTCCTTCAGCCGGTTTCCGGGCGGTGACCTCTACGAATCCGGCCTGCGTGCCAACCTCGGCCTCAGCTGGACCCGCAAGGATCCCGACGGCTGGATGCTGGGCGTCACCGCCGGTCGGGTGCTGCGCTCCGAAGATCTGGGGCAGTTCTCCACCGGCTCGGGGCTTTCGGGCACGCGATCGGACTGGCTTCTGGCCATGCAGATAAGAGCTGACAACGGCCTTGGCGTCACCAACCGGGCGCTTTTCAATGACAGTTTCGATTTTTCCAAGAACGAACTGCGCCTGTCGTTCGGTCAGCCGCGTTATGCGATTGCCGGCAATTATGTCTGGCTGGTCGCCGATCCCGCCGAAGGCCGGCCGCTCCCGACATCGGAACTGGCCCTCGACGCGGCGCTGCAGGTGACTGACCGCTGGGTCATGACCGGAAACGGACGCTATGACTTCACCGCAAACCGGGCGGCACGCGCGGGCGTGGGCCTGCAATTCCGCAGCGATTGCGCGGTTGTTGATCTTTCTCTCTCGCGTCGCTTCACATCCTCGACTAGTGTAAGGCCGACGACCGAATTCAGCCTGTCGGTCAATCTGAACGGGTTCGGGTCCGGCAGCGACGGACGGCAGTTTCGCAAGAACTGCGGCTGATCCCGCACCAGAGCGGCGACCGGGCAAGATGATAATGACGAGCAGACGGACAGAAACATGCGCCTGACTTCCCTGATTTTCGCCCTGGCGGCAAGCCTGATGCCTGCGGTGACGGCCCAGGCGCAAGACGGGCCGTTCCGCCCGGTCCTCCGGGTCAACGACAGCGCGATCACCGGCTTCGAACTGGAACAGCGCATCCTTTTCCTTGAGCTTCTGCGCTTCCCCGGCGACATCCCGGCCGAAGCGGAGAAAGGCCTGATCGAAGATCGCCTGCGGCTGGCGACGGCACGGATGGTCGGGATGAAGCTCGCGGACGAGCAGATCGCCGCCGGCATGGCGGAATTTGCCGGCCGCGCCAATCTCGATACCGAACAGTTCCTCGCCGCCATTGCCCAGGGCGGGGTCGAACCCGAAACCTTCCGCGATTTCGTCGAGGCCGGCCTCGCCTGGCGCGAACTGGTCCGCGGCCGCTACCTGCCCACCGTTCGGGTGTCGGAGGCCGAGATCGACCGCTCGCTGTCGGCCGACAACGGCCGTGGCGCGGGGCCGCGCGTGCTGCTCTCCGAGATCATCCTGCGCGCCCGGGCCGGCGAGGTCGGCCGCGTACGCCGCGTCGCCCAGGAAATCTCTGAGACCGCCACCTCCGAAAGCGCCTTCGCCCGGGCGGCAGCGGACCTGTCGCTGGCCCCCTCGCGCGCCAATGGCGGGCGGGTCGACTGGATTCCGCTCTCGAACCTGCCGCCGCAAGCCCAGGCCGCGATTGCCCAGCTTGGCCAGGGCCAGATCAGCGAACCGGTGCAGCTTCAGGGCTATGTCGGCCTGTTCCTCCTGCGCGGCCTCCAGGACGGCAGCGCCGAGATTGCACCCGCCGCCGCAGTCATCGACTATGCGCAGATGACACTGCCGGCGGGCGCCACGGCCGAGGCACAGCGCCTTCAGGCCAACGCCCGCACCTGCGACGAGCTTTACAGCCTGACCAACGGCGGTCAGGTGCGCCGCGAAAAAGCCAGGCGCGACGGGATCCCCGCCAATATCGGGGCCGAGCTTGACCAGCTCGACGACAATGAAACTTCCGCCAACCTGCGCGGCAGCGGCGGCCAGATCCTCTTCCTGATGCGCTGCTCGCGCACCGCCACCCTGGCCGAGGGCAGTCTGACCGCCGCCCCCCTGCCGCAGATCCCCGTCGCCCCGGTCCTGAATGCCGAAGGCGACGTGGTCCCCTCGGTCGTGGAAGGGCTGGGGTATGGTTACGGCCCGACGCGCGACCAGGTCCGCGAGGAGATCGTGAACCGCAAGCTCGCCCAGCTGGCCGAAAGCTGGCTGGCCGAACTGAAGGCGAACGCCATCATCAGCCGCCCATGACGCTGCAGCCCATCGCGGTGACCTGCGGCGAACCGGCTGGCGTCGGCCCCGAACTGGCGGTCGCCGCCCGCCGCGCGATGGGCAGGGACCTGCCCTTTTTCTGGATCGGCGATCCGCGCCACCTGCCGCCCGGAACCGCCATCGCCCCCCTGACCCGACCGGAGGAGGCGCTGGCGGTGCCCGCCAGTCATCTGCCGGTTCTGGTCCATGACTTCCCCCACCCCGCCACGCCCGGACAACCCGCCCCCGAGAATGCCGCCCAGACGATCGCGGTGATCGAACGCGCGGTGGCGCTGGTCGGGTCCGGTGCCGCTTCCGCCCTCTGCACCGCGCCGATCCACAAGAAGGCGCTGAAGGACGGCGCGGGTTTCGCCTTTCCCGGCCATACCGAATTTCTGGCATATCTCGCGGGCGTGGATCAGGTGGTGATGATGCTCGCCTGCGAC
This sequence comes from uncultured Frigidibacter sp., assembly GCA_964600685.1. Taxonomy (GTDB): domain Bacteria; phylum Pseudomonadota; class Alphaproteobacteria; order Rhodobacterales; family Rhodobacteraceae; genus TMP-24. The sequence continues at coordinate 9,732 of CAZRKU010000032.1, read as the reverse complement.
CTGCTCCGCACCGTGCCCGTCACCATCCATTGTCCGCTTGCCGAAGTGCCCGTCCGCCTGACCGCACCGCTTCTGGAGCAAACGCTGCGCATCACCCGCGCGGGCCTGATCCGCGACTTCGCCATCCCCCGCCCGCGCATCGCCGTCGCCGGGCTGAACCCGCACGCGGGCGAAGGCGGCACGATGGGGCATGAGGAACGGTCGCTGATCATCCCCCTCCTCGACCGGCTCCGCGCCGAAGGATTCGACCTTTCCGGGCCGCTCCCCGCCGACACGATGTTCCACCCGCCCGCCCGCGCCCGCTATGATGCGGCGGTCTGCATGTATCACGATCAGGCGCTGATCCCGATCAAGACGCTCGATTTCGCGGGCGGGGTGAATGTGACGCTCGGCCTGCCCTTCATCCGCACCTCGCCCGACCACGGCACCGCCTTCGACATTGCGGGCAAGGGCATCGCCGATCCTGCCAGCCTGATCGCCGCGCTCCGCATGGCGCAAGACATGGCGACGCGCCGGGGCACAAACCGATGACCCATTCATTCTGGCCCAAATATCCCGGGGGGGCCGCTGCGGCCCCGCAGCGGCGGGGGCAGCGCCCCCTGAAGGATCACGGCCATGCCCGCGCTTGACGGATTGCCCCCCCTGCGCGAGGTGATCGCCAGCCACGAGCTGGCGGCGAAGAAAAGCCTCGGCCAGAACTTCATTCTCGACCTGAACCTGACTGCCCGCATCGCCCGCGCCGCCGGCGATCTCTCCGTCTGCGACGTGCTCGAGGTCGGACCCGGCCCCGGCGGCCTGACGCGCGGCCTGCTGGCCGAAGGCGCCCGCCGGGTGCTGGCCATCGAAAAGGACGCCCGTTGCCTGCCCGCGCTGGAGCAGATCGCCGCCGCCTACCCCGGCCGGCTCGAGGTGGTGAACGGCGACGCGCTCGACATCGACCCGCTCGCCCATCTGACCCAACCGGTGCGGATCGTGGCGAACCTGCCCTACAACGTCGGCACCGAGCTTCTGGTGCGCTGGCTCACACCCGCGACCTGGCCCCCCGTCTGGACCAGCCTCACGCTGATGTTCCAGAAAGAGGTCGCGGAACGGATCATCGCCAAACCCGGCTCCAAGGCCTACGGGCGGCTGGCGCTCCTGGCCCAGTGGCGCACCGATGCCAGGATCGTCCTGACGCTGCCGCCCGAAGCCTTCAGCCCGCCGCCCAAGATCCATTCGGCGGTCGTCCATCTGACCGCCCTGCCCGCGCCGCGCTATCCCGCCGATCCGGCGGTCCTGTCACAGATCGTGGCGGCCGGGTTCAACCAGCGCCGCAAGATGCTGCGGGCCAGCCTGCGCGGCCTTCACCCCGAGATCGAAAGCCTGCTGCGGGGCGCCGGCATCGCCCCCACCGCCCGGGCGGAAGAGATCGACCTCGAACGGTTCTGCACCCTCGCCCGCGGGCTTGCCACGGCACGGGGCCGCTGAACGGCGACGCGAAAAAACCGGACCCGCCGCTTGTCGGCGGGCCCGGTTTTTTCCGTCAGCGAAAGACCTTATACCAACGGCCCTATTGACTGACCTCTGCCCATGATCGAGCGGTTATGGAAGCGATGACTTTTGGGTCGTTGGCGAAGACCCTCGCTTCATCCTGGAACCCTATGTCCAGCGGCTTGTCCCGCGCCCGTGCGGGGATCGCCGCCGCTACCGCCCCGGGGAGGTCTTTTGAACGCCGTCCGGGCTTGCGGGTCCGACTTCGGGTGGTGCGGGCGTACTGACAAGCGCCTGAATCCCGATGCCGCCAATTGCTTGCCGACCGTCCGTTCGTGCAGGGTGACGCCGAACTCCGTCGCGATGCGGGCCTGCGGATCGCACCGCTGCCCGCGCATCCTTCGTCCTGCTCGCCGCCCGCAACTCCGCCGCCGACAATTCCTTCCGGGCGATCGCGATACCTGCCATCCCTGCCTCCTCACCTCACAATCGCATTGAGTCAGAGTTCGAGAGGCTTGGGACTCCCCAAAAAGTCAGGTCCGAAGGCCGTTGGTATAACCGGGTTTATCGCCGAGGCGGGATTTGGCGGAGATCCGGCTGCGCTGATGGGTCAGCCAGAGGCGGAAGTCGGCGAGGAGCGGGGCGATCGCCGCCGCCCCAACCGCGATCATCGCGGGTCAGCGCCCAGAGATAGCCGGTCCCTCGCCATGGTGCTTGAACCAGTGGCGCACCATGGCTCGATCTTGCCCGCCCCCGGATCGAGGACAGGCGCTCGGGTCTCATCCATGAACAGGCGGCCGGATCGCCTGAGATGGGTCAGCATCCGGTCGACGACCGGGGCCAGATGGTAGGCCGCTACGCCACACCAGCTTGGCCAGGGTCGACCGATCCAGATCGACGCCACCCCGCCCATAGATCTGACACTGGCGGTAAAGCGGCAAGTGATCGGCGTATTTGGGGACGGCGACATGGGCGAGCGGGCCCTCGGTCGGCAGGCCGCCTTCGACCAGCCAGTTGGGCGTGTCGGCTTGCAGCACAGCCAAACCGGGGCCGCTTCTCGGCGACCTTGTTCATTTCCAGACGGATCTCCATGGTTATCGGGCGGCCTCTCGCACCGCACCGTCTTCGGATCGACACCGATCAAGACGCAGGCCCGGCGCCAAGAGATCGGGCAAACTCTACATCAGACTGAGGAAACTTACGGGAGGCAGGTCAGAAGGAGCGAGGCGATCACCCGCATGGCGGTCCGATGCAGGTCATGGCCGGCCGCTACGGCCCTTGCATGAAAGGGGGCAAGGTCTTCGCCACCCTGTCCAGCGGCACCGCTGTCCTATCGCACCGCCGCCCGCTGAGGATTGGCCAAGGCAGAGCACCTTGCAGTGCCGGGCGGTAGGCCCAAAGGTAAGCGGCCCAGCCCAGCATCCACATCGCCGCAGAGGCGACGATAGGATCAGGCCATCCCCGAGGGGCGAAGGGCGATGCCACCCGAAGCAAGGCCGCCAGCCAAACCAGCGCAAACGCCAGGGCAAGACCCGGCCCTGCAATCAGTTTGTCGTCCTGGCGCGCCATCGCAGCCCGACTGGAAATCGCCAGAATCATCAAGCCCATTGCCCCCATCGTCAGGGCGTGCAACGCCGCGCTCATCGGCAGAACGTCAGGGCGCAGCATCGCGGCCCCCAGCAAGATCAGCCCGGCGGGCACCCAGACCCAAGCCAGATGCAACATGAACAGCGCCGGATAGCGCCGCGCGGGCAGTGTCTGCCAACCCGCCAGCCGGACGCATTGCACGACGCCCGCCAGCAGCAGAAAGATGCCCGCCGCAGTCTCTTGCCCGCTCAGGGCAAGGCCGCTGCCCAGCACGGTGCCGACCAGCGCCGAGGTTGAAAGCGCCTGCCAATCGCACAGATGCCGCCGGGACGCAGACCGGTGCAGCCAGTTGCGGGTGAAGGCGGGAACCGCGCGACCGCCAATGCCGCTGATCAGAGATGCGAACAGCAACACCATCGCCAAGGGGGCGGCGGGTTCATCCAGCAGCCCGCGCACATCGGCAAGAAAGACAGCATCCCCCGATGCCAACCCGGTTATTGCCGCAACAGACCACAGCCGAGACCAGGCCCGAGCCGCGATCAGCCGCCGCGCCAAGACCAGGGCCAGCATCCCGAAATACCCCAAAGCGAGTGGCAAAAGCAGCCCGAACGGCAAGATTTTAACCCAGAGCAATGAAAGTCGCGCCAAGACCCAAAGCAGGGTCAGCGCCCGCACGCTTTGCGGCGCAACCGGGCCAGCGCCAGTCCAGCTTGGCACGGCGGTCAGAAGATATCCGCCGACCGCAGCCCCGCCCATGCCGAACAACAGCTCATGCAGGTGCCAGCGCAGCGGATCGGCGCCAACCCCGCCCGGCCACAGCCAGACCGCCGGGGCCAGAAACGCACAAAGCCCGGCGCAGAAGAACAGCGGGCGGTGCGCCGCCTGCCACAGCGGATGGCGCAGCCGCAGCACGAGCGTCAGGCGTGCGCCGGTTCGAACCGGGCGAACAGCACATTGTTTTCCAGGTGCATATGGGTCACCAGATCGTCAGAGAACTTGCGCAGCCCGACATAAAGCGCCGTCCATGACCCGCAAGCCCCCTCGGGCAGCCTCAGACCATGGGTCAGATGGTCGAGTCCGGCCAGCAGCCTTGCGGTGTCCTCATGTTCCTGGCGCATCCGGGCGATGGGATGCACGATGATCGCAGTGCCGCCTTGCCGCATCAGGGGAAAGAGCACGGCCTCCTCCTTGGCCATGTGCCCCTCCAGATCCTCGCGCAGCGCGACCAGGGCCGCACTCAGGCCAAGCGGCGCGCGCTCATGGTCGCCGTGAACCCGTTCGACCTTTTGCGCCAGCGGTATCAACCATTCCAGTTCGGCGCGGTGGGTGTCATGATAGCGGCTCAGTATATGGTCAATCAGCGCCGGGGTGGCGTCGGGCGCATCGTGGCCTGCCGCAGCGACCAGCGCCTGCAGATCTGCCATGAGTGCTTCGGGCAGCAGACCGGCCTTCAGCGCCGCTTCGCGCAGCGCGATATCGCCGCCGCAGCAAAAACTGATGCCTTTGCTGCGGAACAGTTCCGCCGCTCCGGGCAGGTTTGCGGCAATCGCGCCTACAGTCATTTCGGGGGAAAGTCGGGTCATGTCTGATTTCCTTTCAGGGGGTGGCCCAGGCTGCGGCCTGAGGCGGGGCAAGGTGCAACAGATCCACCGCGCGAGCGGCAATCTGCGCGGCAATTTCAAGCGTGCTCCGTGGGCGCAGATAGAAGGCGGGCACCGGCGGCAGAACAACTCCGCCCATTTCCGTCACCGCCGTCATGTTGCGCAGATGCGCCAGCGTCAGCGGCGCTTCGCGGGCCAAAAGGATCAACGGGCGGCGTTCTTTCAACTGCACCCCGGCGGCGCGGGTCAGCAGATTATCGTCCAGCCCATGTGCAATCGCCGCCAGACTGCGCATCGAGCAGGGCGCCACGATCATGCCCGCCGCCGGATACGACCCGGAAGCGATGCTGGCCCCCAGATCACCGATCAGGTGGACCTGCACGGCCAAAGCCCCAAGTTCGGCCTGCGCGTCCGGCCCGACTTCCAGCTTCAAGGTGCGCTCGGCGGTCGGCGAGAGCGTGAGATCAAATTCAACGCCGATGCGCGCCAACAGCCGCGCACATTCCAGCGCCAATATCGCGCCCGACGCACCCGACACCCCAAGGACTACACGCGCGCTCATTGCATACCCGGCAAATGGCGCGCCAGAAAATCGGTGGCAAAGGTCTCATCCTTTGGATCCAGTGCCATGACCTGCCCCCAGTCGCGCGTGGTTTCCGCGCCGATCTTGGTGGTGGCATCCATGCCGATCTTGCCCGCCAAACCCTCGCGCGGGCTGGCAAAATCCAGATAATCCATCGGCGTGCCGTCCAGAACCATCACATCGCGGGCCGGGTCCATCCGCGTGGCCAGCGCCCAGGCGATATCGTCCCAGTTGCGGGCGTCGATGTCGGCATCGACCACGATCACCATCTTGGTATAGCTGAACTGCGCCAGCATCCCCCACAGGGCCATCATCACCCGTCGCGCCTGCCCCGGATAGCGTTTGTCGATGCTGACCACGGCGATGCGATAGGAACAGGCGGCGGGCGGCAACCACAGATCGCGCACCTCCGGGATTTGGCCGCGGACCACCGGCAAGGCCAGATCATTGAACACTTCGCCGATCACCGAAGGTTCATCCGGCGAACGTCCGGTTATGGTGGTCAGATACACGGGGTCGCGCCGGTGGGTGATCGCTGAAATGCGCATCACCGGGAAGTCTTCGACCGCATTGTAATAGCCGGTATGGTCGCCAAACGGTCCTTCCGGCGCGGCATCATCGGGGTGAATCCAGCCTTCCAGCATGATCTCGGCGTTGGCGGGCACCAGCAGCGGCACGGTGCGCGCCGGCACCAGTTCTGCCCGCGCGCCGCGCAGCACACCCGAAAATGCGATCTCCGAGACGGTCTCGGGCAAAGGCAGCGCTGCCGACAACAGCGTTGCCGGATCGGCCCCCAGGGCAATCGCGACCGGCATCGGCTCGCCCGCCCGCGCCCAACTGCGGGCATGAGCAGCGCCGCCGCGATGCGCGAGCCAGCGCAGGATCAGCCGATCCGGTCCCAGTACCTGCGCACGATAAACCCCGAGGTTGTAGCGCGCCACCTGCGCGGCCTCGCTGCCATGGGGCCGCGTTACGACCACGGGCCAGGTGATCAATGGCCCCGCATCACCCGGCCAGGGCGTCTGAACCGGCAGTCGTGACAGATCGGGCGCTGCCGTTACCTGCTGCACCGCCGCACGCCTCTGCGTGTGTGGCCGGGTCAGCAATGCAGCCCGCAGCATCGGCCAGCGCGACCAGGCGTCGCGCGCGCCCGCAACCGGGGCGGGGCTGCGCAAGGAGGCCAGAAATGCGCCAAGTTCGGGAACCTGAGCGCGGGTCAGGCCCAGTCCGGCGGCGACGCGGCCCTGGGTGCCAAACAGGTTGGCAATCACCGGCATCAGCGCCCGCGCCCCGTCTTGATGCACAGCCGCATCAAAGCGCAGCACTGGTCCTGCCTGGTGCAAGGTGGCCACCTGAACCGCCGTCATCTCGTGGCGCAATCCAACCGGCTCGGAAATCCGCAGAAGCTCGCCTTGCGTTCCGACCCAACCCAGAAAGGCGCGCAAATCAGCAAAGACGGGCAGGGATCGGATTGCGGCCTCCATCGGCACGGCAGTTGCAACAAAACGACCGTTAGCAGCCTTTCCCCCGGCATGACTTGATTAAGATCAAGTCTGGCCCGCCATATCTTCCCTAATGTGACCGTACCACCTTGGCTGAGGATAGAATGACGAACCTGACATTGCCGCGCCTGCCACGCGCTCTTGCGCTGGCTGCCAGGCCGCTGCCGCTTGCACCGATCACCCTGATGCTGACCAGGCTGGCGCGGCAACTGATCCGGCGCCACCCCGGCCTGCAGCGACGGCTTGGCGTGCATGCGCAGCGGCGCTTTTTGCTGGATCTGACTGATCTGCCGTTTCTGTTGCTGCTGGAGCCCGGCACCTCGGCCCCCCGGGTGACCGCCTGTTCCCGCCGCCGCCCGCCGCGATACGATACCCGTATCGCCGGTCTGACCGCCGCGTTTCTGGCCATGATGCACGGCAGCATGGACAGCGACGCGCTGTTTTTTTCGCGCGATCTGGTGATCGAGGGCGATACGGCCGCCGGCTTGGCGCTGCGCAATGCCATCGACGATGCCGAACTTGATCTGGCGGTCGAACTGGGCGTGCTGATCAAACCGTTTGCTCCATTGCCGGCGCGCTTGCTGCCCTCGGCGGAACGCCTCAGCGGGCTGGCGCTGCACCGTATGGACCGGCCCGCCGGAGTGCAGCCATGATGGAACTGGTTTGCCCCGCAGGCACCCCCGCCGCCCTGCGCGCCGCTGTCGAGGCTGGGGCGCAAACGATCTACTGCGGCTTTGCTGATGTAACCAATGCCCGCAACTTTCCCGGCCTGAATTTCGACCGCGACGAGATGGCTGAGGGTATCGCCTTCGCTCATGCGCGCGGTGGAAAAGTGCTGGTCGCCATCAACACCTTTCCCCATGCCGGTGCCGAGCCGCTTTGGCACCGCGCGATTGCCGATGCGCAAACCGCAGGTGCCGATGCGGTGATCCTTGCCGATATCGGGCTTCTGGCCCATGCTGCCGAACATCACCCGGGCCTGCGCCGCCATCTTTCCGTGCAAGCCGCCGCCGCCAATTCCGACGTGATCAACTTCTACGCCGAAGCCTTCGGGGTCAAACGCGTCGTTCTGCCCCGCGTTCTGACGGTAGATGAGATCGCCGCGATCAATCGCGAGATTGACGTGGAAACCGAGGTCTTCGTCTTCGGCGGCCTTTGCGTGATGGCCGAGGGCCGCTGCTCGCTCTCGTCTTATGCGACCGGAAAATCGCCGAACATGAACGGGGTCTGCTCGCCCGCCAGCCATGTGGACTATACCGAGGCACCGGGTGGCCTGACGGCACGGCTTGGCGGCTTTACCATTCATCGCACGGCCAGGGGCCAACCCGCACCCTACCCCACCCTGTGCAAGGGCTGCTTCACTTCGCCAGACCAGTCGGGGGGCGACCAGACCGGGCATGTGTTCGAGGACCCGGTCAGCCTCGATGCAACCCGGCTGATTCCGGCTCTGGCGCGCGCCGGAGTGACGGCGCTGAAAATCGAGGGCCGCCAACGCAGCCGCGCCTATGTGGCCGAGGTCGTGCGCAGCTTCCGCGCCGCGCTCGAAGCCCACGCGGCTGGCCGTCCGATGCCCGAAGCTGCGCTTTCCAGGCTCAGCGAAGGCCAAGCCGCCACCACCGGCGCCTATGCCAAGACGTGGAGATAGCGATGCCCGCGGAAATGGACCTGACCGTCGGCCCCAACCATTTCTTCTGGAAGGCCGCCACCGTGCGCGCCTTCTACCAAAGCCTGGTGACCGCGCCGGTTTCCCGCGTGGTGCTGGGCGAGGTTGTCTGCTCCAAACGCCTGCCCCATTGGCAAGGCGAAATCGGCGAGGCGGCGGATATCTTGCTGTCGTCGGGCAAGGCTGTTGCGATGACCACGCTTGCGCTGATCACGCTGAAACGCGAACGCAAGGCCGCTGCCGCTCTGGCGGAAATCGGACTGCCGGTCGAGGTGAACGATCTGACCGCCCTGCACGCCCTGCCCAAAGGTCAGGCATTCTGGGTCGGGCCGCTGATCAACGTCTACAATGAAGGCACGCTGCGCTGGCTGGCTTTGCGCGGAGCGGTGCGGGTCTGCCTGCCACCCGAGCTGCCGCTCGACTCGATCGCTGTTCTGTCCCGGCTGGGCCGCGAAATGGGCGTGGAAATCGAGGTCTGGGGCCACGGCCGCCTGCCGCTTGCGATCTCCGGGCGCTGCTATCACGCGCGCCTGCACGACCACGCCAAGGACAGTTGTCAGTTCGTCTGCGGATTGGACCCGGATGGTCGGGATGTCGAAACTCTGGACGGGCAGCCGTTTCTCGCGGTCAATGGCGTGCAGACCCTGAGCCAAAGCACGGCCAGTATGGCCTACCAGATCGAGGCCCTGCGCTCGGCAGGTGTCACGTCGCTGCGCTTGTCGCCCCAAAGCGGCGATTTCGCTGCGACCTGTCGGGCCTATGCCGCGCGCATCGCCGGAAAGATCACCGCCGCCGCCCTTGCCGCAACCCTGATCCCGCAAGTGCCGGGCGGACGGCTGTCGGATGGGTTCCTGCGTGGTCCGTCAGGCGCGCATTGGTCTGGCGGCGCCGAAAGGGACCGCCATGTCCCGTGACCCGCACTCTGTGCCGGGTCGTGAACAACCCCACGCTCAGCCCGGCGCAAAAGGCCCGCCGCCTCTCGATCAAGGCGGAAAACGCGCCGCCCCATCCACAGATTGACACCGGAACCCAAGCCACCCTTGGTTCGGCCGATCAGGCGGCGGCCTCATGCCTTTAAACATATTGGCAAGATATGGACATCAGAACCGGAACCACTCATCCCGGACCCGACCCGCCAGATGCCGGGACTGAACAACTGGGTTCTCCCGCTCACAGGCAATGCCAAAGGCTGCCACACCGGGGCAGCCTTTTTCGTGCTGGCCCCTTGCGCCCGCCCCGTGCCAGCCTGTAAACAGCCGCCCACGGACAGGTGGCCGAGTGGTCGAAGGCGCACGCCTGGAAAGTGTGTAGGCGGGGAACCGTCTC
>CAZRKU010000031.1:13796-32635 GCA_964600685.1 uncultured Frigidibacter sp. | reverse complement strand
AAACTACCTCAGCAACGCAGGATATGCTTCCGTCAAAATCTGAAACGCTCTAGCCTTCGTCAGGGCGAAAGGAGAACTTTCATGTCAGACAAGATCGAAATCGAGAATGTCTCTCAGCCCGGCAAGACCTATCGGGTGGATGTGGCGAAATTCACCGCGATGAAAGCCGCCGTTTTGTCCGTTGTCCCCACCGCGCCGCCGGGGATGACACCGGCCGAGGTGATCGTGGCGGTCAAACCCCTACTGCCGCAGGATCTTTTCCCCGGCGGCGACACCGCCGGCCGGTGGGTCAAGGCGGTGCAGCTTGACCTGGAGGCGAAAGCCATCCTCAAGCGCGCGCCCAAACCACCGGTCCGGCTGCACCGGATCGGCTGAGGTTCAGTAGAAGCTCTGCGGGTCGATGTCGACCGACAGGCGCAGGTTGGCGGGTGGTTTCAGCTGGCCGATCCATTCGGCCACCGCCGCCTGAAGCGCCGCACCCTTCGGCCCCTTGACCAGAAGCCGGACGCGGTGACGCCCGCGCACGCGGGCCACCGGCGCGGGCGCGGGACCGAAGACCTCGGCCCCGATCCGGCGCAGGGGTTCGCATCGGCGGGCGAGTTCAGCCCCGAAATCAAAGACCTGCGCCACATCGGTTGACGACAGGATGATCCCCGCGAGCCGCCCGAAGGGGGGCATCCCGGCCGCCTGCCGCTCTGCCGCCTCGGCCCGCCAGAAGCTTTCCTCCTCCCCCGACAGGATCGCGCGGATCACCGGGTGATCGGGCTGGAAGGTCTGCAACAGCGCCTCGCCCTTCTTTTCCGCCCGGCCGGCACGGCCCGACACCTGCCGCATGAGCTGGAACGTGCGTTCCGCCGCGCGCAGGTCCGACCCTTGCAGGCCCAGATCGGCGTCGATAACGCCGACCAGAGTCAGAAGCGGAAAGTTATGACCCTTGGCCACCAGTTGCGTGCCGATGAGGATGTCCGCCCCGCCCCCTGCAATCTCGCCGATCTTTTCCTTCAGTGCGCGCGCGCTCGCGAACAGGTCCGACGACAGAACCGCCACCCGCGCACCGGGAAAACACTCCGCCACCTCCTCGGCCAGTCGCTCGACCCCCGGTCCGACCGGGGCCAATCTCCCTTCGGCCTTGCACGACGGGCAGGAATGGGGCATCGGCGCGGTGTCTCCGCATTGGTGGCAGACGAGCCGATTCAGGAACCGGTGCTCCACCATCCGTGCATCGCACTGATGGCAGCCGATCTGATGGCCGCAGGCCCGGCAGATGGTCACGGGCGCGTAACCCCGCCGGTTGATGAACAAAAGCGCCTGTTCGCCGCGCTCGAGACGCGCCGTCACGCCCCGCACCAGCGTCGGGCTGATCCAGCGGTTGGCCTCCAGCCGTTCCGCCCGCATGTCGATGGCCCGCATGTCCGGCAACTCGGACCTGCCGAAGCGCGAAGTCAGGTCGATGCGGCCGTATTTGCCTGCCCCGGCGTTCACCCAGGTCTCAAGGCAAGGCGTGGCGGACGCCAGCACAACCTGCGCGTCGCACAGCGACGCCCGAAGCACCGCCATGTCGCGCGCATTGTAAAGAACGCCGTCCTCCTGCTTGTAGGAAGTGTCATGTTCCTCATCGACGACGATCAGGCCCAGATCGCGAAACGGCAGGAACAGCGCCGACCGGGCGCCCACCACCATCCCCACGCCGCCTTCGCCCGCCATGCGCCAAAGGCGGCGGCGTTCGGTTTGCGTCACACCGGAATGCCACTCGCCGGGCTTTGCGCCGAAACGATCTTCGACGCGCGCCAGAAATTCCGCCGTCAGTGCGATTTCCGGCAGAAGGACCAGCGCCTGCCGACCGCGCCTGAGGCATTCGGCGACCGCCTCCAGATAAACCTCGGTCTTGCCCGATCCCGTCACGCCCTTCAGCAATGTCGTGCCATAGCGGCCCGATCCGACGGCCGCCGCCAGCTGCGCTGCCGCGGCACGCTGATCCTCGGCCAGATCCTTCCCCGCAAGGTCGGGATCAAGCGGCGGATAGGGCAGATCGCGGGGGGCCTCCTCCTCGGCCACCGCGCCCTGTTTGACCAGCCCCCTGACGACACTGGTGGTGACGCCCGCCAGTTCGGCCAGCTCCGCCAGGGTAAAGGCCGCGCCGCCAAACTCTCCCAGGACCGCCATAACCCGTGCGCGGGCATCCGTCATCCGGTCGGGTTCCGCCCGGCCCTTGCGGTAAATCCGGCGCGGACCCGGCGGGTCGGCCAGCCCCGGCGCGCGGGTGGCAAGGCGCAGCATCGCGGGCAACTGGGTCAGCGTGTAATCCGCCGCGCGGATCAGGAACTGCCTGAGCGCGCCGGGCATGGGCGCCGCATCCAGAACCCGCGTCACCGGGCGCACGCGCGCCAGGTCATAGCCACCCTCGCCCGGCCCCCAGACCACACCCAGCACCCGGCGCGGACCCAGTGGCACCTCGACGAAGGCCCCCAGGAAACAGCCGCCTTCCGGCGCCTTGTAGTCCAGACACTTGCCCAGGGGTTCCGTGGTCAGGACGGCAACCAGATCGCCCTCGTCAAAAAATGCCGCTTCAGCCACGCGCGACGCCTTTCGAGGGTTTCGGGGGCGACAGCCATGGTTTAGAAGGGCGGCCAGCAGAGGACACCATCCCGAGGAGCACGCCCATGAAATTTTTCGTCGATAGCGCCGATGTCGCGGCCATCAGGGAACTGAACGATCTGGGCATGGTCGACGGCGTGACGACCAACCCCTCGCTGATCCTCAAGTCGGGGCGCGACATCATCGAAGTCACCAAGGAAATCTGTGACATGGTTTCCGGTCCCGTCTCGGCTGAGGTTGTGGCGACTGAGGCCAAGGCCATGATCGCCGAAGGGATGAAACTTGCCAAGATCGCCCCGAACATCGCGATCAAGGTGCCGCTGACCTGGGACGGCCTGACCGCCTGCAAGGCTTTCTCATCCGAAGGCCATATGGTCAATGTCACTTTGTGCTTCTCGGCGGCGCAGGCGATCCTTGCCGCCAAGGCGGGCGCCTCGTTCATCTCGCCCTTCATCGGCCGGATCGACGATATCCACTATGACGGCACCGACCTGATCGAAGATATCCGCATCATCTATGACAACTACAGCTTCAAGACCGAAATCCTTGCCGCCTCGATCCGCACGGTGAACCATATCATCGACTGCGCCAAGATCGGCGCCGATGTGATCACCGCGCCGCCCGGTGTCATCAAGTCGATGGCCAGTCATGTGCTGACCGACAGGGGACTTGAGGCTTTCCTGAAGGACTGGGCAAAAACCGGGCAGAAAATCCTCTGACCTTCGTGTAAGATGACAAAAAACGAAGCAGGTGGGGGCAGCATGGCCGAAAATGCGGCACTGAATGCAGCATTGGCGGGCGAGGTCCGCGATACGCTGATCGCCAAGCCCGAGGTGATCCTTGAGGACCGCGACCTGATGAAGGCGCTGATTGCCGCGAACGAACGTGCGATGGGCGCCAATATCGTCGATCTGCGCGGCATCGCGATGGAGCGGCTTGAGGCGCGCCTCGACCGGCTGGAAGATACGCACCGGTCGGTCATCGCGGCGGCCTACGAAAACCTTGCGGGCACCAACCAGATTCACCGGGCGGTTCTGAAGATGCTCGACCCGGCGGACTTCGAAGCCTTCCTGAAAAACCTGGGGGGTGAGGTCGGCCAGATCCTGCGGGTGGACATGGTGCGGCTGGTGCTGGAAACCGCACAGGCCGGCAGCGAGGAAGCCGCGGTTCAGCGGCTGGGCGAGGTTCTGTCGGTCACTGCCCCCGGTTTTGTCGACGACTATATGAGCGGCGGGCGCGGCGGCGCGCCACGCGCCATCGTCCTGCGCCAGACGGCGGGCGACCGGGTGCAAATCTACGGATCTGCAGCCGAAACAGTCCGGTCCGAGGCGATCATGCGGCTCGACCTCGGCCCCGGCCGACTGCCGGGAATGCTGGTCCTCGGGGCCGGCGACGCCCATCAGTTCCGGACCAATCAGGGCACCGACCTGCTGGCCTTCTTCGCGGGCGTGTTCGAACGCGCCATGCGCCGCTGGCTGGACTGAGGGGCGGGGCCGATGAGCCTTGCCCTGACGCCGGCGCTGCGCGATGCGGTCGAACGCTGGTCGGCGCAGTTGCTCGCGCTTGACGGCGCGTCCCATCACACGCTGCGCGCCTACCGGGCCGATGTGATGGCTTTCGCGGATTTCGTCGCCCGCCACGGCGACGAGGCGGCGACGCCCGCTCGGCTGGCGGACTGTTCGCAATCAGACATGCGCGCCTTCATGGCCCACGAACGCGCCCGGGGTCTTGGGGCGCGGTCGCTGGCGCGCAGGCTTTCGTCGGTCAAGGGGTTCGTGCGCTGGCTGACCGACCGCAGCGGCGCGGAGGCAACTGCGGTTCTGGCCGCCCGCGCCCCGAAATACCGCCGCAAACTGCCGCGCCCGCTTGCCCCCGACGCCGCGCGCGAGATGATCGCCCAAGTCGATCTGCAGGCGCGCGAAGACTGGATCGCCGCGCGCGACATGGCGGTGGTGACACTGCTCTACGGCTGCGGCCTGCGCATATCGGAGGCCCTGTCGCTGAAGGTCGCGGACCAGCCGCTTCCCGACATGTTGCGCATCATCGGCAAAGGATCGAAGGAACGGCTGGTGCCGGTCCTGCCCGCCGCCCGTGCCGCCGTTGCCGACTATGTGCGCCTCTGCCCCCTGCCCCTCGCCACCGCCCCACAGGGTCCGCTCTTTCGCGGTGCGCGCGGCGGGCCGCTCAATCCCCGGCTGATCGCCAGGGCGATGGAGGAGGCGCGTCTGGCCCTTGGCCTGCCCGCAACCGCCACACCACACGCGATGCGCCACTCCTTTGCCACGCATCTTCTGGCGGCGGGCGGCGATCTGCGCGCGATACAGGAACTTCTGGGCCATGCCTCCCTGTCGACAACCCAGGCCTATACCGCCGTTGACAGCGCGCGGCTGATGGAAGTTTACGCCAATGCCCATCCGAGGGCCTGACCGGGGCAATTGCCTCGCGGGCCGAAAAGGGACTTAGTGACCAGATGACACCCCGTATCCAGGCGCTGTTCGTCCATCTTCTGACCGCTACCGGCGCGGTGCTGGCCATGTTGGCCATGCTGGCCGCCGTCGACCGCAAATGGGATCTGATGTTCCTGTGGCTGGTGGTGGCGCTGATCGTCGATGGCGTCGACGGCCCCCTGGCCCGACGTTATCACGTCAAGACCAACTGGCCGACCTATGATGGGGTGCTGCTGGACCTGATCATCGACTATCTGACCTATGTTTTCATTCCCGCCTTCGCGCTGTTCAAGTCCGACCTGATGAACGGCTGGACCGGCTGGAGCGCGATCATCGTCATCACCTTCACGAGCGCGCTTTATTTCGTCGATACCCGCATGAAGACAAGGGACTATTCCTTTGCGGGCTTTCCGGCCTGCTGGAACATGGTGGTCCTCGTCATGTTCGCGCTTCAGCCCAACTTCTATGTGATCCTGGGTTTCGTCGTGCTTCTGGCGGCGACCATGTTCACCAATCTGAAATTCGTCCATCCCGTCCGGACCGACCGCTGGCGCGCCGTGACCCTGCCGATGGCGCTGGGTTGGGTGTTTTTTGCCGGATGGGCGGCCTGGGTCGATTTCCATCCGGAAAGCTGGGCGAAATGGGGGCTGGTGATCACTTCGCTCTACCTGACCTTGGCGGGCATCGTGCAGGAACTCCTGCCCAGACGCGTCTGATCTCGGCGCCGGGCTACAAGCGCGTCACGGCCACGCCCAAGGCAATCAGCCCGATCGACAGGGCCTTTTCCGGCGTCATCCTTTCGCGAAACAGCAGCCAGCCGATCAGCACGCCAAAGATGATCGACGTTTCGCGCAATGCCGCGACCAGCGCGATGGGCGCCCGCGTCATCGCCCAGACGACAATCGCGTAGGAAGCGTATGACGCGCCGGCCCCCAGACCGCCCACCATCCAGACGCGGCCTGCCGCAGGCCAGGCGGCCCTGCCCCTCAGCACCGTCATGACCGTGGCAAAGATCATCCCGTCCAGCACGAACATCCAGCCGACGAAGGCAACGGAATCCCCCGCCACCCGTGCGCCCAGCCCGTCGATCATCGAATATCCCGCCGTCGCCAGCGCTGCACCGAAGGCATAGGGCAACAGCCGTCGCGATTCCCCGCTGGTGAACACTCCCGACGCGAGAAGGACGATGCCCGCCCCGAGGACCACGATGCCGATGACTTCCGGCGCGGTCAGGCTTTCGCCCAGAAAAAGCCCGCCCGCCGTCAGCACGATCAAGGGCGCGCTGCCGCGTGCCAGCGGATAGACACGGCTCAGATCGCCATGTTCATAGGCAAAGGTCAGGAAGGTCTTGTAGGCCGAATGGACCAGACCCGAGGCGAGGAGCCAGGGCAGCACTTCGGCCAGCGGCAACGGACGGGTCAGCGCCATGGCAAGACCGATGCAGCCTTGGACGGCGGACAGGACCATCATGGCATGGACCCGGCTCGCGCCGGTGCGGATCAGCCCGTTCCAGGCCGCGTGCAGAAAAGCCGCGCCCAGAACGGCGCCCAGTATCCAGATGCTCATCGTCCCTCGCCCGAGGCGACGCTAGAGCGATTTCCGCAAAGGGGGAACCGGTTTTCGCATTGGATCGCGCCACAGGACGCGGGCGGGGTCGACAGGCAACATATTGAAATCGGTGAACGGCGGGTGGGGACTGGGTGACGGCCATTGGTGCCCCGGCGTCAGATCAGCAGCGACGCCGCACCTTCATGGCGCAGCAAAGCCACCTTGGTTTCAATTCCGCCCGGCGCGGAAAAACCACCAAGCCCGTTGGCACCCAGGATCCTGTGGCAAGGGATCAGGATCGGGATCGGGTTCGCCCCGCAGGCCTGCCCGATCACCTGCGCAGGCACGCCCAACGCTTTGGACAGATCGCCATAGGTGCGGGTTTCTCCCAAGGGGATCGCCACCATGGCCCGCTGCACCTCGCCCCCGAGGCCGGGCAGGAAGGCGAGCGGCAGATCGAAGCGGGTCAGGCGGCCGTCGAAATAGGCGCGCAGCTGGCCGCGGGCTTCGGTCACCAGTTCGCTCGGGTCTGAACTGCCCTGATCGCCCCAGACAAGACGGGTGATGACCCCATCCCCTTCGATCAGGGTCATCGGCCCGAAGGGGCCGTCAATGACGGCCCGCCGGATCATCCCAGCGCCGCATCGCAGCGCTGGCAGGTGCCTTCGCGCTTGTGGCTGCCCACGTCGGGCAGGATCTTCCAGCAGCGTTGGCACTTCTCGCCGTCCGCCAGTTCGAAGACCACGCCCACGCCCGGCGCTTCGGCCAAGCGAAAGGCCTCGCCCGGGGCGGGATCGCCGGTGACCTGGATGGCCGACGTGATGCAAAGATCGGCAAAATCGACCGATTTCAGCGCCTTGAGCGTCGCGGCATCCTCGACATGCACAACGGGCGCGGCCTCCAGCGACGCCCCGATCACCTTGGCGGTGCGCTGCACCTCCAGCGCCGCCGTCACCACCCGGCGCACGCGGCGGATCTTCTCCCACTTCTGGGCCAGGGGCTCGTCCAGCCAGTCGGCGGGCGTCTCCGGCATATCCTCCAGATGCACCGAAGATGCTGCGCCAGGGAAGCGGCAGAGCCAGACCTCCTCCATCGTGAAGACGAGGATCGGCGCGAGCCAGGCGGTCAGCCGGTGGAAGAGGATGTCGAGAAGCGTGCGCGCGGCGCGGCGGCGCGGATCGGACGGCGCATCGCAGTAAAGGCTGTCCTTGCGGATATCGAAATAGATGGCGCTGAGGTCCACCGTGCAGAAGGTGAAGAGCGTCTGGAACACGCCTTGGAAATCGTATTTCGCATAGCCCTTGCGCACGACCGTATCGAGTTCGGCCAGCCGGTGCAGCACCCAGCGTTCCAGTTCCGGCATGTCGGACGGCGCGACTTTTTCCGCCTCGGTGAAGCCCGACAGGTTGCCCAGAAGGAAGCGCATCGTGTTGCGCAGGCGGCGATAGCTGTCGGCGGTGCCTTTCAGGATCTCCTTGCCGATCCGCAGGTCGACCGTATAGTCCGACTGCGCCACCCAGAGCCGCAGGATGTCGGCGCCATATTCGTCGATCACCGCCTGCGGCGCGACGGTATTGCCCAGCGACTTCGACATCTTCATGCCCTTCTCGTCGAGCGTGAAGCCGTGGGTCAGCACACCGCGATAGGGTGCGCGGCCGATGGTGCCGCAGGCCTGCAGCATCGAGCTGTGGAACCAGCCGCGATGCTGGTCGGTGCCTTCCAGATAAAGGTCGGCGATCCCGTCCGACGTGCCGTCCGCCCGGTCGCGCAGCACGAAAGCGTGGGTCGATCCGCTGTCGAACCACACGTCGAGCACGTCATAGACCTGTTCATAATCCTGCGGATCGACGATGCCGGAAAGCACCTTTTCCTTGAATCCTTTCACATACCAGACATCCGCGCCCTCCGCCTCGAAAGCGGCCCTGATGCGGGCGTTGACCTCGGCATTCCTGAGCAGGAAGTCCGGGTCGGTCGGTTTCGCCCCCTTCTTCGTGAAGCAGGTCAGCGGCACGCCCCAGGCGCGCTGGCGCGACAGAACCCAATCGGGGCGCGCCTCGATCATCGAATGCAGGCGGTTGCGGCCGGTTCCCGGCGTCCATTCAACGAGCCTGTCGATGGAGGTCAGGGCGCGGGCGCGGATCGTCTCGCCATAGGTGCCCATGCCATCGTGAAGCTTGTGGTCGATCGCCACGAACCATTGCGGCGTGTTGCGGAAGATGAGCGGCGCCTTCGAGCGCCAGCTGTGCGGGTAGGAATGTTTGACCTTGCCCTTTGCGAACAGCGCGCCCGCCGCGTGCATCGCCTTGATAACGCTGACATTGGCCGGGCCTTCCTTGCCATCCGGCTGGATGATCGCCTGCCCGCCGAAGAGCGGCAGGTTGGCGCGGTAGGTGCCGTCCGGTTCGACGTTGTAGGTCATCGGCAGGCCGTGCTTCAGGCCAAGCTGATAGTCGTCATCGCCATGGCTCGGCGCGGTGTGGACGAAGCCGGTGCCCGCGTCGTCGGTCACGTGATCGCCGGGGAGCATGGGGACAGGGTAGTCCCATTCGCCGTTCGCGCCATCGAGGCCGCAGAAGGGGTGGGCGAGGGTGAGTTTACCCAGCTCACCGCGTTCAACGCGACGAACAAACTGGTAACCACACTTAGCCTGAGCGAATGTCTCGGACGCTCTTGTCTCTGCGACGATGATATACTCATCAACGCTGGCCAATGAGCCTTCATTTTTTTCCGTCACTCGGAACAGGCAGTAGGGAACATCATCATTGAACGCGACTGCGCGGTTCTGCGGGATAGTCCAAGGGGTAGTCGTCCAGATTGCGACTGAAGTCCCTGGCGGGAATGCCGTATTGGGCGTCGTATATGTATCGGCGCTGGTGGGATCGTGCATCACGTTCTGCACGAACTGACGGCCATCTTTCATGATCTTAAACCGCACCCAAACCGTATGGCTCGTATGGTCGTGATACTCGACCTCGGCCTCGGCAAGCGCGGTTTTTTCCACGGGCGACCACATCACGGGCTTCGACCCCTGATAAAGCGAGCCGTTCATCAGGAACTTCATGAACTCGTCGGCGATCACCGCCTCGGCATGATAGTGCATGGTCAAATAGGGGTCGGGCCAGTTGCCGGTTACGCCCAGCCGCTTGAACTCCTCGCGCTGCACGTCGATCCAGCCTTCTGCGAACTTGCGGCACTCCTGGCGGAAGGCGACCACGTCAACCGCGTCCTTGTCCAACCCCTTGGCGCGATACTGCTCCTCGATCTTCCATTCGATCGGCAGGCCGTGGCAGTCCCAGCCGGGCACATAACGGGCATCCTTGCCCATCATCTGCTGGCTGCGCACCACCATATCCTTCAGGATCTTGTTCAGCGCGTGGCCGATGTGCAGGTGGCCGTTGGCATAGGGCGGGCCGTCATGCAGGGTGAAGGGCGCACGTTTCCTGCCATCTGGCCCCTTCTTTTCGCGCAGCTGGTCATAGATGCCGATCTTTTCCCAGCGCGCCAGCCAGTCGGGTTCACGGACCGGCAGGCCCGCCCGCATCGGGAATTCGGTCTCGGGCAGGAAAACTGTGTCGCGGTAGTCGGTTGCGGTCTTTTCAGGCGTATCGGCGCACATGTCGGGCGGTCCTTCGGAAATCGGAAAGTCGGGGGCAGATCACGCCCCAGGGCAAGCAGGCATCCCCGGCGGCTGACGGATCAGCGCGCCGGGCCGCTAATTCGACGTATATGCGCGGCCTTCATCCTCATGGCGGCCTTATAGGCGGTGCTTCCCGGTTGGTCCAGCCTGCGCGCAGGCAGGGCTGAGGCATTCCGCCCCATTGCCCTATCCGACCGCTGCAATCAGGATCAGAGGCAAAGGAGCCTGCCCATGTCCCGCCTGCCGCCGCGTTTTCCGGTCACGCCCGACGAAATCAACCGCGTCGTTGCCGATTTCTACGCGGCGGTCCGCGTTCATCCCGGCCTCGGCCCGGTCTTTGCCGCGCATGTGACCGACTGGCCCGCACATGAGGAGAAGATCGCCCGCTTCTGGCGGAGCGCGATCCTGATGGAGCGCAGCTATGACGGCAATCCGCTGCAGGTGCACCGCGAGGCGGGCAATGTGATGCCGGGCATGTTCTCGGTCTGGCTCGACCTGTTCGACAATGTGCTGAAACGCACCCTCGCGCCAGAGACGGCCACCGCCTGGTCGGCACTGGCGCATCGGATCGGCCAGGGCCTGCGCTATGGGGTCACACCCCAGACCAACGACGCGGCGGGCATCCCGATCCTGCGCTGAGGCCGGATCAGCCTTGCCCCTGCCGCGCCGCCGCCCAGCGGTTCAGCCAGGCCAGACCCGCCAGCGCCAGCCCCAGTCCGACGAAGGAGGCAACCCGCGTCAGGCCGCTCAGGCCGGCGGCGTCCAGAAGAAACACCTTGGCGACGGTCAGCCCGATCACTGCCATCGCGGCGCGGCGCAGGTCGGGGGATCGGCGCGCAATCGCCTGATAGAGCAGCCCCGCGCCAAGCGCGATCAGCGCCAGCGTGTAACTGTAAAGCTCGGGCTGGCTCACGCCCGGCACCGACAGATCGTCCCCCTGCCAGTAGCGGCGGATTTCCAGCCCGACCCACAGCGCAGCCAGCGCGGAACCCGCCGCGACCAAGCCCCGGCGCAGCCAGAGGTTGACATGGGAAAGACGCATCCGCGCGGCCAGCAACATCAGCGCGGGCAGGCCATAGGCCACCAGCAGCGTGTCGAGGAGGTAAGGCCCGAAGACCAGCCGCTCACGCCCGCCGGTCAGTCCGGCCAGCGGATTGAGCGGCCCGACCGCCGCGCCGATGCCCGCCGCCGCGATCAGCCCGGCAACCGTGGCCAGCGCAATCCGGAACCAGCGCAGCGCACCGCCCAGCGACAATCGGTAAAGCTGCACCAGCATCACGATGAGCCAGGGCACCGCGTTCAGCACCGCCCCCCAGTGGCTGAGCATCCAGGCCGCGCTCTGGCCATCGGTCAGCCAGCGGGTGATCAGAACATTGGCGAAAAGCGCCACTGAGGCCGCCGCGCCGGATTCCAGAAACACCACCGCATTGCGCCGGTCCAGCCCGCCAAGCAGGCGCAGCCCCGCGACCATCGCCAGAGCCGCGCCGGCATGGGCCGCCAGAACCTCCCAAAGTGCTGCCTCGTCCACCGCCCATCCGAGGCCGGGATCGACCACGAGGCGGTAGCCAACGCCCGCGACCGCCGCCTGGATGAACCAGCCCATTTCCGGCAGGCGCAACCGCCGGTCAAGCAGGGCCGCGACCACGATCAAGACGGCCAGCGCCAGCGTCAGCGCACCCTTGGTCGTGATCAGGAACAAGGCCAGCGCGATCAACGACAGGACTGAAAGGGTCATGTAGGCCGCGCGGCGCCTGTCGGACCCGTCCGCCCGCGCAAAGCGCAGGGCCAGAAGCGTCAGCACCGCCGCCAGCGCGATGACCTGCAGCGCCCAGGGGTAGGCGCCGATCACCCCTGAGGGCTGCCAGAAAAGCTCCAGCCCCACAGCGGTCAGGGGCGCCATCAGCGCCGCCCCTGCCGCCCAGTGCGGCCGATGCTCGCCCCGCGCCGATCGCCAGGCGGCCAGCAGCGACAGCAGGGTCGCGGCGACCAGCAGAAAGCTTGCCGTGCCGGGTGCGGGGGTTTCCGGCGCACGCGACACGATGGACTTCTCCAGGAAGTCGCTGGCGAGCGGCCAATATTCCATCGGTTCGGCAACGGCCCGCGCCAGGAAACCGACCGCGGGCAGGACCGCCAGATCCGACAGGGCCCGCGCCTCGCGCGACCAGACGATCAGCGCCCCGCTCAGGACCGCCAGGGCGAGGAAGGCCAGCAGGCTTTCGGCCGGGGCCATCGTCGGCAGGAAGGCAAGACCGATCAACGAAAGTCCGACCGCGCCAGCCGCGAGACGCGCGGGGAAATGCGGCCAACCGCCAGCGCCGCGCCGCAGCAGCGCTTCGCTCAGCAGCGGGCCGTCATGGTCGGGGGCAAGCCGCAGGCAGGGCACCAGAACCGCGAGAAGCGCAAGACCCGCCAGCCCGATCACGAACCAGCCCGCGCCGCCCGTGGCCATCAGCACCAGCCACATGCCGGCATATCCGACCGCGAGTGCCAGCACCGACACCCAGGCCCAGCGGCGCACGGCATCCACAGCCAGCCCCGCCGCGGCGACCAGGGCGAAATAGGCGTAAAGACTGTTGGCGCTCTCGCTCGCTCCGCCGACGATGAAAGGCACAACGCCGGCGCCCACCAGTCCGACCGCCGCCAGGAACGGCCCGTAGAACCATCCGAGCAAAACCGCCAAAACCGCCGTGGCGACCAGACCGGCGAATGCCGCCTCGGTCCCGATCAGCCCGTAGAGTTGCCGCGCCGCCAGGATGCCCGCAAAGATCGACACGATGCCCGCGCCCGCGAAGGTGGAGGGAAGATAGGCGGTCGACGCTTTCGCGCCGTCCCCCGACCGGCGGCGGATGACCTCGCCCGCGGTGATGAGGACCAGGCCGAAAAGAACCGCCATCACCACGCGCAGGGCGGGCGGCAGCAGGCCGTTCTCCACGCCATACTGAACGAAGAACACCCCGGCGAAGGCCAGTGACAACGCCGAGATGGCATAAATCCAGTTCGCCCTGAGCCAGTCGGCAAGGGCCGAGACCCGGGCCGGGGCCCGCACAGCCGGCCCATCCGCCACCGGGATGGGGGGCGATTCGGCTCGCGAAGCGGCGGCGGCAGGCGCCCCCTTCGAAATCTCCGTTGCGTCCTCTGACGCCGGGGCGGGCGGCCACCCGGGCAGCGCCTGCTCGACGGCCGCGTCCTTCGGGGGCGCGACATTCCGGGCCATCTCAGCCCGGGCCGCTGCCGCCAGTTTCGCCTCAAGCCCTGCCACCCGGCGGCGCAGGCCGCTGACCGCGACGATCAGCCAGATCACAGCCACGGGCACGGCCAGAGCGGCTATTGCCGCTAGGATCAGAATATCTTCCATGACGTACCCCACCCCTCTTGTGGACCGAGCTTAGGGGAAGGCGGGGGTGAGTGCCAAGTCAGGTATTCTGGTCCCCGGGCCCGGCGGGTGCGCCCCGGCCCGAGGCGAAAAGGCCCGACAGCCCGCGCGAGACCAGGTTGGTCACCCGCGGCCGGGTCAGGGCCACGAAGGGCATCGGGCGACAGACATCCATCGCCGCGATACCCACCCGCGCGGTCAGCGCGCCGTTGATCACCCCTTCGCCGAACCGGCGGGAAAGTTTGGACAAAAGCCCGCCCCCCGCGACCGAATGGATCAGGTCATCACCCACCGCCACCGCGCCCGTCGCCACCAGATGCACCATCACCGTCCGCATCAGCCTGAGGCTGCCGAAGGTGCCGGTGCGCCCGCCGTACAGTTCGGCGATCCGCCGGACCATCCTGAGGTTGGCGAAAAGCGCCACCACCACATCGGCCAGCGCCAGGGGCACGATGGCCGTCACCGTCGCCACCTGCCGCGCCGCCCCCTCGATCTCGCGTCGGGCGGCCTGATCGAGCGGGCCCAGGAATTCGGTTTCGGCGAACTGCAGGAGGCTCTCGCCGTCCAAGATGTCGCCCGCGCGTTCGCGCATCCGGTCTGACGCCCAGGCCAGATCGGCCCGCCCCTGATAGAGCCGCGCAAGCGCGTCGCCAAACCGGCGTGCCGCAGCCAGGTCGCCGCGCGCGCGTGCCTCCTCCGCCAGTTGCCGCAGCCGGTCGAGGCGGGCAAGCCGGACATAGGCGGTCAGCTCGCGCAGACAAAGCGCCAGCAGGCTCAGAAGCACGGCGCCGAACAGGACCGCCGCTGTCCAGCCCAGAAGCGGATGGCTGGCCAGCAGGGCGGTCACGTAGTTCCAGGCGGCGAGCGAGGCGAGAAACCCGACAAGCGACAGGGCCGAAGCCAGAAACCAGCGCCCAAGCCGTGACCCGCCACCCGCGCCCGCGCGCAGGACCGCCTGCATCGCGCGCCCTTCGGGCGGCGCCTCGTCGGGCAGAGGCCGGGCCAACGCGGGCAAAGGCGCGGGCGCATCCTGCATCTCGATCAGGACCGGCCCCTGACGCGGGCCTTGCCGGGGGGTGGGGGTTGTCATGGGTGCCTCACAACAGATCGCCGATCAGAAAGTCGAGCGCCTTGTCGAGGCGGATATGGGGCAGACCCTGCCCGGGCCGTATCCCCTCGCTCAGCGGCAGAAAGCGCATGGCGGCGAAGTCGCCATCGAGCCACTGGTGCGCACCCTCGCGCGCGGGCGTCAGGATCGCGGCGGGATTTTCGGGCAGATCGCCGGCGTGGAAGGCCGCCACCCGGCCATCCTCCAGCTTGCCGCGCACACAGTCGAGCGCCACCCCATTGTGCCGCACCGTTTCCTCGACCGTGGCGCGCAGCGCGGCAATGGCCATCGCTGCCGTCTCCGCCCCGGCATAGTCGGCGCGATCCTTCGCCTGCCGCATCAGCGCGGCCATGATCGCCGTCAGGCGGCTGTGCTGGGCATGATGCAGCAGGTCGGCCTTGGTCGCGGCGAAGAGGATCCGTTCCACGCGGCGCTGGCCCAGAAGACCGCCAAGCCAGCTTGTCTGCCCCGGCCGGAAGGCGGCGAGAGTCGCCGCCATCGCCTGCCGCAGGTCTTCGACCGCGCGCGGGCCGGAATGCAGTGCGCTGAGCGCGTCGGCGAGCACGATCTGCCGGTCGATCCGGGCGAAATG
The DNA here is from genome assembly GCA_964600685.1 of uncultured Frigidibacter sp. GTDB lineage: Bacteria > Pseudomonadota > Alphaproteobacteria > Rhodobacterales > Rhodobacteraceae > TMP-24. The sequence goes on along the minus strand of CAZRKU010000031.1, from coordinate 17,335 downwards.
GTTCTGGAAGAAGGGTTTGATCACCTTGGCCTTGTAGGCCTCGAACCGGCGGGCGAACTCGCGGCCAAGACTGCCTCGGCCGGGCGGCGGGCCGGGCGGCAGTGGCGCAAAGGTCAGGGCGGGCGATCCGGCCAGGTCGCCGGGCAGCAGGAACCGGCCCGGCGTGCAGTCGGAATACCCCGCGGCCCGCGCCGCGCCCAGATAACGGGTGAAGGCGGCGGCAAGCGCCCCCGCGCGCGCCTCGTCCAGCCGCGCCGTGGGATCGGCCGCAGCCGCCGCCCGCAGATAGTCCTCTGCCTCGGACCGCGTTGCGATCCGGGCCAGCGTGTCCCTTGACCAGCCCTCGTAGGACAGATCCATCAGCCCCAGATCGAGCAGCCATTCGCCGGGATAATCGACGATATCGAGATGCAGGATGCGCGCATCCCTGACCGTGCCCAGGAGCCAGCCCGGATCGAGCCGGAAGGAAAGCCTGAGCTCGCTGATCGCGCGGGTGCTGTCGGGCCAATGCGCATCCGGGCCGGTCAGGGCGGCAAGATGCGCCTCATAGTCGAAGCGCGGGATCGTGTCGTCGGGCTGCGGCTGCAGATAGACCGCCCTGATCCGCCCCGCAGCCTCGGCCCTGAGGCCGGTCATGCGGGCGCGGTCCAGCAGGTTCGCAACCAGTGCGGTGATGAAGACCGTCTTGCCCGCGCGGCTGAGGCCGGTGACCCCAAGCCGCACCACCGGCTCGGCCCCGGCCATCGCACCAAAGGTCCGACCCAGGCCTGCGACAAGATTGCTGAATGCCACGCTCGCGCCCCTTCTTTGCAAAGGAAGATAGGGGGGCAATCGCGCGGGGGAAAGGGTGGTCGTCTCCCATGGCCGTCCCGGTCGCGCGCGGCGCCCGGGACGCTGGACCGATGTGCGACCGTTGCCAAGCCGGCGCGGCGCGGCTAGGGAGACGTCATGCCCAGATACGCCCTGAAAATCGAATATGCCGGCGGCCCTTTCGCCGGCTGGCAACGCCAGTCCGGGCAACCTTCGGTGCAGGAGACGGTCGAGGCCGCGCTGCGCCGGCTGGAGCCCGGCGCGCCCGGCATTGCCGCCGCCGGGCGCACCGACGCGGGCGTGCATGCGACAGGTCAGGTCGCGCATTGTGATCTGGCAAGGGACTGGGATCCCTTCCGCCTGTCGGAGGCGCTGAACTGGCATCTGAAACCCCATCCGGTCGCGATCCTGAAAGCGGCAGCCGTTTCCAACGACTTTCACGCCCGGTTTTCGGCAGTGGAACGGCGCTATCTTTTCCGCCTGCTGGCGCGGCGGGCACCGGCAACCCACGACAGGGGGTTGGTCTGGCAGGTGCCGCACCGGCTGGATGTGGAAGCGATGCGCGGAGGCGCTGCGCATCTGGTCGGGCGGCATGATTTCACCACCTTCCGCTCGGTCCAGTGTCAGGCCGACAGCCCGGCGAAGACGCTTGATGAAATCACCATCGACGAGATCACCGTGCCGCAGGGGCGCGAATATCGCTTCCGTCTCCGGGCGCGGAGTTTCCTGCACAATCAGGTCCGGTCGATCGTCGGCACGCTGGAACGGGTGGGCACGGGGGGCTGGCAGCCCGATGATGTGCGCCGCGCGCTTGAAGCGCGCGACCGCGCCGCGTGCGGCCCGGTCTGTCCGCCGCAGGGCCTGTACCTGACCGGCGTTTCCTATCCGGCAGACCCCTTCGCCTGAAAGGGCCGTGGCCCCGCTCCCAGATGTTTTCCGACAGAAGACAGGGTCGGACATCTTCAGCGCAACAGCAGGCGCCGAAGTTCGCGGCGCAGTTCCGCCGGATCAAAAGGTTTGGCAATAAAGCCGTCCGCCCCGAGATCAAGCCCGCGCCGTTGTTCCAGCGCCGATCCGCGCGCCGTGATCATCAGGACGCGGATCTCCGTCAGGGCCGGGTCGTCACGCAGATCGCGGCAGATGTCATAGCACGACGCGCCGGGCAGCATCACGTCGAGCAGCACCAGGTCGGGGTGCATCCGGCGAATGGCCGGCAGGGCCGCACCACCCTCCGCGATCCGTTCATGCCGGTAGCCCTCGCGGGTCAGGAGCCAGTCGAGGGCGAGGGCGATGTTGTCCTCGTCCTCAATCACCAGAATAAGCGGAGTTGTGGGCAGTGCGGGCATGACCCTGGTCCTGTGGATGAAAAGAGGGGGCAAGATCGCCCCTGGCGCCCCCAGAGTTGATCAACAGGAAGGACCCGGCGGGCGAACCCGCCGGAGTTTGTTGATGTCAGTGATGGACCTTGTGGTCCGGATCGTCCTTGAAGATCGACTTGTTGTGGGTGCCGCCGGGGACGAAGATCGCGCCGATGACCACGGTCATGAGGGCGATGACGATCGCATACCACAGGCCCGCGTAGATGTTGCCGGACTGCGCCGAGATCGCGAAGGCGGTCGCGGGCAGCAGGCCACCGAACCAGCCGTTGCCGATATGGTAGGGCAGCGACAGGCCGGAATAGCGGATGCGGGTCGGGTATAGCTCGACCAGCATGGCCGCAATCGGGCCGTAGACCATCGTCACCAGCACGATCAGATAGGTCAGGATCAGGACGATCGTGAGCTTCTGGCCGGTGAAGATGTCAAGGATATGGTTGGCCTTGGCGATGGTGGTATTGTCGGCCGCAACCAGCGGGTAGCCCGCGCCTTTCAGCGCATCGTTCACTGACTTCTCGAAAGCAGCTTTCACGCCGCCGACTTCGTCCGCGACTTTCTGGGCCGCGTCGATCGCAGCCTGATCAGTCCCGGCCTTTGCCGTTTCAAGCGCGGCCTTCGCATCCGCGATGGCTTTGGTATTCGCCGCACCGTCATAGGAGGCAATTTCAGTTTCGCCGATCTTGATCGTCGCAACCGAACCCGCGGCGGCATCAACAGTTTCGGAGTTCACCGAGGTCTTCGACAGAAGCGCCTTGGCGATGTCGCAGGAGTTGGTGAACTTGGCCGTGCCCGTCGGGTTGAACTGGAACGAGCAGTCGGCCGGATCCGCCGTCACCGTGACTTCGGTTTGCTGCGCGGCATGAAGCGCCGGGTTCGCGGTCTTGGTCAGCAGGTTGAATACCGGGAAATAGGTCAGCGCGGCGATCAGGCATCCTGCCAGAATGATCGGTTTGCGACCGATCTTGTCCGAAAGGCTGCCGAAGAAGATGAAGCCGCCGGTGCCCAGGACCAGCGACCAGGCAACGAAGACGTTCGCCGAGAAGCTGTCGACCTTGATGATGTTCTGCAAGAAGAAGAGTGCGTAGAACTGACCCGAATACCAGACAACCGCCTGACCCGCAGTCAGACCCAGAAGTGCGATGAGCGCGATTTTGGCGTTCCTGAGGCCCCAAAGAAGACCAATGACCACGAAAAGTATGCCAATGCCCGCAGCAACCGATCCGGTCAGCGCCCCCGACATGTAAGCCAGGATAAACGCGATCGGAGCGATAAGCAGGACCAGCGCGTTGCGCCCGGGGCCGAAGGCCTCGCGCAGCGGCGCCTTGGAGGCAGCGCCTTCCTCCTTCATCTTCT
>CAZRKU010000031.1:12150-13786 GCA_964600685.1 uncultured Frigidibacter sp. | reverse complement strand
GCTCTCGTTCATCTGCAGACGGATGTAGAGCGAGATCAGAAGCAGGAAGATCGAGCCAAGGAAGGGAATGCGCCAGCCCCAGGCATCGAAGGCCTTGATCATCTTGGGCGTGCCGTCGGCGTTCATCACCGCCGCACCCGCCGCATCGAGAACGCCCTGTTCGGGATAGTTGCCGTTGACATAGCCCTGCACCGAAATAATGACGATGAGCGACAAAAGAAGCCCGAGCGTCGCCGTGGTCTGGATGAAGGACGTGTAATAGCCGCGCTGGTTGATCGGGGCATGTTCGGCCACATAGACCGCTGCACCGCCATATTCACCACCAAGCGCCAGACCCTGCAACATGCGCAGAGCAATCAGGATGATCGGCGCCGCAACACCCCAGGACTGGTAGCCCGGCAGCATGCCGACGAGGAAGGTCGACAGGCCCATGATCATGATCGTCATCAGGAAGGTATATTTCCGACCGATCAGGTCGCCGAGCGCACCGAAAACGAGTGCCCCGAAAGGACGCACGATGAAGCCCGCAGCGAAGGCAAGAAGCGCGAAGACGTTGCGCGTGGCTTCCGGGAACGAGGTGAAGAACTGCGCGCCGATGATCGCCGCGAGCGAACCATAGAGGTAGAAGTCATACCATTCGAAGATCGTGCCGGCGGAAGAGGCGAGAATAACCTTCTTCTCCTCCCGCGTCATGGGTCGGGCGCGGTTCAGATCCGCGTCCAGGTCAATCGCTGTCATTTCTTTCCTCCGTGTTTCGGGACTCTGGCGCCCCGTTCCCCCTTGTCCGCGCTCGCCCGTGATGTGCATGGGCAAAGCACCATCCTGCCCCCGGCACACATCTGTGCGGGGTTGGCCGGTCCGTTCATCTGGTCCGGGTCTTTCGGCGGGCGTCAGTGCGACGTCCGCCCGCGATACCGGGGGATCAGCCCCGGTTCATCCGATTGGCGATCAGGTCGTCCACGACCGACGGATCGGCCAGCGTCGACGTATCGCCCAGTGCGCCGAAATCGTTCTCGGCGATTTTCCTCAGGATCCGGCGCATGATCTTGCCGGAGCGGGTCTTGGGCAGACCCGGCGCCCACTGGATCAGGTCCGGGCTGGCGATCGGGCCGATTTCGGTCCGCACCCACTTCACCAGCTCCTTGCGCAATTCTTCGGTGGCCTCGACCCCGTTCATCAGCGTGACATAGGCATAGATGCCCTGTCCCTTGATGTCGTGCGGATAGCCCACGACCGCTGCTTCGGCGACATCGGCATGGGCGACAAGCGCGCTTTCCACTTCCGCCGTGCCCATCCGGTGGCCCGAAACGTTGATCACGTCATCGACCCGGCCCGTGATCCAGTAGTAGCCGTCCTCATCCCGCCGGCAGCCGTCGCCGGTGAAGTAGTAGCCCTTGTATTGCTGGAAATAGGTCTCCTGGAACCGCTGATGATCGCCCCAGACGGTGCGCATCTGGCCCGGCCAGCTGTCGGCGATGGCCAGAACGCCCTCTACACCGTTCCCCTCGATGACCGCCCCGGTGCCTGGGTCCAGCACCACAGGCTTCACCCCGAAGAAGGGCAGCGTCGCCGAACCCGGCTTTGTCGGTGTCGCGCCTGGCAGGGGCGTGATCATATGGCCGCCGGTTTCGGTTTG
>CAZRKU010000031.1:0-12140 GCA_964600685.1 uncultured Frigidibacter sp. | reverse complement strand
AGGTGTCGACGATCGGGCACCGGCCTTTGCCGACATGGCGGTCATACCAGAGCCAGGCCTCCGGATTGATCGGCTCGCCCACCGTGCCGAGGAGGCGCAGGGACGACAGATCGTGTTTTTCCACCCACTCCGGCCCTTGCCCCATAAGCGCACGGATCGCGGTCGGCGCAGTGTAGAACTGCGTCACCCTGTGTTTGGCGCAGACTTCCCAGAAGCGGCCTGCATCCGGCCAAGTCGGCACGCCTTCGAACATCAGCGTTGTCGCGCCGTTCGCCAAGGGACCATAGATGATATAGCTGTGGCCGGTGACCCAACCCACGTCCGCCGTGCACCAGAAAACATCTCCGTCCTGATAATCGAAGGTCAGCTGATGGGTCATCGCCGCATAGACGAGGTAGCCGCCTGACGTGTGAACGACCCCCTTCGGCTTTCCTGTCGAGCCGGATGTGTAGAGGATGAAAAGCGGATCCTCCGCGCCCATCGGGCGGGGCGGACAATCGGGCGCCGCGGTCGCCATCAGCGCCAGAACGTCAACGTCACGGCCCTCGATCCAGCTCGTCTGATCGCCCGTGTGCTTGACGACCAGACAGCGCACCTTGTCCGAACAATGCAGCAGCGCCGCATCGGTGTTCGACTTCAGCGGCGTCCGCTTGCCGCCGCGCGGGGAGCTGTCGGCGGTGATCACCAGCTTCGCGCCACTGTCGTTGATCCGGTTGGCCAGCGCGTCCGGCGAGAAGCCTGCGAAAACGATGGAATGCACGGCCCCGATCCGTGTGCAGGCCAGCATCGCATAGGCAGCCTCCGGGATCATCGGCATGTAGATGACGACCCGGTCACCACGCATCACGCCCTGGCTCAGAAGGACGTTGGCCATCCGGTTCACCTTGTCCGACAGATCGCGATAGGTGATGTGGCGCGCGGGCGTCCTGGGATCGTCCGGCTCCCACAGGATCGCGGTCTGGTCGGCGCGGGCGGCAAGATGTCGGTCGACGCAGTTGACCGAAACGTTCAGCAGGCCATCCTCGAACCAGCGGATATCGACGCGGCCGAACTCAAAACTGGTGTTTTTGACCTTGGTGTAGGGTTTGATCCAGTCGAGCCTGAGACCCTCCCGCCCCCAGAAGGCGTCAGGATCGGACAGGGACTGCGCATAGCGGACTTTGTAGCTTTCAGGCGTGACATGGGCCTTGCCCCACCCAACCGGGATAGCCCGCGTTTCCACGCCCTGATCCGCTGCCGCCATTGCGCCCCTCCCCGCGAAGTCAAATTCACTTGGGGCAACTGTAAATCAGTTTATCATAAATTGGTAAGATATTTTTTTATAACGATATTTCTGTAAATTTGTTTACCGTTGTGGTGGAAATTGTGTTAATATCTCTCCACAGGCAGAAATTTCCCGAACCTCGCCAGTTTCTTGGCTGTAGCGCCCTTTTGCGGAAACCCGTCACCTCCCGCAGCATTGCTTGCGCCAATCCCGGAGCACCCGCGGCTCACCCGATCCCGACGGGTCTGACGAAATGTCCGGGATGCCTGCTTGATTCGCCCGCTCGGCCTTGTGTCCGGGGCCAAATCCAACCAGGTTCAACAGCATCTGAAAGGACGGCCCATGGCCACCCGACCTGACCCTGTTCTGCCTGCCGATCTCGGGGCCCGCGCCCTGGCGCAGCAGATTTGGCGAACCGCCCGGATCGCTGCACTTGCCTTCAGCGACCCGACGACAGGCACACCCTTCATCGGCAGGATCGGCTTTGGCACGACGCCCGGGGGCGAGGGGCTGACGCTGATCTCCGACCTTGCCCAGCATACGGCTGCCCTGCGCGCCGCCCCGGATTGCGCAGTCCTTCTGGGTGAGCCGGGTGAAAAAGGCGACCCGCTGAACAGCCCGCGCCTGTCGGTTCGGGTGCGCGCGGTCTTCGTTCCCGTCTCGGCCGCAGAACGCCCGGCACTGCGTGACCTCTGGCTCGCGGAGCATCCCAAGGCACGCCTCTACATAGATTTCCCGGACTTTCACGTCGTGCGCCTGCTTCCCTCTGCCGCGTTCCTGAACGGCGGGTTCGGGCGCGCCTACGCGCTGGCGCCTTCCGACCTGACCTGAGCGGCCCGGCGACACTTCGCCGGACCGCTCGCCCATGTCCGGATCAAAGCGGATTGTCCATGCGCACCTTCACCTGAACCCGCCCCTTCGATGCCGCCAGCCAGTTGACGCGAAGCTCGTTCTTCGCCGCCCCCTGTTCCACATCGACATAGGGCATGTCACTGCGCCGCTCATTCGCCGGGCCGCTGATGACCCCTTCAGCCACCAGCCCCTCAACATTGCGCGCCCAGGCCCCGAACGGCAGAACCGGACCCGGCAGGACGTTCCAAACCGTCGCCGCCGTCGCCTGGTCGTGCTGCCAAAGTGCCGGGTTCTCAGTGTTCTGGGTCACGCCATTGAAGGAATTGCCCTGAAACAACACATTGCGCATCCGGCCCATGTCGAGCGTGGCGAAAGTCGTATCCACCGCCTCCACCCGGTCGATCGTGGCATTGGTCACCCGGAAGACATTGCCCGACACGTTGAGCCCCTGGATGAAATGGTCCGCACCAAAGGGCTTGATCACGATCCAGCGGAACCAGGGCGCCACGTCGGAGGCCATGAAACTGTTGCCGGTCAGCGTCAGCCCGCCAAACGAAAACTGGTTGGAAAAGCCCGGCGAGGCTTCATATTCGTTCGTCCACTCCAGAAAGCTGTTGTCGATGTAATTGCCGGTGATGGTCGAGCGCACATTGGTGGAGGCCAGGACGACCCCGCCCAACCGCACCCCAGAGGTTTCCGTATCACCCTGAAACCAGTGGTTGCCCACGACCAGATTGCCCGCTCCGCCCAAGACCGCGAAGTGCCTGAACTGCGTCGCCCGGTTGTCACGGATCTTGACGTCATTGGCATTGGTGTTCAGCGCGATCGACACGCGGTCCTGCGCCCTGAGGCTGCTCTCGTTCGACAGGAACTGGCAGCGGTCGATCAGCATCCCCTGACAGCCGGTCCCGATCGAGGTGATGCCCCGGTCCTTGGGACTGGTGACATAGCTGTCGCGAACTTGGAAAATCAGCCCGGCAGGCGCCAGAAGGATACCGCTTGCGACCCCGTTGCACTGCAACTCCAGGTCATCGAGGTTCATCTTGTCCAGCTGCGCGAAGCCGGAAAAATCCAGCACATATTTGAAACGTGTGAAAGTATAGTTCTGCGTGCCGGGCGCTCCATGGAGCGGTTGGCTGATCGTCAGAGTGCTCGCGCCCACATTCCTGGACGTTACATAGATCTCGCGCCCGACGCCCGCGCCCTGCACCAGCGCACCGACCGGCACGTTCGCCACATTCACCACGCCGGTCAACATGTTCGGATTCGACGTCGTATAACTCGCCTGCGAGGTTACGACCGTCGGCGTCCAGGCCGGCCCCACCACCACGTTGAACTGGCCGTTGCGGATCACGCGGCGGGTGGAAAAGGTGGTCTTGTTGTTGACGGCGGCCTGCATGTCGATCGGCGCCGTCACCTCGATCCGCCGCCCGCCAAGGTCGAGCGATTCATGGTCGGTGAAGTTCAGAAGCGCCTGAAAGGCTTTCTTGAAGCCCAACTCCTCGCTGCCGAAAGCCGCCGCATAGGTGGGCAGGTCGAAGCCCCGCGTGATCGCCAGCCGCTTGTCGACCGGCATGATCACCGTGCCCTCGAAGCGCGCCGGCGAGTCCAGTTGCACGTCACTCGTCAGAAGGTAGGTGCCCTTGGAAAAGAGCACCGTCCGCCCCGTGGCCAGCGCATCGGCATCCGCAGCCTCCACCGCGGCGCTGTCGTCGGTCAGCCCGTCGCCTCTGGCCCCATAGTCGCGCACATCGACCCAATCCATCATCACCCGCAGGAAAGCCTCGGTGATATCCTCGATCACGATGTCATCCACACGCACGATCCCGCCGGTGGCACCCGTCAGGTCGATCCCGAAATGGCCAAGCGTGGCGGTCCGCCCCCAGCTCATGTCGACACCCGGCCGGAAGCCGGTGCCGATGATCGCGCTGACGGTTTCAACCTTGCCATAGGCGGTCAGCGTCACCGAAGGGCCGGTTTCCGTCATCCCTGCCAGACGGGTGCTGGCGTTTACCCCCGCCCAGGCGGCGATCCGGACCGAAGGCAGATTCCCACTCATCGCCTTCACTTTCGCACTCACGCGCAGATAACAACCCGGCAGGATCGGCGTATCGGCCATCGACCGCAGGCTCATCGTCACGGCCGTCTTCTGCATTTCAAGGCAGCCGCCGAAATCCTGGTCGGCAGGCACCAGCGCCACATCCGGGTTTCCCTGATAACTCGGCGATCCGGGCGTGCCGTCGGTGCGCGACCATAACGCAAGACCGGCGGAAAACGGCGGCGGCATCAGGACGATTCCGTCGGTAATGACCTTGTTCATTCATGACCCCTTTGTGATTCCAGGCCTCGCCCGGACAGGACAGCCGCCCGCCAAGGGGCCAGTCACCGCCGGGAAAGCGAGGGCCAAGCGCCCCCTGCGTCCGCCGAAATATCAAAGAAGTCCTAATCGCCCCGTGAACGGACCGTGCGCTGCTCCACCCTCGCCCGCCTCAGGCGCTCAGATCATCACCCTTCACCGGCCAGACGCCATTGATCCGCCACTGGCCGTCCACCCGGATCATCTCATAGTCGAAGTAGTATCGCCCGCCGTCCGGCCCCTTCACGCTCAGGCGCTGCATCAGTCGGCCACCCTCCTCGCGCAGGCCCAGAAGGTCCACATCCTCCGCCGACCAGATCATCGGATAGCCGCCCTCGACCATCCGCGCGAAATTCTCCGGCGTCCGGAACATCGTCTGGATCATCGGCGAGGCATAGGAATAGGCCTTCTCCGCATCGCGCTCGGCAAAGGCCGCGAACTGATCGCGGATCAGCGCCCCGATCTCCGCGCTGTCATCGGCCGAACCCGGCAGGGCGCAGAACAACACCACCGCCACCAAAAGAAAAGCCCGCATGATCACCCTCCTGTCACTGACAGGATGATACGACCATACGGCCCAAAAGGTTGCACCTTTCAGGCGGAAAGTTCGCCCTTGAGCGCCCGTTCGATCAGCGCCACGGTTTCCTTCACGCCGTAAAGCGCGATGAACCCCCCGAAGCGAGGCCCCTGGCTCGCGCCCAAAAGCACCTCGTAGAGCGCGGTGAACCAGTCACGCAACGGATCGAACTGATGTTCGGTCCCGACCGCGAACACCATGGTCTGAAGCGCCTCGGCATTCTGCCCGCCCTCCCAAGCCCGCAGCCGCGCTGCCAGATTCCCCATCGCCGCGCGTTCCTTGTCGGATGGCAGGCGGAAGGTCCGGGCGGGGGCCACGAAATCGTTGAAATAGCGCACCGCATATTCCGCCGCCTGATCCAGCTGCGGATTCTTCTCGGGGCTCGCATCCGGCGCATAATTGCGGATGTAACCCCACAGGCCCGACTTGTCCTTCGCCCCCGCGACCGACGCGAGGTTGAGAAGCATCGCGAACGACACTTTCATGTCCGACGCCGGCGGCTTGCCATTGTGGATATGCCAGACCGGGTTCGCCAGTTGTTGATCGACGGTCTGCGTCGGGAACGCGTTCAACTGCTGGTGATACTCGTCCACCGCCTTCGGGATCACATCAAAATGCATCCGCTTGGCGGTCTTGGGCTTTTGATACATGAAATAACCAAGGCTTTCCGTCGCCGCATAGGTCAGCCACTCGTCGATGGTCAGCCCGTTGCCCTTGGACTTGGAAATCTTCTGCCCGTGCTCGTCCAGGAACAGCTCATAGGTGAAATGTTCGGGTTTCCTGCCCCCCAGCACCTCGCAGATCCCGTCATAGATCGGCGTGTTGGTGCTGTGGTCCTTGCCATACATTTCGAAATCCACATCGAGCGCCGCCCAACGCGCGCCGAAATCGGGCTTCCATTGCAACTTCACCTGCCCGCCCGTCACCGGCAGCGTCCATTCGCGCCCCGTCTCGTCGTCGAAGCTGACGGTATGGTTCACCTTGTCGACATGCTTGATCGGCACATAAAGCACCCGCCCCGTCTCGGGATGGATGGGCAGGAAACAGGAATAGGTCTGCTGACGCTCCTCGCGCAGGCTGGCCAGCATGATCTCCATGATCTGCTCATAGCGTTCCACCGCCAGCTTCAGCGCATCGTCGAAGCGGCCCGACTTGTAGAATTCCGTCGCGCTGATGAATTCATACTCGAACCCGAACGTGTCGAGGAACCGGCGCAGCATCGCGTTGTTATGGTGGCCGAAGCTCTCGTATTCCCCGTAGGGATCGGGAACGCTGGTCAACGGCTTCTGCATGTGCCCGCGAAGCATCTCCTGCTGCGGCACATTCTCCGGCACCTTCCGCATCCCGTCCACATCGTCGGAAAAACAGATCAGCCTTGTCGGAATGTCGCTGATGATCTCGAACGCCCGCCGGATCATCGTCGTGCGCTGCACTTCCCCGAACGTGCCGATATGGGGCAGGCCCGACGGGCCATAACCCGTCTCGAACAGCACATGGCCCTTCTTCGGCGGCGCCTTCTCATACCGCCTCAGCACGCGGCGCGCTTCCTCGAAAGGCCAGGCTTTGGAGTTCATCGCAGCATCGCGCAGGGTGGTCATGATCGCACACTTTCAGGGCTTCACGCGGCACCCTTTGTGCCGCAAGGTCCGTCCCTATTGAACCCATCCGCTTTGGTCAATAATTTCAGGGCAAAATGACAAGGACAGAACCCGTGACCCAGACCCTTCCCGCCTTCACCGCCCAGGACGCCCTCATCGCCCTCATGGTCACGGTCTTCGTTTCCGACGAAGCCATCCGCACCGCCGAACTTGTCGCAATCGAACGTCAGGTCAATCACCTGCCGATCTTCGCCAACTACGACATGGACCTCGTGAAGGACGTGGCCCAGACCGTTTACAGGTTGATGGAGGAGGAAGACGGTCTCGACACGCTCTTCGCCATGGTCCGCGACGCCCTGCCCCAGCGACTTTACGAAACCGCCTATGCGCTGGCCTGCGATGTGGCCGCCGCCGATGTGCGGCTTGGCCAGGGCGAACTGCGGCTTCTTGAGGAAGTGCGCGAGGAACTGGAGATCGACCGCCTCCATGCCGCCGCCATCGAACGCGCGGCGCGGGCGCGTCACATGGTGTTGTAACCGGGCTCACTCAGTCCGGCAGGGGTCGCAGCCCCCGCAGTTCGGGCCGCCGCGCCCGGAACTGGTCGCCAGCCAGCGCAACAAAAGCGCCAATGCGCGGCACATGCCGGTGGCTTTCGGCCGTCAGCATCCAGAAAAGCGAATCCAGCTCTGCGCGCGGTGCGCAGCATCACACCAACGCCTTGTCCCGGTCGCCCTGCATGCAGGGCAGCAACCCCACGCCCACGCCCGCACGCAACATGGCGGTCATGTTCAGCACCGTGCCTGAGTAACCCACCACTTGCGTGGGACTGACATGGGTGGCCTGCTGCCGGTTTCGTGGACACGAAGATAAGATCGTGAGCAAGGAACTGGAGAGTGGATATGACGAGACGGAAGTTCAGCCGTGAGTTCAAGATCGAGGCCGTCAGGTTGGTGACGGAGAGGGCCATGATTTCGGTCGCGCATTCCGCCATCGGCGCGGCCAAGGCGCGCAGCGACTTGCCCTCCTCGGTCAACCGGTAGCCCAGGTTCCGCCGCTCGAACAATGTCAGGCCCAATTGGCATTCCAGGGCATCCATGCGCCGCGCGACCGTCGTCTGGTTCAGCCCAAGAAGCCGCGCCGCGCCCAGGGCCGATCCGCTTTCGGCGATCGCCAGAAACAGCCGGATGTCATTCCAGTCGAACATCATTCCCTCTGCATTTTTGCAGAACGGCCCCTCGTCACGCGGGATTTGCGCGCGCCGGAACATCATGCACGATCACCGGCACAAGATTGAGCAAACCTCACCTGCAAAAGCCAGGACAGACAGATGAACGCCCCGTTCCGGCCGCGCACCGCCAGCGACAATGCGGCTTATGAAGCGCGCGGCGCAGGAACTTGGTCCGGACTGCGCCCGCTGGCTGGCCTCCGGCCAGCAGGGCTGATCGGTCCTTGTCAGTCTGCGCAACCGGCCCTTCCACCGGTTGCGCTCACGCCCAGCTTCCCAGAAGCCGCAGTTGCATCCGCCGCGCCCGCTTGGCCCAGCTTGCGCTGCCGGGCGGCAGTTCACGGTCGGCCTCAGGCACGGCATCGCGCCGGGCGATGTCGGCAGCATAAATGGCAAAGACCCGTTCCTCGCCCGCCGCCGTCGTCAGATAGCCGACAAGGCCCGAGACAAAATTCAATGTGCCGGTCTTGGCCACCACCCGCAGCGGCGCGCGCGCGCCGCCCAGATCGGCCGCATCCTTGAACTTCACCGGTTTCATCAGCGCTCCCATCCCCGCTTCCGGGCCAAAGTGCCGCAGCGCCGCCACCATGTCTCCCGCCGTCACCCGCGACGCCCCGCCAAGGCCGGAATGATCGACGAAATGTGCCGCCGACGCGCCAAGACCGACGCGCAGCCAGTCCCCCATCGCCGCCGCCGAACCCCTATGGCTTGCCACGCCCCGCCGCAGCGAGGCCGTCATGCCGATCGCCTCCGCCGTCATGTTGGTGGAATATTTCAGCATGTCGCGCAGCAGGTCCGGCAGGGGCTGACTCTCACGGCGGACCAGTTCCGCCGCATCGGGCAGGCCCGCCAGCACCTCGGGCGCGGGCAGGTCGATCCCGTGGGCCCGCACCAGCGTCTGAAAGACATCGCCCGCATAGAGATCGGGTCGCCGGACCGGCAGCCAGCGACTGCCGCCCTTGCCCAACGCGGCCTTTGAAACCGTCCAGTCCTCGGTCGTGCCGGACTGCGCATAGGTATAGACCGGCAGATCGCGCGCCACGACCTTCATGCGCGTCACGGTGACGGCCGGAACGAAGCGCTGCCCTTCGGCATCGAAGGAGGTATCGTAACCGCTGCCCGCCTGTTTCCACTTGAACTTGACACGGTTGAAATTCAGGTTCAGTCCCGCCACCGCCGGATTGTAGCCCATCCAGTCGGGCTGCCCGGCGTCGATCCTCGGCAGATAGGGCAAGGCCCCCGCCCAGACGCAGAACCGCCCCTCGACCGAGCGCACGCCGGCCGCCGCCAGGGCCGCCGCCAGGTCGCCCAGATGGTCGGTCGACAGCGTGGGATCGCCCCCTCCCGCCAGGATCAGATCGCCCCTGACCCGGCCTTCGCTGACCGGGCCGGTTGCCAGTATCCGCGTGGTGAAGCGGTGCCCGGCGCCCAGATGCGCCAAAGCATATAGCGCCGTGACCGCCTTCGCGGTGGAAGCAGGCGGCATCCGCCTGTCACCCTGCCGCTCGGCCAGGATCGCCCCGGTCTTCATGTCGGCAAGGACGAACGCCACCTCGCCCCCCAGCTTCGCCTCCGCGATCAGCGCCTCGGCCGTGGGACCAGCCGCCGCCGCACCCGTCGACACCGACAAACCCGCCGGACGCGGGCGCGGCAGCGCCGATGTGATGGGAGCTTCCGCAAAAGCCCGCGCCCCCCACCCGGCCAGCGCCCCGCCCAGCAGCCCGCGTCGAGACAGCCCCTTCATGATCCCTGGCCCGTTTTTGCCTGCCGGCTGCTGCGCCACTCCCCCCGCGCCCTGATCGCGGAAGATGACAGATCGTTCAGCGGCATGTCCAGAAAGACCCATGCCGGTGGCCGGGCCGCCGCCAGCCGCTTGGCCGCCTCGGCGGGAAGGCGGTAGCGGGCATATTCTTCCGCCGCGCGCGATCCACGCCCCTCCAGCCGGGTGCCGGGCCGGGCCATCACCGCGATCGGAACATGATCCATGATCCAGTCCCACTGCTGCCAGCGGTGCAACTGCGCCAGATTGTCGGCCCCCATCAACCAGACGAACCGCACATCGGGATAAAGCGCCATCAGTCGCTTCAGCGTTTCCGCGGTATAGCGCGTGCCCAGCCGCGCCTCGACATCGCTGACGATGACGCGCGGATGATCCATCACCGCCTTCGCCCGCGCGATCCGTTCCGCCATCGGCGCGGGCGGGTTGGGCTTCAGCGGGTTTCCGGGGCTCACAAGCCACCAGATCCGGTCCAGGTCCAGCCGCTTCAACGCCTCGCGCGTCAGATGGGCATGACCTTCATGGGCCGGATCAAACGATCCGCCAAGAAGCCCGATGGTCATGCCGGGTCGCGCGATGGGAAGCCCTGCTCTCATGCTCCATGGCTAGCGCAAAGGCCACCGCCAATGAAAGGGCAAAACCCGTGCGCGGCGGTTGCGCGCGTGCCTGCACAGGCTCTGTGCGGTTCTGGCGAATGGCCTTCCGCCACCGAAAAGTCCATCTCCCGGCAACCGCCATTTGGCCGCTTCACAGGAAACAGACCATGTCCACCCAGACCGCCATCCTTGGCTCGGGCCAGAACACCGAGCTCGCCGCGACCATTCTTCGCCTGACCAACGGCATCCTGTTCGTCCTGCACGCCGGGCTGAAGATCTTCGTCTTCACCCCTGCCGGAACCGTCGGCTTCTTTGAAAGCCTCGGCCTGCCGGGCTTACTGGCCTATGTCGTAATCGCTGCCGAACTTCTGGGCGGCCTGGCGCTGATCGCTGGCTTCAAGACGCGCCTTGCCGCACTGGCACTGATCCCCGTCCTTCTGGGCGCGCTGTTCACCGTCCATCTCGCAAGCGGCTTCTTCTTCTCGAACGAAGGCGGCGGCTGGGAATACCCGGCCTTCTGGATCGTCGCCCTTATCGTCCAGGCGCTGCTCGGCTCCGGTCTTTACGCGGTCGACAACCGCGGCTGACCCTTCGCTCCATTGCGCCTGGCCTGATGTCGCCGGGGAACCGGCGACATTGCTATTTCACGAAGCCGCCTCACCCGGCCCGCCATGCAAGGGTCCGAAGACCCCTCTGACCTCCCCGATTGCCCTTTTGCCACGCCTCGACTAGAGGAGGTCCGCTACACAATCGCCGCGCTCCGGAGGAACATCATGGCATCCTATCAGTACGTCTACCACATGGATGGTGTGTCAAAGACCTATCCCGGCGGCAAGAAATGCTTTGAAAACATCAAGTTGAACTTCCTGCCCGGCGTCAAGATCGGCGTCGTCGGCGTCAATGGCTCGGGCAAGTCCACGCTTCTCAGGATCATGGCCGGCATCGACAAGGATTTTCAGGGCGAGGCCTGGGCCGCAAAGGATGCCCGCGTCGGCTATCGGCCGCAGGAACCGCAGCTCGACCCGACGCTCGACGTGCGCGGCAACGTGATGCTGGGCGTGGCGGAAAAGACCGCCATCCTCGCGCGCTACAACGAACTTGCGATGAACTACTCGGACGAAACCGCCGACGAAATGGCCGCGCTTCAGGATACGATCGACGCCAAGAACCTCTGGGATCTCGACAGCCAGATCGACGTCGCGATGGAGGCGCTGCGCTGCCCCGCCGACGACGCCGACATCTCCACTCTTTCGGGCGGCGAAAAGCGCCGCGTGGCGCTCTGCAAGCTCCTTCTCGAAGCGCCCGACATGTTGCTGCTCGACGAACCCACCAACCACCTCGACGCCGAAACCATCGCCTGGCTGCAAAAGCACCTGATCGAATATCAGGGCACGATCCTCTGCGTCACCCATGACCGCTATTTCCTCGACGACATCACCGGCTGGATCCTCGAACTCGACCGCGGCCGCGGCCTGCCCTACGAGGGCAACTATTCCGCCTGGCTCGACCAGAAGGCCAAGCGCCTGGCCCAGGAAGCGCGCGAGGACAAATCCCGCCAGAAGGTCATGGAAAAGGAACTGGAATGGATCCGCGCCGGCGCCAAGGCCCGCCAGGCCAAGCAGAAGGCCCGCATCACCGCCTATGAGAAGATGGCCGACCAGTCCGAACGCGAACGGATCGGCCGCGCCCAGATCATCATCCCGAACGGCCCGCGCCTCGGCGGCAAGGTGATCGAGATCGAGGGGCTGAAGAAGCACATGGGCGACAAGCTTCTGATCGAAGACCTGTCGCTCTCGATCCCGCCGGGCGCCATCGTCGGCATCATCGGCCCGAACGGCGCCGGCAAGACCACGCTCTTCCGCATGATCACCGGGCAGGAAGAACCGGACAGCGGC
>CAZRKU010000030.1:31410-32718 GCA_964600685.1 uncultured Frigidibacter sp. | reverse complement strand
TGCCGTTGACGCCCTAGGGGTTCACATAGATCAGCCCCATCGGCACGGCTGCCATTGGATTTTCCAGTGTCTCGCGGTTGTCGCCTTCGTAGCGTGTCGAGGCCAGACACTCTTTCTCGGAGCCCCAGTAGGTGTCTTTCTCGGGGTGCCAGATATCCTCGCGGCCGAAACCAAAGCCGTAAGTCTTCAACCCCATAGATTCATAGGCAGCATTGCCCGCCAGAATCAGCAGGTCTGCCCAGCTGATCTTGTTGCCGTACTTTTTCTTGATTGGCCACAGGAGGCGGCGCGCCTTGTCGAGGTTGCCGTTGTCCGGCCAGGAGTTCAGCGGCGCAAAACGCTGGGTGCCGGTCGAAGCGCCGCCGCGCCCGTCGGCCGTGCGGTAGGTGCCGGCCGAATGCCAGGCCATGCGGATCATCAGCCCGCCGTAATGGCCCCAGTCTGCCGGCCACCAGTCCTGGGTGTCGGTCATCAGCCGGGCCAGATCGGCCTTCAACGCCTTGTAGTCCAGCTTGCCGAAGGCCGTCCGATAGTCGAACTCGGTGCCCATGGGGTTCGATACCGGCTGGTGCTGATGCAGGATCGCGAGGTTCAGCTGGTTTGGCCACCAGTGCCGGTTGCCCCGACCGCCGAACCGGGTCGCGGGGCGCGCGGCCCCATGCATCACCGGGCATTTGCCCGCATTGTCGTTGCCATCCATGGGAGACCTCCAGATCCAGAGTAATGCCGACATGGCCGCATCTGTGCGCCACGCCATCGCTGGCCATGATGCGCATCTAGAATGATTCTAACAGGGGGTGCGCCGGGGGCGGCGATAAAATTCATCTGATCCGCAATGAAAGGCCGGTCGCAGAAAGGCACCGACCTGAGGGGGTTTTGCAGCGGAAGGCGCTCAGTCGGCCTGCGTCAGGCCGGCCTTGCAGACAGCGCCGGCCAGAAGGCCGCAGCCGAACAGGACCAGAATGGCTGTGCCGATCAGTTCGGCGGTGAGTTTCTGGTCATGGATCCCTCGCCCAGGGTAGGCTATCCCGATCCCTTCACACCGGCAGGCCGGGCACTGGTTGCCTTGACCTGTCAAAAAGCCTATCTGATCTGCACGAACAGATCAGGGGAAAAAACCATGCGCGATCTCAAGGTTCCGGATCAGCGGCACCCGGAAAAGGCGCATCGCCCCGATCAGGAGCAGCCGAAAAAGCCCGCCTGGATCCGTGTGAAGGCCCCGACATCGCAGGGCTACAAGGAAACCCGCGACATCTTGCGCAGCAACAGGCTGGTGACGGTCTGCGAGGAAGCGGGCTGCCCCAATGT
>CAZRKU010000030.1:0-31400 GCA_964600685.1 uncultured Frigidibacter sp. | reverse complement strand
GAATGCTGGTCGGCGGGCCATGCGACCATGATGATCATGGGCGACATCTGCACGCGCGGCTGTTCCTTCTGCAACATCGCGACCGGCAAGCCGAACGCGCTGGATCAGTTCGAACCGGGGCGCGTGGCCCATGCGGTGCAGACGCTGGGGCTGAAGCATGTCGTCGTGACCAGCGTGGACCGCGATGATCTGGGGGATGGCGGGGCCGAGCATTTCGCCCAGACGATCCGCGCGATCCGTCACCGTTCGCCTGATACGACCATCGAGATCCTGACGCCCGATTTCCTGAAATGCGGGCCGGAGGCGGTTGAAAAGGTGGTCGAGGCGCGGCCCGATGTCTTCAACCACAACCTGGAAACCGT
Organism: uncultured Frigidibacter sp.; assembly: GCA_964600685.1. Classification (GTDB taxonomy): domain Bacteria; phylum Pseudomonadota; class Alphaproteobacteria; order Rhodobacterales; family Rhodobacteraceae; genus TMP-24. Next base: position 31,038 of record CAZRKU010000030.1, on the reverse strand, counting down.
GCCCGGGCTTTATCCCTCCGTTCGCCCCGGCGCGCGGTATTTTCACAGCCTGCGCCTGTTGCAGCGGGTGAAGGAGCTGGACCCGGCGATGTTCACCAAATCGGGGATCATGGTGGGGCTGGGCGAAGATGCCCAGTCCGTGCGGCAGGTCATGGATGACATGCGCGCGGCGGATGTGGATTTCCTGACCGTCGGACAGTATCTGCAGCCGACCCCGAAACATCACCGGGTGGACAGGTTCGTGACACCCGACGAGTTCAAGTCCTACGAGACGGCCGCTTATGGCAAGGGTTTCCTGATGGTGTCGGCCACGCCGCTGACCCGGTCCTCCTATCATGCGGGCGACGATTTCGCGCGGCTCAGGGCAGCACGACTGGAAAAGCTCGGCCGCGCCTGACGGGGCTACAGCGTGTCCGACAAAAGTGGATCCGGTTTTGTCGCAAGACACGCGACAATTCAGGAATCGAGAATCTGTCCGGCGTGTCTGTCAGCGTCGGACAGACTCTAGCGCCGGGGCAGCAACCCGATCTCGTCGAAGATCGCTTCGAGTTTCCTGTGATCCCTGGCGGGCGAAGGCACGGACGCCGCGCGCGCCTTCAGCGCGTCGAACCTGACGCGCAGCATTTCCTTTTCCCTGCCCTTGCAATCGTTCCACGGCCGCCCCTGCAGCCCCATGACCAGGACATAATAGCCGATGAAATGCGGTGCGCTGCCGCCGTGCAGAAGGCGCAGATAGGCAGCGTCTGCACCCATCTCCTCGATCTCGTCGGCCGTATGGATGCCCGCGCGGGCAAAGGCCGCCTCGGAGGCGGGGCCAAGATTGCGGATGGAGGAAATCGGACGCGACATGACGCCTGATTAATCCAGACACCCTCAGGGCGCAAAGATCAGATTGCCGCCCAGTCGGTAAATTGTGCGCCGTGCGGTTGAACGGGCGGCATCGGTCTGTCCTGCTCCGGCGCGATCTTCTGTGCGGCGGCGTCGCGCGCCGTCTGGTCCTGTCGACGTTCTTCGGCGCGCTCGACCGGCGCGAACTGACCCTTTTCCATGTCTCACCTCTGACGGCGGCTCTTGATGGCCGTGATTAACCTTGCCTCAGCATCCTTGCCGACTTCCGCGACAGGAGCGGGGCGCATGTATGGCCTGAATCCGGCATCGTCAAGACAGATTGCGACATCTGCGCGCCGACACCAAATATTTGGTGCAACTTTGCCGGTTTGGGAAAGGAACCGATGCTGACACGGGGATTGTCGCTCCTGGGGCGACAGTCAGGCCCGGAAGGCGGCGGCAAATGGTTCGGGGATTGAAAATTCGCTCAGGGCGCGGACTCGCGCACCCTCCGACATCTTGCGCGCGGTCTTTTGCACGATCCTCAGCAGGCTGACGTCGTCGCGCCCTTCGGCGAAGGGTTTGAAATACCAGCGCAGGAAAGTGAAGCAGATGACATCCTCCAACGCCTGCACCTGCGCGTCGCGCTTTATTCCTTCCTTGCGCACCATGTGGCCCACGGCCTCGACCGCTTCGCCAGCATAGCCGTTGACCAGCATGATCTCGCCCAGTCGGCGGGCATGAAAGGCGGCAAGGTCGCGCCGCCAGGCAAGGTAGCCTTCCTTGCCTTCGGGGTAGCTTCTGCGGGGGCTGGTCCAGCGTTCGATATGCTGGCCCCTCGCCGCGATCCTGAGTTCGTCCGAGGCATCGGGAAAAAGCCGGTCCAGTTCCGCCGTCATCCGCTCGCCGTAAAGCCGCGCGGCGGGGGCCCCTTCGCTGTGGTCGGGGTCGGCGCCGTTGGCGGCGTCGATGGCGGTAAGGGTGGCGGACAGGCGGGTCATGCGGCGCTCGCGGGCTGGGTGCGGCTGTCAGCATAGAGAAGCACGAACCCCGCGCCAATCAGGATCGTGATGCCGATCCAGGCAACCATGTCGGGCCAGTCGCTCCAGACCAGCCAGCCCCAGAGAACACCCCAGAAAAGTGCCGTATATTCAAAAGGCGCGACAATGGTGACTTCCGCGATCCGGTAGGCCTGGGTCAGAAGCGTCAGGCCCAGTGCCGCGATCAGCCCGCAGGCCATCATCAGCAGAAGATCACCGGGGGTGGGCATCACCCAGCCGCGCATCAGGAAACCGAGGCTTTCATGCAGATTGCCGTCAAAACCGCCCCTGCCGAACACCAGTGAAAGTGCGAGCGCGCCCGTGAGGAACACGAGGTTGGAGTGGAAGGCCATGGCGGGGGCGGTGTCGCGCACGCCCAGCCTGCGGGTCATCACCATGGCCGCCCCGTAGAAGAGGCTTGCCGCGATCGGCAGGAGCGCCGCCCAGTCAAAGAGATCGCTGCCGGGGCGCAGCATGATGAGCGTGCCGGCGAACCCCGCCAGGAGCGCCACCCAGCGCCCTGCCGTCACCCGTTCCCCCAGGAAAAGGATCGACAGGCCGGTGATGAACAGCGGCGCGGTGAAGTAGAGCGCCACGGTGGTGGCGAGCGGCAGGGCCGCCAGCGCCAGATAGTAGGAGGTGTAGGCGAAGAAGTTCAGGACGCCGCGCAGGCCCATGGCCCAGATGCCGGCGCTGACCAGGGTGCGCAGGCCGCCTTCGAAATGGGCAAGGATCAGAAGAAAGGGGATGGCCGAAAGGCTGCGGATCACCATGGCCTCGTGCAGGGGATAGGCGCCCGAAATGGCCTTCAGGATGAGATCCTGAACCGAAAAGATCGCAATTCCCGCAACCAGAAAGGCGATGCCGCGCAAATTCCGATTCTGCAAGACAACCCCCGGGCTGATTTCCCGCTCAGCCTAGCGCCGCGCCATGGCTCGGGGGCCGGATGATCCCGACATTGTCTGGCGGAAACGGGACAACCGAAGGATTTCCGTCGGGGCGGCGACCCGGCGGACCGAAACGCAGGTCTGGAGGCCGAGGGTCAGGCCGCAAGAACCGGCCCGGTTCCTCAGGCCAAAAAAACGCGCCGGAATTCTCCGGCGCGTTTCTCATATCCCTTTGACGGGGATCATTCGTCGGCGGCGGCCGCGCCCATGTCGTCGAACAGTTCGGCGATCTCGAAGTCAGCGGCGGCTTCGGCTTCCGCCGCGAGCTGCTGGATCGACTTGCCGGACGCCTGCAATTCGGCCTCTTCGGCCGAGCGGGCGACGTTCATGGTGATCGTGGCGCTGACTTCCGGGTGCAGGACGACGCGGACATCGTGCAGGCCCAGATCCTTGATCGGCGCGATCAGGACAACCTGCTTGCGGTCGACCGAGAAGCCGGCTTCCGTTGCCGCTTCGGCGGCGTCGCGCGGCGTGACCGAACCGTAAAGCGCGCCGGCGTCCGACGCCGAACGGATGACCACGAAACGCTGGCCGTCCAGTTTTTCGGCCAGGGCGGCGGCTTCTTTCTTGGTTTCGAGGTTGCGGGCCTCGAGCTGGGCCTTCTGGGTTTCGAACGACTTGATGTTGACGTCCGAGGCGCGAAGGGCCTTGCCCTGCGGCAGCAGGAAGTTGCGGGCATAGCCGTCTTTCACTTTGACGACTTCACCCATCTGGCCGAGCTTGGCCACGCGTTCAAGAAGGATGACTTGCATGGTCCTGTCTCCTCACTTCACGGCATAGGGCAGCAGGGCGAGGAAGCGGGCGCGCTTGATGGCCTGGGCCAGTTCGCGCTGCTTCTTGGCCGAGACGGCGGTGATGCGGGCGGGGACGATCTTGCCGCGCTCGGAAATATAGCGCTGGAGGAGGCGGACGTCCTTGTAGTCGATTTTCGGCGCATTGTCGCCCGAGAACGGGCAAACCTTGCGGCGGCGGAAGAAGGGTTTGGTGGCCATTTGTCAGATTCCTTTCAACAAGCCGGGATCAGCGACGGTCGCCGAACGAGCGGCGTTCGCCGCCGCGGTCGCCGCCACGGTCACCACGGTCAAACCGCGGACGGTCGCCATCGGGGCGGTCGCCACGCTCGGAACGCTCATCACGCTTCTGCATCTGCACCGAGGGTCCATCTTCGTGCGCTTCGACCTTGATGGTCATCACGCGCATCACGTCGTCGTGCAGGCGGGCCAGACGTTCCATTTCCTGAACGGCGGGCGAAGGCGCGTCCGAACGCAGGAAGGCGTAGTGGCCCTTGCGGTTCTTGTTGATTTTGTAGGCCATCGTCTTGACGCCCCAGTATTCGGTGCCGACGACCTTGCCGCCATTGTCCGAAAGTACCGTGGAGAAATGTTCGATGAGGCCTTCGGCCTGCGCGTTGGACAGATCCTGACGCGCGATAAGGACATGCTCGTAAAGCGGCATGGGAACCCTTTTCGTCTCGGGCGGCTTCACGGGCGGGTCAAACCTTCTGCGGACCCGTTAGGAGAGGCTTCGCCGGTTGCATGAAGTGCAGAAGGATGGGGCCTTATACAGAGTTGTCGCGGGGATGCAAGCAGGGGGATCAGACCACGTTGCGGGATATCTGCGAGAAGGGGCTGAGGCCAAGCCATTCGCCGATCGAGTGTGCCATTTGCCGGCCGCCCACGGCCAGTTCGGGGTACAGAAACTGAATCGTGCAGCGCCGTCCCGGCAGGGGATCGGGCCGCAGGTTGCGCCGCATGTCCCACATCAGCAGCGAGGGATCCAGATTCCTCAGCGAAAGCCGGGACTCGATCCAGCGCTGTCCCCAGTCGCCCAGGCCGAAGACCAGGGGTTTCAGGTCGTGGCCCTTCGGGGTCAGGCGGTATTCGCTGCCGCCCCTGTCCATGTCGATGCCGGCGATCACGCCGGCTCCCTCCAACTCCTTCAGGCGCTTCGACAGAAGCGCGGGCGGCATCTTCGGCACACCGCGCCGGAGGTCGTTGAAGCGGGTTGATCTGGCCAGATATTCCCGCAGGATCAAGACCGTCCAGCGGGTGCAAACGACTTCGGCCGCCATCGAGACCGGGCAGAACTGGCCGTATCCTCCGCGTTCGGTCATGTGCGCCTCCGCGGTGGACTGCCATGATAGCAGCAAAGCACCGGCATCCCTAGCGGCGATACAGTTCCTGAACTTGAGAGGCCGGCCGGCCGGGCAAGGCCCGAAGGATGCGCGCCAGCGCCGGGAGGAAAACCGTGACGGCAATGGTCTTGTGGAGCGAACAGAGAGTGGAAATTCGTGCCGCTTCTGTATCGGTCGCGGTGGGTTGATCCTGAAGACAAGTCCCAGGGTGATCGCGGTCAGGATCAGAAGGGTGGTCAACCGGTGGAGTGCGCGCGTGACGCTGCCGCAGCCGGAAAGGGAATCCGGGAGCGGCATTCGGCCTCCCGCTGTGATGATCACAAAATAGCCGGAACGGCCGCAGCGGGAAACGGTGCCGGTTCCCGCCAATGTCTGCGTTGCAGGAAGATGCCGGGCGGGTTATGCCGGAGAAAAGCATGAGAGGCTGGCATGAGCAAGGCATTCGTATTTCCGGGGCAGGGCGCGCAGGTGATCGGCATGGGCAAGGCACTGGCCGAGACCTATCCGGCGGCCCGGGCGGTCTTTGACGAGGTCGATGCCGCCCTGGGCGAAAAACTCTCGGCGCTGATCTGGGCGGGTGATCAGGAGCAGCTGACCCTGACACAGAATGCCCAGCCCGCCCTGATGGCGACCTCGATCGCCGCGCTGCGGGCGCTGGAGGCCGAGGGGGTTGAAGTGACCGATACGGCCTTTGTCGCGGGGCATTCGCTGGGCGAATATTCGGCGCTTTGCGCGGCGGGGGCGATCAGCCTTGCCGATACCGCGCGGCTTTTGCGCCTGCGCGGGCGGGCGATGCAGGCGGCGGTTCCGGTAGGTGTGGGCGCGATGGCCGCACTTCTCGGCCTCGATTTCGCGGCGGCCGACGCGGTGGCTCGGGAGGCGGCGCAGGGCGAGGTCTGTCAGGCGGCCAATGACAATGATCCGGCGCAGGTCGTGGTGTCGGGCCACAGGGGCGCGGTCGAACGGGCCGTGGAGATCGCCAGGGCGAAGGGGGCCAAGCGCGCGATCCTTCTGCCGGTCAGCGCGCCTTTCCACTGCGCGCTGATGCAGCCGGCTGCCGATGCGATGGCCGAAGCACTGGCCGGGGTCGAGGTGAAGGCACCGCTGGTGCCCGTCGTGGCCAATGTGCTGGCGGCAGCCAACAGCGACCCCTCACGTATCCGCGAACTTCTGGTCCGGCAGGTGACGGGCTCGGTGCGCTGGCGCGAGTCGGTCGGGTGGATGGTCGCGCAAGGGGTGACGGAATTTTGGGAAGTGGGTGCGGGCAAGGCCCTGTCGGGCATGATCCGGCGCATCGCGAAGGAAGCGGAATGCCGCGCCGTCGGCACGCCCGAGGAAGTGGCGGCGGTTCGGGGTTGAAGGCGGGGAGAGGTTGAAGGCGGGGAGAGGTTGAAGACGGGGAGGGCGCTGCCCTCCCCGGACCCCACCCGGGATATTTTTGGACAGAAAATGGGACGGTCCGGCCGATCCCGGAAGGAGGCGGGAATGTTCGATCTGACGGGAAAGTCGGCGTTGGTGACAGGCGCATCGGGCGGGATCGGTGCCGAGATCGCGCGGACGCTGCACGGTGCCGGCGCGACGGTCGGCCTGTCAGGCACCCGGCTGGAACCGCTTGCGGCGCTGAAGGCCGAACTTGGGGAGCGGGCGTTCGTCCTGCCCTGCAACCTGTCGGAGGCGGCGTCCGTCGAAGCCTTGCCCAAGGCGGCGGCCGAGGCGTTGGGTTCGGTCGACATTCTGGTGAACAATGCCGGGATCACGCGCGACAATCTGTTCATGCGCATGTCGGACGACGAATGGCAGTCGGTCATTGATGTGAACCTGACCTCGACCTTCCGGCTGTGCCGGGGCGTCCTGCGCGGCATGATGAAGGCGCGCTGGGGGCGGATCGTGAACATCTCCTCGGTCGTGGGGGCAACGGGCAATCCGGGGCAGGGCAATTATGCCGCTTCCAAGGCCGGGATGGTGGGCATGTCGAAGTCGTTGGCCGCGGAAGTCGCGAGCCGCAACATCACGGTGAACTGCGTGGCGCCCGGCTTCATCACCACGGCGATGACCGACAAGCTGAACGACGAGCAGAAGGGCCGCATCCTGACCCAGGTGCCGGCTGGCCGCATGGGCGAGCCGTCGGAGATTGCGGCTGCGGTGCTTTATCTGGCGAGCGTGGAGGCCGGTTATGTCACCGGAGCGGTCCTGCATGTGAACGGCGGCATGGCGATGGTGTGAGGCCGCATTCGACCCGTTGTCAGGGTCCGCCGGTTGCGCGGAGTTGCGGCGAAGGGCCATTGCGAAAGCGTTTGCCTCGGGTCTAGACTGTGGTATAGGCGGCGCGGATTTGTCGGGGTGCCGATACGGGCACCGCGGTAAAAGTTGTTGGGGCGGAGCGAGCGCCGCCCGGCAGAGCGAGAAACCAAAAAGCGGGGAAATCCCGCAAAGCAGAGGATTGAACATGAGCGACATCGCTGATCGCGTGAAAAAGATCGTCGTCGAGCATCTGGGCGTCGAGGGGGACAAGGTGACCGAAGGCGCGTCGTTCATCGACGATCTGGGCGCTGACAGCCTCGACACGGTCGAACTGGTCATGGCGTTCGAGGAAGAATTCGGGATCGAGATTCCCGACGATGCCGCCGAAACCATCCAGACTTTCGGCGATGCGGTGAAGTTCATCTCGGCTGCGGCCTGAGACATCTTCCGGCTGACGGCTGACGGCACCCTTCGCGGGTGCCGTTTGCATTTCGGGCAGGTGATTGAGCGTGGCAGGCGGTCGGGCAATGGACAGGATACCGGAACTGGTCAGCGACCGCCTGGTCCCGCGGGGCATGGGCAAGGCGGATTTTGCCGGGTTTGCCGCCGTCTGGCAGGAGCCGGAGGTCGTGCGCTACATCGGCGCAAAGCCCCGGCCCCTGTCTGAAAGCTGGGGCGCGTTTCTGCGGATCGCCGGAAGCTGGGCGGTCGACGGGTTCGGTCAATGGGCGATCACGCGCCGGTCGGACGGGCGGTACCTTGGCCAATGCGGATTTTTCATGGCCGTGCGTGGCCTTGGCGCGGATTTCGAGGAGGTGCCGGAAGCGGGATGGGTCCTGGCCACGGATGCGCACGGGCAAGGCTACGGGCGCGAGGCGGTGGGGACGGCCCATGCCTGGTTCGACGCGCAGAGCTTCGGCGGGTGCAGCGTCGCGATGATCGAACTTGGCCATGCCGGGTCTTTTGCCATCGCCGAGAGGCTGGGCTACCGCGCGCTGCGCGAGGTCGAGGATAGGGGCGACCGGGTCATGCTGTTGCGGCGCGAAGTTGCGGGTGACGATCGGCGCTGATCGACGGTCGGGGCAGGGGTTGCGGCCGCCCGGCGATTTTTCGTGCTTTCTTCAACGTCCGCGCTAGACTTCTGAACAGGAGGCGCGGGCCGGACCCTGTGTCAGTCGGGCAGGCCGCCGCCGGATCGTCGTCGCGGGGAGGACTGCCATGATCATCTATCCGACCATCGAACTTCAGAACGGGCGTTGCGTGAGCTTGCCGCGCGGCAAGATCGAGGAGGCGTCGGTCTGGCATGTGGATCCGGTCGCCAAGGCAAGCGAGTTCGCCCATGCCGGTGCGGACTGGATGCACCTGACCGACCTTGATGCGGTGGCCGGCAAGGACACCAACCACGATCTTGTCGCCCGGATCATCCGCGAGGCGGGGCTGCCGGTGCAGCTTGGCGGCGGGTTCCGGTCGCGCGATCGGGTGGAGGAATGGATCGAAAGGGGCGCGGGGCGGGTCGTCGTCGGCACGCTGGCAGCGCAAAACCCGCATCTGGTCAAGGAACTGGCGGAGCGGCATGTCGATCAGATCGTTCTTTCTGTCGATGTCTGGCAAGGGCATGTGATGATCGAAGGCTGGAAGGCACGGAGCGCCTATATGGCCGATGGGTTCATCAAGGCATTTGCCGAGACGCCCTTTGCCGCCATCGTCGTGACCGATATCGCCGCAGATGTTTCAGGCACTGATGCCTCGCTTGGCATGATCGAGGCGATTGCGCGGTCGACCAGGGTGCCGGTGATCGCAAGCGGGATCGTGAAGTCGCTCGACGACATTTCGCGCCTGCAGCTTCTGGGAGATATTTCCGGGGCGCTGGTCGGACGGGCGCTGTTCAACAAGACCATAGATCTGGGCGAGGCCCTCAAACTCGGCAGAATGCGGCGCGGGCATGTGGCGGAATTCATCTGACCCGGCCCGTCGGTGATTGCCCGCCGGCCGAGGGAACGGCACTTCCCGTTCAGCGCTTTGCCGTGTATCAAACCGCTGATGCACGGGAAAATGAGGGCGCAGAATGAGGCGTGTGGTCGTCACGGGTCTGGGTATGGTAACGCCGCTGGCTTGCGGGGTGGAGGAAACCTGGAAACGGCTGATCGCCGGGCAGTCGGGCGCCGGGCCGATCACGCGGTTCGACACGTCGAACGTCGTCACGACCTATGCCTGTGAAATTCCGTTCGGCGATGGCACGGACGGCACTTTCAATCCGGATCAGTGGATGGAGCCGAAGGACCGCCGCAAGGTCGATGACTTCATCCTTTACGGGATGGCCGCCGCGCAGATGGCCGTCGAGGATGCGGGCTGGAAGCCGCAGGACGAGGAAAGCCGCCTGCGCACCGGCGTGATGATCGGGTCGGGGATCGGCGGGCTGAACTCGATCGCCGAAACGGCGGTTCTGATCAAGGAAAAGGGACCGAAGCGGGTTTCGCCCTTCTTCATCCCCGGCGCGCTGATCAACCTGATCTCCGGCCAGGTGTCGATCCGCTACGGGTTCAAGGGGCCAAACCATGCGGTCGTCACCGCCTGTTCGACGGGCGCCCATGCCATCGGCGATGCGGCGCGGCTGATCCAGTGGGGTGATGCCGATGTGATGGTCGCAGGCGGCGCGGAAAGCCCGATCAGCGAAATCGGGATCGCCGGATTCAATGCCTGCAAGGCGCTGTCGACGAAACGGGCGGATGAGCCGCAGAAGGCCAGCCGCCCTTATGACGCGGACCGTGACGGGTTCGTGATGGGCGAAGGTGCGGGCGTCGTGGTGCTTGAGGAATATGAGCATGCCAAGGCGCGCGGCGCGAAGATCTATGCCGAGGTGCTGGGTTACGGCCTGTCGGGCGATGCCTATCACATCACTGCCCCGTCGGAGGACGGCGATGGCGGCTTCCGCAGCATGAGCGCGGCGCTGAAGCGGGCGGGGATCACGCCCGGCCAGATCGACTATATCAACGCGCATGGCACGTCGACGATGGCCGACACGATCGAGCTCGGTGCGGTGGAACGGCTCCTGGGCGACGCGGCGGCGAAGGCCACGATGTCGTCGACGAAATCCTCCATCGGACATCTGTTGGGCGCGGCCGGTGCGGTCGAGGCGATTTTCTGCGTGCTGGCGATCCGCGACCAGATCGCGCCGCCGACGATCAACCTTGATCATCCGGCGGTCGCGCCAAAGCTCGACCTTGCGCCCAACAAGGCGGTGAAGCGCAAGATCGACATGGCGCTGTCGAATTCATTCGGGTTTGGCGGCACCAATGCCAGTCTGGTTCTGGGTAAGGTAAAGACCTGATGTGGAAGCATGTTGTCGCCAATTTCCTGACGGTCGCCATTCTGGGACTGCTGACATTGGCGGCACTGGTCGGGTGGGCGAAGGGGCAATATACCGGCCCCGGCCCGCTGGCGGAGGCGATCTGCCTGAAGGTCGAGAAAGGGGCGAACTTCCGCCGCGTCGCCGATGATCTGGCGGGGCGCGGGGCGGTGGCCTGGCCCTATATCTTCAAGGTCGGTGCGGATTATGCCGGCCGCGCCGACGATCTGAAGGCGGGGTCCTATCTTGTGCCCGCCGGTGCCTCGATGGAGGCGATTGTCGGGGCGATCACCGGCACCGGCCAATCGACCTGCGGCACGGAGGTCAACTACCGGATCGGCGTGAATGGCGCCGATGTTCTGGTCAGCGAGCTGGACCCCGCCACGCAGGAGCTGGCCGAGGTGATGAAGTTCGATCCGGTCGCGGATGGTGTGCCGGCCGACTACGCCAGATATGCCGAAGACAGTGACGTTCGGCTGAAGGTCACGCTGGCCGAGGGGGTAACGAGCTGGCAGGTGGTCGACGCGCTGAGCCGCGCGGATTTCCTGACGGGGGATCTGAAGGATGTGCCGGCCGAAGGATCGCTTGCGCCGCAGCAATATGAGGTGATCCGCGGGGAGGCGCGGGCCGATCTGGTCGCGGAAATGATCGCCAATCAGGCGGCGACGTTGGCCGAGCTTTGGGACAAGCGTGCGGACGGGTTGCCCTACAAGACGCCGGAGGAGGCGATGGTCATGGCCTCCATCGTCGAGAAGGAAACCGGGGTGCCCGAGGAACGCCCGCGGGTGGCGAGCGTCTTCCTGAACCGGCTGGAGCAGGGAATGAAGCTGCAGACCGATCCGACGGTCATCTATGGGCTGACCAAGGGACAGGGCGTTCTGGGGCGGGGTCTGCGGCGAAGCGAACTGCGGTCGAACACGCCTTACAATACCTATGTGATCGACGGGCTGCCGCCGGGACCGATTGCCAATCCGGGCCGATCGGCGATCGAGGCGGCCTTGAACCCGGAAAAGACCGAGTATCTGTTCTTCGTTGCTGACGGGACGGGCGGGCATGTCTTTGCGGAGACGCTGGCCGAGCATAACAAGAACGTTGAGAAGTGGCGGGCGATCGAGGCGGAGCAGGGCAACTGACCCTGCCGGGCGAGCGAGGGTCTTAACAGATCCTTACCGGATCGTTCGGTAAGCCATTGAGGAAAAATGGTTTTATCTTGACTTGGCGAACGATCCAAAGTATACCTTCGGACATGCTAGAAGAAGTGGGCGAGCGGCGCGGGGGTAACCCGGACGCCGCTTTTTCATTTCGCTCGTGCGGACAGGCACTAGCGGGCGCGGGGCTTAATGACAGTAAGGTTTACGGGCGCAGAACCGGGGCCGAAGTCGCAGGTGACGGCGGCAGAGGAACTTTATGACGAGATCGCGGACGAGGTTCGGGCCGTGATCCGCCGGATCAAATCGGGCGAGTTGGATGTGAAAAGCACGACGCAGGCCGCCAAGGACATGCGGCAGGCGCTGTTGCTGGTGCTTGAGGAAAGGGCAAGGGTTGCAAAACTTCACAAGGAAGAAGCCGGATGCGTCATTGGCTATGCCCTCGATTTCGAGGCGGCCCGAGATGAGATCTGCCGCCGCCTGGCTTGCCTGCGCGACGCCGGAGGTGATTGAGGAGTTTCTGAGTGGCCTGAGCGAGGCGGCGCTGATGGCGCTGCCCTGGCTTTTCGAGTTCTGGGCCTTGCCGCACCAGATGCCGCCGGAGGGTGTGTGGAAGACCTGGGTGATCATGGGCGGGCGCGGCGCGGGCAAGACCCGCGCCGGGGCGGAGTGGGTGAGGGCGCAGGTTGAAGGATCACGACCGCGCGATGAGGGCGCGGCGCGGCGCGTGGCATTGGTTGGCGAGACGATCGAGCAGGTACGCGAGGTGATGGTTTTCGGCGAAAGCGGGATTCTGGCCTGTTCGCCGCCCGACCGGATGCCGGTGTGGGAGGCAGGTCGCAAGCGGCTGGTCTGGCCGAACGGTGCGGTGGCGCAGGTCTTTTCGGCGCATGAGCCGGAAAGCCTGCGGGGGCCGCAGTTCGATGCGGCCTGGGTCGATGAGCTGGCCAAGTGGAGGAAGGCGGAAGACACCTGGGACATGCTGCAGTTTGCGCTGCGGCTTGGGGATCATCCCCGGCAGGTGGTCACCACGACGCCCAAGAATGTCAGCGTGTTGAAGGCGATTCTGAAGAATCCCTCGACCGTCGTGACCCATGCGCCGACCGAGGCGAACAAGGCCTATCTGGCGGCTTCGTTCCTGGAGGAGGTGAAGGCGCGTTACGCGGGCACGCGGCTTGGTCGTCAGGAACTGGCGGGTGAACTGCTCGAGGATGTCGAAGGTGCGCTCTGGACCAGCGGCATGATCGAGGCGGCGCGTGGCGAGCGGCCGGAGCGGCTTAGCCGGGTCGTCGTGGGTGTTGACCCGTCCGTATCGGGCAAACCCGGCGCAGATGAGTGCGGGGTGGTGGTTGTGGGCGCGGTGACGGAGGGGCCGCCGAGGGACTGGCGGGCCTGGGTCCTGGAGGATGCCAGCGTTTCGGGCGGATCGCCGCAGAAATGGGCCGAAGCCGTTGCCGCCGCCTATCACCGGCATGGGGCGAGCCGGGTGGTGGCCGAGGTCAATCAGGGCGGTGCGCTGGTGGAAAGTCTGATGCGCAGCGTCGATGCCTATCTGCCGGTCACGAAAGTGTCGGCGACGACCAACAAGGCGGCGCGGGCAGAGCCGGTCGCGGCGCTTTATGAACAGGGACGCGTCAGTCACGTTCGCGGTCTTGGGGCGCTGGAGGATCAGATGTGCCGGATGTCGCGCACGGGTTATCAGGGCAAGGGAAGTCCGGACCGGGTGGATGCGCTGGTCTGGGCGCTGACCGATCTGATGATCGACGCGGCCCGGGTGCAGCCGGTGCCGCAGGTCCGGGGGATCTAGGCGCGCTCAGGGCGCGCTGGAGCCTCCGGCAGGGATATATGGGCCGGACTGAAGGTGCAGGGCACCTGGTCGGACCCTCAGCGATGATGGAGAACGGTATGGGTTGGAGTTTCTTCCGACGCGGCGAAAATGTGCCTGAGGTCAAGGCATCGGCGACGGGCCGGGCGATCAGCTGGGGATCGTCGGGCCGCGTGGCCTGGAGCCCGCGTGATGTGGTCAGCCTGACCAAAACCGGCTTTTCCGGCAATCCCGTCGGCTTTCGCGCCGTCAAGCTGATTGCGGAGGCGGCGGCAGCCTTGCCGCTGATCTGTCAGGATGGCGATCGGCGCTACGATCTGCATCCGCTTCTGGAACTGATCCAAAGACCCAATCCGGGCCAGGGGCGGGCGGAGCTGTTCGAGGCGCTCTATGGCCAGCTTCTGCTCAGCGGGAATGGCTATCTGGAGGCGGTGGGCGATCAGGGCCTGCCGGTCGAGCTGCATGTGCTGCGGTCGGACCGGATGAACATGGTGCCGGGCGCCGATGGCTGGCCGGTGGCCTATGATTATGTGGTGGCGGGCCGCAAGCATCGCTTCGACATGACCGGGCCGGTGGATCCGATCTGCCATATCAAGAGTTTTCACCCGCAGGATGACCATTATGGCCTGTCGCCGATGCAGGCGGCGGCGGTGGCGGTCGATGTGCATAATTCGGCCAGTGCCTGGTCGAAGGCGCTGCTGGACAATGCCGCGCGGCCATCGGGGGCCATCGTCTACAAGGGCGTGGACGGGCAGGGGCAGCTGGCGCCCGACCAGTATGACCGGCTGGTGAGCGAGATGGAGATGCATCATCAGGGTGCGCGCAATGCCGGCCGGCCGATGCTGTTGGAGGGGGGGCTGGACTGGAAGCCCATGGGCTTCAGCCCCAGTGACATGGAGTTCCAGAAGACCAAGGAGGCGGCGGCGCGGGAGATCGCGGTGGCCTTCGGCGTGCCGCCGATGTTGTTGGGCGTGTCCGGGGACGCGACCTACGCCAATTATCAGGAGGCCAACCGGGCTTTCTATCGGCTGACGGTGCTGCCCCTGGCCACGCGGGTGACGGCGGCGGTGAGTTACTGGCTGTCGACACACCTCGGCGAGCAGGTGGAACTGCGTCCCGATCTGGACCAGGTGCCGGCGCTGGCGGTGGAGCGGGATCAGCAGTGGAAGCGGGTGGGGGAGGCCACTTTCCTGACGGATGCCGAAAAGCGCGGGTTGCTGGGCTTGCCGCGCCTGACGGACGAGGGCTGAAATGGCGGGGCCGGGCGTGGGGTCGCGCTATCTGAAAGAGCCGTTCGAATGTGCCCATGAACACCGGTTCGAGACGACCGAGAAGATCATGTCCTTGCAGTTCGAGACGGTCGAGCGGCGGCTGGAACGGATCGAGGCGATGATTCTCGGTGTGGAAAAACGCTTGTGGATGACGGTTTTTGGCGTCGTCGGCGTGATCCTGAGCCAGGCGGTGCAGTCGATTTTGCAGTTCACTCCGAAATAGGGGCCGAAGATGGCGGACTGGAACTACGGGCTGGAGATGAAATTCTGCCGGCTGGGCGAAGCTGTGACGGTTGAGGAGGGCTGCAGGATCGCGGGCTATGCATCCCTGTTCGGGGTGACGGATCAGGGCGGCGATGTGGTCCTGTCCGGGGCTTACCGGAAGTCGCTCGATCGGCTGCGCGCCGACGGGCGGCAGGTCAAGATGCTGTGGCAGCATGATCCGGCCCAGCCAATCGGGGTCTGGGATGAGATCCGCGAGGATGGCAGGGGGCTGTGGGTCCGGGGCCGGATCCTTGCCGAAGTGGAAAAGGGCCGGGAGGCTGCGGCGCTGATTGCGGCGGGGGCGATTGACGGTCTGTCCATCGGCTATCGCACGATCACGGCGGAGAAGGATGCGAAGGGGCAGCGGCTTCTTCGTGAGGTGGAGCTTTGGGAAGTGTCGCTGGTGACTTTCCCGATGCTTCCGCAGGCGCGGGTCGGAGCCAAGGCGGATGCCACCCTGGCGCAAGACCTGCGGGAACTGGCGGCGGCCGTTGCGGACGCGCGCCGGAGGTTGGCGGGGCTTTAGGCCCGGCTGAACGCAACCCCTGACTTGAGGTGATGGGTATGACGAAAACCGAGGGGAACTCTCGGGCCGGGGAAGGCTTGTCCGATGCTCCGGCCCAGGACGTGAAGGCCGCATTTTCTACATTCATTCGTGAATTCAATGGCTTTCAGGACGATCTGAAATCGAAGTTTCAACAACAGGAAGAGCGACTGACCATGCTGGATCGGAAATCTTATGCGACCGGGCGCCCGGTGCTTTCTGCGGCTCATCACGAGGAGCCGGTGCACAAGAAGGCGATCGGGGCCTATCTGCGCTCGGGCGAGGATGACGGCCTGCGCGGGTTGAGCCTTGAGGCCAAGGCGATGAACACTGCCGTCAGCGCCGATGGCGGCTATCTGATCAACCCGGAGATGGCGGAGCGTATCCAGGGTGTGCTGCGCTCGGCGGTTTCGGTCCGGGCGGTGGCGAATGTCGTCAACGTGGAAAGCGGTTCTTTTGATGTCGTGATCGACCGGACCGACCTTGGCTCGGGCTGGGCGACCGAACTGGCGGCCTTCGGCGAAACCACGACGCCGACGCTGGAGCGCATTTCGATCAAGCTGCATGAACTGGCCGCCCTGCCGAAGGCCAGCCAGCGCCTGCTGGATGATGCGGCCTTCGATGTCGAAGGCTGGCTGGCGGAGCGGATCGCGAACAAGTTCGCCCGTTCGGAGGCCGCCGCCTTCATCAATGGCGATGGCCTGGACAAGCCCAAGGGCTTTCTGAACTACAACAAGATCGACAACGGATCGTGGGTCTGGGGCCAGCTCGGCTATATCCCGACCGGTGCGGCGGCAGACTTCGCGGCGACCAACGCATCGGATTCGATTGTCGATCTGGTCTATGCGCTGGGCGCGGAATATCGCGCCAACGGCACTTTCCTGATGAACTCCAAGACCGCCGGAGCCGTGCGCAAGATGAAGGACGCCGATGGCCGCTTCATGTGGTCCGACGGGCTGGCGCTGGGCGAGCCGTCGCGGCTGATGGGATATCCGGTGCTGGTTGCCGAGGACATGCCTGATATCGGAGCCAACGCCTACGCCATTGCGTTCGGTGACTTCCACGCGGGCTATACGGTGGCCGAACGCCCGGATCTGCGCATTCTGCGCGATCCCTTCTCGGCCAAGCCGAATGTCCTCTTCTACGCGTCCAAGCGCGTGGGGGGCGATGTGACCGACTTCAACGCGGTCAAACTGCTGAAGTTCGCAACTTCCTGATCGTGCGAATGGGCGGGGAGACCCGCCCAGGGCGCGGGCCCTGTCTTTCATTGTCTAGCTGCTCCCTCCGTCCGAGCAATGTTGGGCCGGCCCGCGCCCGTCTGGAGGACGGACAAGATCGAAACCGGAGAAAACCATGGTGCTGACAGAGCAGACGACGGTGCCCGCGACGGCGCTGCCCATTCAGGAATTCAAGGACCATCTGCGGCTGGGAACCGGGTTCGCGGACGATGGGGTGCAGGATGCGCTGGCCGAAGGGTATCTCAGGGCGGCGCTGGCGGCAATCGAGGGGCGGATCGGCAAGGCGCTGATCGCGCGGGACTTCCTTCTGACGTTGAACGGCTGGCGGGATGGCGAGGCGCAGGCGATCCCGGTCGCGCCGGTCGGCGCTGTCTTGTCGGTGACGGTCAGGGATGGGACCGGTGTGCCGAACGTGATCGCGCCCACGGCTTACCGGCTGCGCAAGGACAGTCACCGCCCGCGACTTGTGGGCGCCGGGGTGGCACTGCCATCGGTTCCGTCGGACGGGACGGTTGAGGTGCTGTTCACCGCAGGGTTCGGCCCGGCCTGGAGTGACGTGCCGGTCGATCTTGCGCAGGCGGTGTTCCTGCTGGCGGCACAGTTCCATGAGAACCGCCACGAAGGGGGCGAACGGTCGACGGCGTTGCCGTTCGGGGTGATGGCGCTGATCGAGCGCTGGCGCACGGTGCGGGTGCTGGGCGGAGGCGCGGCATGAGAGCGCCGAGTCTGACACGCAAGCTGGTTCTGGAGGAGCCCCAAGGAGTGCCGGACGGTGCCGGCGGGTTCAGCCTGGTCTGGGTCGCGAAAGGCACGCTCTGGGCGGCGGTTGAGCCGGTCACCGGGCGGGAGCGGGCGGGGGAGTCCGTCACCGTCTCTGCCGTCAGTTTCCGGGTCACGGTGCGGGGCGCGCCGCATGGTGCGCCGTCGCGGCCGCGGCCAGAACAGCGCTTTCGGGACGGGGCGCGGCTTTTGCGGATCACCGCCGTGACCGAGGGTGATGCGGCGGGCCACTATCTGACCTGTTATGCGACCGAGGAGGTGCTGTCATGAGTTATGGTGTGGCGGCAGCCCTGCAGGCGGCGATCTATCAGCGGTTGATGGCGGATACGGCGCTGGAAGCACTTGTCGGCGGCGCGATCTATGACGCCGTGCCACCTGGCACCGCGGTTGGCACCTATGTCTCCATCGGGCCGGAGGTTGTGCGCGATGCTTCGGCCCAGGCGGTGCGGGGGGCGTTTCACGAATTCTCCGTCTCCGTCGTCACGGACGAAGCGGGTTTTCAGAATGCAAAGTCCGTGGCGGCGGCGGTGTCGGACGCACTGACCGGTGCGACATTGATCATGGCTCGAGGCCGATTGGTGGGGCTGTGGTTTCTGCGTGGCCGGGCGCGGCGGGTAGAGGAGGCAGACGTGCGCCGCATCGACCTGCTTTTTCGCGCACGGGTAGAGGACTAGTCATGATTTTCACCAGCCGCACGGACAGTCGACCAGAACAGCGTGAGCCTGGTCAAATCTATCACAAATCGGAGAAATGACATGGTTGCGCAGAACGGCAAGGATCTGCTGATCAAACTCGACCTGACCGGTGGCGGGGCATTTGCCACGATTGCCGGCCTGAGAGCGACACGGATCAGCTTCAACGCCGAAACGGTCGATGTCACCAGCCTGGAAAGTCAGGGCGGCTGGCGCGAGCTTCTTTCGGGCGCGGGGGTGCGGTCGGCGAGTGTATCCGGGTCGGGTGTCTTTGTGGATGCCAACACCGACGACCGGGCACGGCAGATATTCTTCGCCGGAACGGTTGAGAGCTTTCAGGTGATCATTCCGGATTTCGGCATCGTGGAGGGGCCGTTCCAGATTACCGCGATCGAATATGCGGGCAGTTACAATGGCGAGGCGACCTATGAACTGAGCCTTGCTTCGGCCGGCGTCCTGACCTTCACGGCGATCTGATGGTAAATCCCTGGGCCGGAGAAGTTGCGGTGACGCTGGACGGAGCGCCGCTGGTGGCGAAGCTGACATTGGGCGCGCTGGCGGAACTTGAGGCCGGTCTGGAGGCTGGTTCGCTCATGGAAATTGCCGAACGGTTCGAGAGCGGGCGGATGTCGGCGCGGGATGTGATCCTTGTGCTGGTCGCGGGGTTGCGTGGCGGCGGCTGGCGCGGCACGGCGGAAGACCTGCGTTTGGCGGAAATCGAAGGTGGCCCGATGGCTGCTGTTCGGGCTGCAGCCGAATTGCTCGCGCGGGCGTTTGCGGTGACGGGGGTGCAGGGGTGACGGCACGAAAGCTTGATTGGCCGGGGCTGATGCAGGCGGGATTTTCAGGGTTGCGCCTGATGCCGGACGAGTTCTGGAAGCTGACGCCGTCGGAGCTGTGGCTGATGTTGGGCGACCGGGTGGAAGCAAGACCCATGGGGCGGACCCAACTTGATGCTTTGCGTGCGGCCTGGCCGGATTGCGAAAGTGAGAGGAACGATGGCGGAAGATAGAGGTTTCGGCAACGACGGCATCGACGGACTGGCCGCGCAGGTTGCCGCGCTGGAGCAGTCGCTTGGTGGCGCGCAGGCGATGGCGGCAGCCTTCGACAATGAGCTGGTCCGCATGAAGGACAGCATGACCTTCACCTCGCGCGAGGTGAACACATTGTCTCTGGGAATTGGGCGCGGGCTGCGGTCGGCCTTCGACGGGCTGATCTTTGACGGGATGAAACTGTCGGACGCGCTGAAGTCGGTTGGCCAGTCGATCATCGACAATGTCTACAACGTGGCCATGCGACCGATCCAGAATGCGGTCGGCGGCGCAATTGCCCAGGGGATGAACGGGATGTTGAGCGGGATTTTCCCGTTCGCGAACGGGGCAGGCTTCGCGCAGGGGCGCGTGATGCCCTTCGCGCGCGGCGGCGTTGTCAGCCAGCCCACCATGTTCCCCATGCGCGGTGGACGAGGTCTGATGGGCGAAGCCGGACCCGAGGCAATCATGCCGCTGGCACGCGGTGCGGACGGGCGGCTCGGGGTTCAGACCTCTGGCGCGGGGGCAAGGGCGGTCAATGTGACTGTCAATGTCACGACGCCTGATGTGAAGGGATTTGAACGCAGTCAAAGCCAGATAGCGGCGCAGATGGCACGGGCGCTGGCACGCGGCGACAGAAACAGGTGAGGGAAGTATGGCTTTTCACGAAGTGCGGTTTCCCGCAAATTTCTCCTTTGGCTCGGTCGGCGGGCCGGAGCGGAGAACCGAGGTCGTTACGCTTGCCAACGGATTTGAGGAGCGCAACACCCCGTGGGCGGAAGCACGGCGCCGGTATGACGCGGGGGTCAGTCTGCGCAGTCTGGACGACATCGAGGAGTTGATCGCCTTCTTCGAGGCGCGTCAGGGTCAGTTGCACGCCTTCCGCTGGAGGGACTGGGCAGACTACAAGAGCTGCCGCTCCTCGGCAATCGTCGGATATGGCGATCAGCTGATCGGTGTTGGCGACGGGGTGAAAGCAGCATTCACGCTGCAGAAGACCTATCGCTCCGGTCCTTCCTCACAGGTGCGGCGCATCACGAAACCGGTTCAGGGAACCGTGCGGGTAGGGCTGCAGGGGGACGAGGTGCAGGAAGGGTTGCACTACCAGGTCGACGGGGCCGACGGAACCATCACGTTTCTGACCCCGCCCGCTGCGGGTGAGCAGGTGACGGCGGGGTTCGAGTTCGACGTGCCCGTGCGGTTCGACACGGACCGCATTCAGGTGTCGGTCGCGTCCTTTCAGGCAGGCGATGTGCCACAGGTTCCGGTGGTGGAGGTGCGGTTGTGAACTACTCGCCGGAACTGAAGGCGCATCTGGCGTCCGGCACGACCACCCTGGCGCGGGCATTCGCGTTGACGCGCAGGGATGGCCGGGTGATGGGCTTTACCGATCACGACCGGGATCTGGAGTTCGGCGGGGTGATTTTTCGCGCCGATACCGGGCTGACGGCCAAGGCGTTGCAGATGGGGACCGGGCTTTCGGTCGACAACAGCGAGGCGTTCGGTGTGCTGCGATCGGACGCCATCAATGAAGAGGACATTCTGGCGGGTCGTTATGATGGCGCGGAGGTCAGGGGCTGGCTTGTCAATTGGGCTGATACTGAACTGCGGGCGTTGCAGTTTCGCGGCACGCTGGGAGAGATCACGCGATCCGGTGGATCATTCACGGCGGAGTTGCGGGGCCTTTCGGAGGTTCTGAACCAGCCAACGGGGCGCATTTATCAGGCGCGCTGTTCCGCTGTTCTGGGTGACGGGGCTTGCGGCTTTGATCTGAACCAGCCGGGCTACAGCGATGAGCGAACTGTCGAAAAGGTTGCGGGTGCAAGGGTTTTCGATTTTGCAGCTGTGCCGGGCTATGATGACCGGTTCTTTGAAAAGGGGCGTTTTCGGGTTTTGAGCGGCCTGGCCGCCGGACTTGTCGGGATGATCAAGAACGATCGCCTTGCACTATCAGGTGCGCGTCAGGTCGAATTGTGGCAGGCGCTTGGCGTCGAGCCACGGGCGGGTGACATGGTCCGGCTGGAAGCGGGTTGCGACAAGCGGAAGGACACCTGCCAGATCAAGTTCGCGAATTTCGTCAACTTTCGGGGGTTCCCGTCCATTCCCGGCGAGGACTGGCTCATGTCCTTCCCGGCGAGGTCCGGTGTCAATGACGGAGGAAGTTTGCAGGGATGACCGTCGCATCAGATGAGATTGTCTCGATCGCTCGCCGGTGGATCGGCACGCCCTATTGCCATCAGGGGTCGGTGAGGGGTGCGGGAACCGACTGTCTGGGTTTGCTGCGAGGAGTCTGGCGCGACCTTTATGGCCGGGAGCCAGAGGATGTTCCGGCCTACACGGCTGATTGGTCTGAACCGGGCGGAGAGGAACGCCTGTGGCAGGCGGCGTTGCGGCATCTGCATCCTTGCGGCGCGGCGGAGTCTCTGGCCGCAGGGCAAGTCGTATTGTTCCGGATGCGCGAAGGATCGGTCGCAAAGCACCTTGGGTTGGTGGCGAGAGTCGGCGCCGATCCCGCGTTCATTCATGCCTACAGCGGGCACGGCGTTCGGGAAAGCCCGTTCTCCGATCCCTGGTTGCGCCGCGTTGTCGCGCGGTTTTCATTTCCCTGATGGAGTTTTCCGAATGGCCACGATCCTCTTGTCCGCCGCAGGCGCTGCCATCGGCGGCGGGTTCGGTGGCACCGTTTTGGGCCTGTCGGGTGCGGTCATCGGGCGTGCCATCGGCGCTACCGTTGGTCGGGCGATCGACCAGAGGCTGATGGGCACCGGGTCACAGGCCGTCGAGACCGGCAAGATCGACCGGTTTCGCCTGACCGGGGCAAGCGAAGGCGCACCAGTCGGGCAGGTCTGGGGACGCATGCGTCTGGCCGGGCAAGTGATCTGGGCGTCGCGGTTTCTTGAAGAAACGAACGTCACCGAAAGTGGCGGCGGCAAGGGTGCGCCGCAGCCAAAGACCACGGTGACGGAATATTCCTATTCGGTCAGCCTCGCGCTTGCACTTTGCGAAGGCGTGATAACGCGGGTCGGGCGTGTCTGGGCCGATGGGGTCGAGGTTGCGCCTCAAACCTTGAATCTGCGAGTCTACGCCGGGACCGCAACCCAGCAGCCCGATCCCAAGATCGAGGCGATTGAGGGCGCGGGCAATGTTCCGGCTTACCGGGGAACTGCCTACGTGGTTCTGGAGAACCTCGATTTGGGTCCCTTCGGAAACCGGGTGCCGCAATTTTCATTCGAAGTGATCCGGCCCGCGCAGGGTTCTGCTATCGAGACGGTGCCCGATCTTACGCGTGGCATCAGTGGCGTTGCCCTGATCCCGGGAACCGGAGAATATGCATTGGCGAGCACGCCCGTACACTATCCGCGCAGTCTCGGGCGGAACGTCTCGGCCAACATTCATACGCCACAAGGCAGGACGGACCTGTCGGTCGCCCTGCAGGCGCTGGATGAGGAGCTGCCGGCCTGTCAATCTGCGTCGTTGGTGGTCAGCTGGTTTGGCAGCGATTTGCGTGCCAGCGCCTGCACCGTCAAGCCGAAGGTGGAGGACCGCAACGTTGATGGCGTTCCGTTGCCCTGGCGGGCGGGCGGCATAGGGCGGGCAACTGCTGATGAGGTCGTGCGCGTTTCTGGAAGGCCTGTCTATGGAGGCACGCCGTCTGACAGTTCCGTGGTGGAAGCAATCGCGGCTTTGCGCGTCCAGGGCAAGGCGGTGATGTTTTATCCCTTCGTGCTGATGGATCAACTTTCGGGCAACGGGCTGCCCGATCCATGGACGGGGGACGCCGGTCAACCGCATTTGCCCTGGCGCGGCCGCATCACCCTGTCGGTGGCGCCGGGGCGTTCGGGCTCGCCGGATCGGACGAATGCCGCGACCTCTCAGGTGCAAGCCTTCTTCGGCGCGGCACAACCCGCGCATTTCACCCTGCAAGCTGGGCAAGTTGCCTACAGTGGCCCGACCGAGTGGTCCTATCGTCGCTTCATTTTGCACTATGCAAAGCTTTGCGCGGCGGCTGGTGGCGTGGAGGCTTTCTGCATCGGATCCGAATTGCGGGGGCTGACACAGATCCGCGGTGCCGGAGACAGTTTCCCGGCAGTTGCGGAACTGCGACGGCTTGCCGCGGACGTTCGAGCGATCCTGCCAGCGGCAAAGATCACCTATGCGGCGGACTGGTCGGAATATGCCAACTACGACGATGGGGCGGGGAATCTGTATTTTCACCTCGACCCGCTTTGGGCGGACCCAAATGTCGATTTCATCGGTATCGACAATTATCTGCCCCTGTCCGACTGGAGGGATGGCGAGGGACATGCAGATGCTGATTGGGGGGCGATCCACAATCTTCAGTATCTGAAATCGAACATCGAGGGTGGCGAGTATTTCGACTGGTTCTACGGATCGCCCGAGGAGCGCGCGGCACAAATCCGCGCGCCGATCACTGATGGAGCATATGGGGAGCCCTGGGTCTGGCGGCTGAAGGATTTCAGGGGTTGGTGGGAGAATGCCCATCATGATCGGCTCAATGGCATCAGACAGCCTGTCCCGACCAGTTGGGTGCCACGCTCCAAGCCTATCTGGTTCACCGAGTTTGGCTGCGCGGCAATCGACAAGGGCACGAACGAGCCGAACAAGTTTCTGGACCCGAAATCATCGGAATCGGTGTTGCCGCGCTATTCGAACGGACGCCGGGACGACCTGATCCAGATGCAGTATCTGCGGGCGATGACCGACTACTGGCGCGACACGACACATAATCCGGTGTCGGACGTGTATGACGGCCCGATGATCAACATGGACCGTGCTCATGTCTGGGCCTGGGATACGCGGCCTTTCCCCTATTTCCCCGCCAACAGCGCAGTTTGGGCCGATGGTCCGAACTATCAGCGCGGGCATTGGTTGAGTGGGCGCACGACCGCCCAACCGCTGGCAAGCGTCGTGGCCGAAATATGTGCGACGGCTGGCCTTCTGGATATCGATGTCTCGGGGCTGCACGGGTTGGTTCGAGGATACGTCGTCGCAGACAATGGCACGGCACGACAGGCCCTGCAGCCGCTGATGATCGCATACGGGTTCGAAGCGCTGGAGCGCGACGGGACACTGGTTTTTCGGATGCGAGACGGGCGGGTCGACACAGTGATCAGGGCCGGAGAACTTGCCACCGACGATGAAGGAGCGGGGTTTCTTGTAACGCAGCGAGCGATGGACGCGGAAATCGCGGGGCGAGTGCGGCTCTCGTTTGTCGAGGCGGAGGGCGATTATGAGACCCGTGCCGTCGAGGCGATCTTTCCGGGTGATGATACGGGGAGCGTGAATCATTCCGAATTGGCCCTGTCCATGACGCGCGCAGAGGGGCAGCGCACAGTCGAGCGCTGGCTGACAGAAGCCCGCGTGGCGCGGGATGGTGCGAGGCTTAACCTGCCCCCCTCGCTCGGATATCTCGGGGCGGGCGATGTGCTTCGGGTGTCCGACGGGCCGAGGGGCACCTACCGCATTGACCGGATCGAGCGCGCGGGCGCGCTGGCCATCGAAGCGGTGCGGGTCGAACCGGCGATCTATGAGCCTTCCGACGAAGCGGAGGAGCGCGTGACGCCACGGGCCTTTGCCGCGCCGGTGCCGGTAACGTCCGTTCTGCTTGATCTGCCGTTGATGACGGGACAGGAAGTGCCCCATGCGCCGCATCTGGCGGCGACGGCGGTGCCTTGGCCGGGAAGTATCGCCGTCTATTCGTCCGATCAGGATGCGGGTTATCGGCTGAACTCGCAGGTCGCGGCACGAGCGATCATCGGGCAGACGCAATCGACGCTCGATTGGGCGCGGCATGGGGTCTGGGATCGCGGCACCCCGCTCAGGGTCAGGGTCACGGGCGGAGCGCTATCCTCGGTCGGGGCCGATCAGGTTTTGAACGGGGGCAACTTGATGGCTATTGGCGATGGCAGGCCGAGCAACTGGGAATTGTTCCAGTTTCGAGACGCGGTCTTGGTTGCGCCTGACACGTTTGATCTGTCGATGCGGTTGCGCGGGCAGTTGGGAACCGATCCGCTCGTTCCGAACTCATGGCCCGCTGGCAGCGTTGTCGTGTTCATGAACGGAGCGCCGAAGCAGATAGCAATTCAGTTGGCCGAACGGGATCTGGCACGACACTACAGGATAGGTCCGGCAGAGCGGTCATACGACGATCCGTCCTACACCCATGTGATCGAGGCATTTTCCGGCGCGGGCCTGCGCCCCTATTCCGTCTGCCACTTGCGGGCGCGGAGGGGGGCTTCGGGTGATTGTCTTGTCGACTGGGTAAGGCGGGCACGAACGGATGGCGACAGCTGGTCCGGCCTTGAGGTTCCGTTGGGCGAACTGCGCGAAATCTATCTGGTGAGGGTGTCGCGAGGTGGCGGCGTGATACGGGAAGTCATCACGGGCGCGCCGAACTGGACCTATGCACAAACCCAGAAGATTGCAGACGGCCTGGCCGGGCTGAGCTTTTCCATCGAGGTGGCACAACTCTCCGATGCTTACGGCGCCGGACCTTTTACAAGGATGACGATCAATGACTGACACCGTGCAATTGGGACTTCCGCTGGTTCAGGCGGCACAGGCACAAAAACATGTGACGGTGAACGAGGCTTTTTCACGGCTTGATGGGCTGGTCATGCTGTCGATCCAGTCGCAGGCCATAACCACTCCGCCCGTCGTCTTGTCCGAGGGACAGGCGTGGGTCGTGCCAATCGGTGCGGTCAACGAGTGGTCGGGCCAGGACGGCAGACTTGCCATCGCCCGAAATGGTGGCTGGGACTTCGTGATGCCGAAACGGGGTTGGCGGGCGTTTATCCAGGACGAGGGCGTGCAGGCGCTGCACGATGGCGCGAACTGGCGACCGGGTCTGGTTACGCTTTCGCAGAAGAATGCCGGGATGGCCCTGAAGGTCGCTCAGATTGATCATGTGATTGCGGCTGGTGCCGTATCGGTCACGGCCGCGGTCATCCCTGCCAATGCGGTCGTTGTCGGGGCGACGGCGCGGGTCGTGAATGACCTCACAGGTACTCTGACCAGCTGGCAGCTTGGCAATCCCGGCGCGGTGGGGCGATACGGAAGCGGCCTGGGACTGGCCGCGAACGCATTCGCGCGGGGCGTTCTGGGGCAACCTACGGCTTTTTATAGCGCAACGCCGATGCAACTTGATGCGACGGGCGGAAATTTCACCGGCGGCACAGTACGCATTGCCGTGCATTACTTCGAGATAACCCTGCCGGACCTTTGATTTGCGCCCGTTTTGTCATGCTGACCTGGTTATGGCGGCGTGTTTGCTGTGGCGCTTGCCGGAGGAAGGCCGCCGCCCTCAACTCGCCGACATCCTGTATTTTGCCGATGCGGCAGACCGATACAGGAAGCGACTGGGGAAAACGCACGCGGTCTGGGGCGACGGATCGGTCGCGGGCTACATTGGCATACATTTTTCTTTGCCGCCTGAACCTTCGCTTGCGGCGGACGGATTTCTGGAGGCGAAGCTTGCGGTCCTTAGTGGGCTGCTGGAATGGCGGCGCGAACAAAAGAGAATGTTGTGATCGCCCCTTCTGATTTCCAATCGGGCACTTATCTGCTACTGTGTAGGGACTGAAGCAGGAGGCGCTGATGCCCGACACCAGATTGAAAATGGCTCAGGTTGACCCGGTCTGGACGCATATCTGCGAAGAGGCACGTGCAGCCGTCATGGATGAACCGCTTTTGGGCGGGTTCTTTCATTCGGGCATATTGCATCATGCAACACTTGAACGGGCGCTGGGTTATCGGTTCTCGCTGAAGCTTGCATCAGGCGAGATGAGCGAACAGCTTTTGCGCGAAATTGCTGATGATGCTTATGCGGCTGACCCCGAACTTGGGCAGGCTGCACGTGCGGATTGTGTTGCGGTCTATGATCGCGACCCCGCATGCCATCGCTTTTTGCAGCCGATCCTCTTCTTCAAGGGGTATCAGGCGATCCAGGCCTATCGTATCGGTCATTGGCTGTGGAAAACCGGGCGGCGTGACCTCGCCTACTTCGTTCAGACGCGGGTCAGTGAGGTGTTCGGCGTCGATATTCACCCGAATGCGAGGATTGGCAAAGGAGTGATGATCGACCACGCCCATTCCATCGTCATCGGTGAAACCGCGGTCGTTGGCGACAATGTGTCGATGCTGCATTCGGTCACGCTCGGCGGGACCGGCAAAGAAGACGGCGACCGTCATCCGAAGATCGGCAATGGCGTGCTGATCGGCGCGGGGGCCAAGATCCTCGGCAATCTTTCCGTTGGCTATTGCTCGCGCATCGCGGCGGGGTCGGTGGTCCTGCAGGACGTGCCGCCTTGCAAGACCGTCGCGGGTGTGCCCGCGCATGTGGTGGGCGAGGCGGGGTGCGAGCAGCCCTCGCTGAACATGGATCAGCGGTTCTTCGAGTAAATATCCGAGACTTGCGGGAGAAAGGCCGGGGCGTGCCCCCCGGCCTTTCTTCAGGCCAGCATGGCGATCGGACTTTCCAGATTGCTCACGATCTGCTCCAGCAGCTTGGCCCCAAGCGCGCCGTCGATCACCCGATGGTCGACGGAAAGGGTCATCGACATCACAGTCGCGACGCCGACCGAGCCATCTGCCCTGACGATCGGCTTTTTCAGGCCTGCCCCGACGGCCAGGATCGCGCCATGCGGCGGGTTGATCACGGCGTCGAAGTTTTCAATCCCCATCATGCCCAGGTTTGAAATCGCGAAGCTGCCGCCCTGATATTCATGCGGGGCGAGTTTCTTCGTCTTCGCACGCGCGGCGAGGTCTTTCATTTCCTCCGACAAAGCCGACAGCGTCTTCTTGTCCGCATCTTTCAGAACCGGCGTGAAAAGCCCGCCCTCGATGGCGACGGCGACCGCCACATCGGAGGGCTTCAACTTCAGGATCCGATCTCCCGCCCAGACGGCATTGGCGTCCGGCACCGCCTGAAGCGCCAGCGCGCAGGCCTTGATCACGAAATCATTGACCGACAGTTTGACGCCCCGCGCCTCCAGCCCCTTGTTCAGCTGCTCGCGGAAGGCCATCAGATTGTCCAGTTCGACCGAGCGGCGCAGGTAGAAATGCGGAATCGTCTGCTTGGCCTCGGTCAGGCGCGCGGCGATGGTCCGGCGCATGCCGTCGAGCGCGACCTCGGTGAATTCCCGGCCCTCATACATCTTGAGGACGGTTGCCGTTGCCGGACCTGTCGGCATCGTTGCTGGCGCCGCCGCCGGTGCAGGCGATGCGGCGGGCGCAGCAGCGGTCGACGGAGCGGTCTGGCGCGCCGCCTCCACATCCGCCTTGACGATCCGGCCATGTGGTCCGGAGCCACTCAGCGTTGTCAGGTCTACGCCCTTTTCCCTGGCCAGACGCCGGGCGAGGGGCGAGGCAATGACCCGCCTGCCTGCCGGAACTGCCACTTTGGCCGGCGCGGTCGCGACAGGGGTGGCGGGGGCCGTCGGCGCGGCGACCGGGGCAGTGGTGGGTGCAGCGGCCTTCATTGGTGCGGCGGTCCCTGCCGTTTCTCCCTCTTCAAGCAAAACGGCAATCGCCGTGTTGACCTTCACGCCGGCGGTTCCTTCGGGCACGAGGATCTTGCCGACCACCCCCTCATCGACGGCTTCGAACTCCATCGTCGCCTTGTCGGTCTCGATCTCGGCCAGAATGTCGCCGGACTTCACCTTGTCGCCTTCCTTCACCAGCCATTTGGCCAGTGTCCCCTCTTCCATCGTGGGTGAGAGGGCGGGCATGAGAATTTCAATGGCCATGATGCACCTCAGCGATAGCAGACGGACTTGACGGCGGCGACCACATCGGCGGTCGTCACCAGGGCGAGTTTTTCGAGGTTCGCCGCATAGGGCATCGGCACGTCCTTGCCCGCGCAGTTGATCACCGGCGCGTCGAGATGATCGAACGCACGTTCCATGATCGTCGCCGACAGATGGTTGCCGATGGAGCCGACGGGGAAACCTTCCTCCACCGTCACGCAGCGGTTGGTCTTCATCACGCTGGCCAGCACCGTGTCATAGTCGATGGGCCGCAGGGTGCGCAGGTCGATCACCTCGGCGCTGATCCCCTCCTTGGCCAGTTGATCCGCGGCCTCAAGCGCATAGGTCATGCCGATGCCGAACGACACGATGGTCACATCGCTGCCTTCGCGCCAGATCCGCGCCTTGCCGAACGGGATGGTGAGATCGGGCAGGTCCGGCACTTCGAAGGCGCGGCCATAGAGGATTTCGTTTTCCAGGAACACGACCGGGTTCGGATCGCGGATCGCCTGTTTGAGCAGGCCCTTCGCATCCGCCGCCGAATAGGGCATCACCACCCTCAGACCCGGGATGGCCGCATACCAGGCGGCGAAATCCTGACTGTGCTGGGCCGCCACGCGCGCCGCCGCGCCATTGGTGCCGCGAAAGACGATCGGACAGCCCAACTGCCCGCCGGACATGTAGTTCGTCTTGGCGGCCGAGTTGATGATATGGTCGATCGCCTGCATGGCGAAGTTGAAGGTCATGAATTCGACAATCGGGCGCAGTCCGCCCCAGGCCGCGCCGACCGCGATCCCGGTAAAGCCGATCTCGGTGATCGGCGTGTCGATGATGCGCTTGGGGCCGAACTCGTCCAGCAAACCCTGGCTGATCTTGTAGGCGCCCTGATACTCGCCCACTTCCTCGCCCATCAGCAGGACGTTGGGGTTGGCGCGCATCTCTTCGGCCATCGCCTCGCGCAGGGCCTCGCGCACGGTCATCGTCTTCATCGGCGTGCCTTCGGGCCAGTCGGCCGATGCTTTGGAAACCACTGCGACCGGCGCGGCGGGGACCGCAGCAGCGACAACAGGAGCGGGGGCCGAGGGCGCGGCCGGGGCGGCGGTCGCTGGGGCAGGGGCAGGGGCAGGGGGTGAAACTGGCACGGTTTCGCCCGCCTCGACCAGCACCGCGATGGGCGTATTGACCTTCACCCCCGCCGCACCTTCGGCGACAAGGATCTTGCCGACGATGCCTTCATCGACCGCTTCAAACTCCATCGTCGCCTTGTCGGTCTCGATCTCGGCGATGATCTGGCCGGATTTGACCTGATCGCCTTCCTGCACCAGCCATTTGGCCAAAGTGCCTTCCTCCATGGTGGGCGAAAGTGCGGGCATGAGAATTTCGGTTGCCATGTCAGTCGTCCCCCTCAGGCGTAGATGTCGGTCCAAAGCTCGGACGCGTCCGGCTCGGGGCTGTCTTTGGCGAAATCGGCGCTTTCGTTCACGATCGCCTTGATGTCGCGGTCGATGGTCTTGAGCTCGTCCTCGGTGGCCAGATTGCCGCCGATCAGAAGGTCGCGCACATGTTCGATCGCGTCCTTCTCGTCCTTCATCTTCTGCACCTCTTCACGGGTGCGGTATTTCGCCGGGTCCGACATGGAATGGCCGCGATAGCGATAGGTCATCATCTCAAGGATATAGGGGCCCTTGCCCGCGCGGCAGTGCGCCACCGCCTTTTCGCCCGCCTCCTTCACCGCCAGCACATCCATCCCGTCCACCTGTTCGCCGGGAATGCCGTAGGCCAGCCCGCGCCCGAAAAGCGTGGTCGATTTGGTCGACCGCTTGACGCTGGTGCCCATCGCATACTGGTTGTTCTCGATCACGAAGATCACCGGCAGGCCCCAGAGTTCGGCCATGTTGTAGGTCTCGTAGACCTGGCCCTGGTTGGCCGCGCCGTCGCCAAA
>CAZRKU010000029.1:0-33366 GCA_964600685.1 uncultured Frigidibacter sp. | reverse complement strand
CGGGGAGGCGCTGCCTCCCCGCACCCCACCGGGATATTTGAACCAGAATGAAAGGGGGATCAGCCGGGCGCCCTGGCCCAGGGGCCGTGAAAGCCGCCACCGGGCCGGTCGGTCCGCTCAAACCCGTGCGCGCCGAAGAAGTCGCGCTGGCCCTGGATCAGGTCGGCGGTGCCGCGGGCGCGGGTGAGCTGGTCGAAATAGGCGAGCGCCGATGCCAGCGCCGGGACGGCATGACCGCCGAGCGCGGCGGCGGCGACCGCGCGGCGCAGCGCAGGAATGCCCCTGCCCAGTCGGTCGGCGAAGGCCGGCGCGAAGATCAGCTGGCCCTGCGGCAGCCCGGCGCGGACGGCGCGCGAAATGTCATCCAGAAGCGCCGAGCGGATGATGCAGCCCGCCCGCCAGATTTCCGCGACCCGTGCCAGGTCGATCGACCAGCTGAAATTCTGCGAAGCGGCGGCGAGCAGCATCAACCCCTGATCATGGGCGATGATCCTGGCGGCAAGAAGTGCCGCGCCGAGGTCGTCCGCGCCGGGGGGTATTGCGGGCGCGGGCGGCGGGAACAGCGCCGCGCCAGCCAGCCGCCGCGCCTTGTCGGACGAGAAGCTGCGCGCGGCGACGGCCGCGTCGATGGTGGTGGCGGAAAGACCAAGCTTCAACGCCTCGATCAGCGTCCAGCGCCCGGTGCCTTTCTGTCCGGCCTGATCGGCGATGATATCGACCATCGGCTTGCCGGTCTCGGGATCGGTCGCGGCAAGGACTTTGGCGGTGATTCCGATCAGGTAGGACTGGAGCGCGCCTTCGTCCCAGCGGGCGAAGATCCGCGCGGCCGCAGCGGGTGCAAGACCCGCGCCGTCGCGCATCAGCCCCCAGATTTCGGCAATCATCTGCATGTCGCCATATTCGATGCCATTGTGGACGGTCTTGACGAAATGACCCGCGCCGTCCGGGCCGACATGGGCGGCGCAGGGGTCGCCCTTGTAGCGCGCGGCGATGGCCTCGATGAGGTCGCGGACCACCTCGTATGCCTCGGCCGGGCCACCGACCATGATCGAGGGGCCGTGGCGTGCGCCCTCCTCGCCGCCCGAAACACCCATGCCGAAGAAACGGATGCCCTTGCCGCGCAGGTCGGCCTCGCGCCGGCGGGTGTCGTTGAAGTCGGCATTGCCCGCGTCGATCAGAAGATCGCCCGGCGACAGGTGCGGCATCAGCGCGGCGATCACCGCATCGACCGGCGCACCGGCATTGACCATGATGATGACGGCGCGTGGCGCCGTCAGCGCGGCACAGAGCGCGGCCGGACTTTCCGCGCCGATGATCCGCGCCGAAAGCGGCCCGGCCGCCGCCAGAAACTCCGGGATGACCGAGATCGTGCGGTTGTGAACCGCGATGGGAAAGCCTTTCTCGGCGATGTTGAGCGCAAGCGCCGCCCCCATCGTGCCCAGCCCGACAAGTCCGATCCGCGCCGCCATCCTTGCCCCCGTCTCAGAGGCTTTCATCTAAGCCGGGTTGTCGGCGAATGACAATGGCGAGTCTCAGCCCCCCAGGAAATCGGCCTTGCCCAGTTCGACGCCATTGTGCCTGAGGATCGCGTAGGCGGCCGTGGCGTGGAAATAATAGTTCGGCACGATCCAGCGGCGGATATAGTCGGCACCGGTGAAGCTGATTTCGCGCGGTCCGGCCTTGAAGGTGACGGTGCGCCCGTCGGCCCCGTCGAAATCGGCGGGTTTCAGGGCATTCAGCGCGTCGATCGTGCGGGTGATGCGGGCGCGCAGATCGGAAATCGTCGCCTCCGTGTCGGGGATGGACTCCGGCTCGCCGCCCTTCAGGCGGATCGCGCCGCGCCGCGCCTGATCGCAGGCGATCTGCACCTGACGGGTCAGCGGAAACATGTCGGGATAGAGCCGCGCCGTCAGAAAGACACTTTCGTCAATCTTGCGGGCGGCGGCATGGGCCTCGGCCTTTTCCAGCACCCTCGACAGGGCGGAAAGGCCGTGGGCGAGCGGCGGGACGAATTCTTCGTAAAGGGACATTGGGTTCTCCTGAAGGCGCGGGTCGGTCAGACCCTAGGCGTGGTCCGCGCAAAGGGAAAGGGGCCGTTCTCTCAAATCAGGGCGGGGATGTCCCGCGCGCGGAAAAGCTGTGCGAAATCGGCACCCGGAAGCGAAAGTGTCACCCGCAGAACGGTCGCCGCGTCGGTCTGCCCCCCCGGCTGGTCGAGCGCGACGGGGGAGCCAGGTCTGATGGACAGGGACGACCGGCAGGCCGCGGGCGCGGAACAGCGAAAGACGATCAGCGACATGGGCTTCGGCGTCGGGATTGGCGCGGTCGCGGCCGGACGGGTGCGGGCCTCCATCTCTTTCTCGCATGTCGACGACCGGAAGGGTCCTGGTCAATTTGCCGTCCTCACACCCCCAGACACCAGCGCAGGATGGCTTTCTGTGCATGGAGGCGGTTTTCGCTTTCGTCGAAGATCACCGATTGCGGGCCGTCCATCACCGCGCTCGACGCCTCCTCGTTCCGGTGGGCGGGCAGGCAGTGCATGAACAGCGCGTCGGGTTTGCCCTGGGCCATCATCTCGGCATTGACCTGATAGGGGCGGAGCTGATTGTGCCGCCGCTCGCGGGCGCTTTCGGGGTCGTGCATCGACACCCAGGTGTCGGTGACGATCGCATCCGCCCCGCGCGCCGCCACCAGCGGATCGCGGGAGATTTCAACCTTGCGGCCTTTGGAGCGGGCAAATTCGACCGCCTTTGGATTGGGGTCGAGCGTTTCCGGCCCGGTGAAGGTGAGGTCGAACCCGAACTGCCCGGCCGCATGAAGCCAGGAGGTGCAGACATTGTTGCCGTCGCCCGACCAGACGAACTTGCGCCCGCCGATGTCGCCGCGATGTTCCTCGTAGGTCACGATGTCGGCCATGATCTGACAAGGGTGGCTGGCGTCGGTCAGGCCGTTGATCACCGGCACCGTCGCATGTTCGGCCATTTCCAAGAGCGTCGCCTCCTCGAACGTGCGCAGCATGATCAGGTCGACGTAGCGCGAAAGCACGCGGGCGGTGTCGGCGATCGACTCGCCATGGCCAAGCTGCATGTCCTTGCCGGAAAGCACCATCACCTCGCCGCCCATCTGGCGGGCGCCCACGTCGAAAGAGATGCGGGTGCGGGTCGAGGGCTTCTCGAAGATGAGTGCGATCATGCGACCGCCGAGCGGCTGGGTCGCGTCAGGCGCGCCCTTGGGCTGGCCGCGGCGCGCGTCCTTCATGGCGCGGGCCTGGGTGATCATCGCCCTGAGGTCGGCTTCGGACGTGGTGTGCAGGTCGAGAAAATGGGTCATCTGGGTTTCCTTCCCGGCAAGGCCGGGGGGCTGTCCGCCCCCCGGACCCCCCGAGGATATTTATGAACAGCTGAAGAAGGGCGCGGGGCCGAGGGGTGTCGTCGGCGCGGATCGGTCATCTCAGAGCGTCCTTTCGAGCAAGGTCGCGGCCTGATCGAGGCGGACGGCCGCTTCGGTGATCTCGTCGTCGGTGATGGTCAGGGGCGGCAGAAGGCGCACCACATTGTCGGCCGCCGCGATGGTGATGACATGGGCGTCGTAGCCCGCGCGCACCAGATCGGCGGGGGCCGGTCCGCAGCGCAGGCCGAGCATCAGGCCATGGCCGCGCACTTCCTCGAAAACCTTGGGGTGCGAGGCCACGAGCGCCTCAAGCCGCTGGCGCAAAAGCGCCGATTTGCGGTTCACTTCGGCAAGGAAGGCCGGGTCTGCGATCAGTTCCACGACTTTCGCGCCGACCGCACAGGCCAGGGGGTTGCCGCCATAGGTCGAGCCGTGGGTGCCCGCGACCATGCCGGCGGCGGCCCGTTCGGTGGCCAGAACCGCCCCCAGCGGAAAGCCGCCGCCGATGCCCTTGGCGACCATCATGATGTCGGGGGTGATCCCCGCCCATTCATGCGCGAAGAGCCGGCCGGTGCGGCCCATGCCGCATTGCACCTCATCGAGGATCAAGAGCGCGCCGGTCTGATCGCACAGCGCGCGGATCAGTTTCAGGTCGGCGTCGGAAAGCGGGCGGATGCCGCCCTCCCCCTGGATCGGTTCGACCATAACCGCGCCGGTCTGATCGGAGAGCGCGGCGCGCAGTGCTGCCATGTCGCCCCAGGGAAGCTGGCGGAAGCCGGGCATGAGCGGGCCGAAGCCTTTCACCATCTTTTCCGATCCGGAAGCGGCGATGGCGGCGGTGGAGCGGCCGTGGAAGGCGCCTTCGAAAGTGAGGATTTCGCTGCGCGGGGTACCTTTGTCATACCAGTATTTGCGCGCCATCTTGATGGCAAGCTCGGCGGTCTCGGTCCCGGAATTGGTGACGAAGACGGTATCGGCGAAGCTGTTCTGCACCAGAAGATCGGCGAGGCGCTTCTGCTCCGGTATCTCGAACACGTTCGAGACATGCCAGATCTTCTGCGCCTGATCGGTCAGCGCCCTGATCAGTTCGGGATGGGCATGGCCCAGCGCATTGACCGCGATCCCCGATCCGAGGTCGAGATATCGGCTGCCGTCCGCCGCGATCAGCCAGCTGCCTTCGCCCTTCTCGAACGAAAGCGGCGCGCGGTTGTAGGTGGGCAGAATGCTGGGGATCATCAGAACCTCCGAATGGGGGGAAGCCAATCCGTGCCAAAGGCAGGCGGTTTAGTCAACGACGGCGGGCGGGATGTGGCGGATGGCCACGGCAGATCGGACGCGGGCGCGGGGTCAGCGGCGGCGTCGGGGACGGGCAATGAGGAGTGCGGTCCGGGTGATCATAGCGGCGGCATAGCGGCATCGGCGGGGCCTGTCCAGATCAAGTTGCCGCCGGGGCCGGCGCGGGCGGCCTCTTGAAACTGGCGGCGCTTGCTTGTATCTCGGCGCGTCCCGGCTAGAATGGGGCGAATGCAGTGTGGACGGATGCCGGGGCAAAAGTGCCCTGCCCGGCCAGAACCCGAGGGTCTTTCATGTCCTGGACCGACGAGCGCGTCGAACTTTTGAAGAAGATGTGGTCGGAAGGCCAGTCTGCCAGCCAGATCGCCAAGGAACTGGGCGCGGTGACGCGCAATGCGGTCATCGGCAAGGTCCACCGGCTGGGCCTGTCGAACCGCGTGGGCACACCGGGCGAAGGCAAGGGCAAGGGCGACGAGACCGTCGAGGCGGAAGTACCGCGCGCCGAAGCCGCCCCGCGCGCACCGAGTGCGAACCCGGCAGCCGGCCCCCGCACCGAACCAAGACCCGCCGCCGCGCCGCGGATCGAGACCCCGGTGTCGAACGTCACGCCCCTGCGCAAGCAGATCATCCCGGCCGGCCAGCCCCTGCCCCCGCAACCTTCGGCAGGCGAGATCAGCCCCGAGGCGCTCGCCTCGGTTCGCGAGGTCGAGAAGAAGGCGCGCCGGATCCCGCTGATGGACCTGACGGAGCGGACCTGCAAATGGCCGATCGGCGATCCGGCGACGCCGGATTTCTGGTTCTGCGGTCTGCCCTCGCAACCCGGCAAGCCCTATTGCGAGGCGCATGTCGGCGTCGCCTTCCAGCCGATGAGTGCCCGGCGCGACCGCCGCCGCTGACCCCCGTGGCCGCCCGTCCGGGCGGCTACCGCCAGAACCCCGCCCTTCCGACGAGGAGTGTGCCCCATGGCCGCGATCATCGAGATTGACGACCTGTCGAAGACCTATGCGAGTGGCACGAAATCCTTGTCGAACGTCTCGCTTCAGATCCGAGAGGGCGAGATCCTCGCACTGCTCGGCCCGAACGGCGCGGGCAAGACCACGCTCATCTCGATCATCTGCGGGCTGGTGACGCCCTCCATGGGCAAGGTGCGGGTCGGCGGCCACGACATCCAGCGCGACTATCGCGCGGCGCGTGCGCTGATCGGTCTGGTGCCGCAGGAGATCGCGCTGGAGTCCTTTGAAACCGTCCTGAACACCGTGCGTTTCACCCGCGGGCTTTACGGCAAGGGGCCGGACGAGGCCCATCTGGAAAGCCTGCTGAAATCGCTGGCGCTCTGGGACAAGCGCGATGCGAAGCTGATGGAGCTGTCGGGCGGCATGAAGCGGCGGGTGATGATCGCCAAGGCGCTGTCGCACCAGCCGAAGATCCTGTTTCTGGACGAACCGACTGCCGGGGTGGACGTGAGCCTGCGCCGCGAAATGTGGCAGGTGGTGCGCGGCCTGCGCGATCAGGGCGTGACGATCATCCTGACGACGCATTACATCGCCGAGGCCGAGGAGATGGCCGACCGGATCGGGGTGATCGACAAGGGTCGGCTGATGCTGGTCAAGGACAAGGCCGCCCTGATGCACGAGTTCGGGCAGAAGCGGCTGACGGTCGAGCTGACCGCGCCGCTCGCCGCGCTGCCTGCTGCCCTGAGCGACCGGGGCCTGACCCTGTCGGAAGACGGGCTGCATCTGACCCATGACTACGACACCCGCGCAGAGCGGACGGGGATCGCCACGCTGCTGGCCGATCTGGCGGCGGCGGGGCTTTCGGTGCGCGACCTTTCGACCGAACAATCCTCGCTTGAGGAAGTGTTCCTGGGGCTGCTGGGGGAACAGGCATGAACTGGCACGGCGTGCGCACGATCTATTCGCATGAGATGGCGCGCTTCTGGCGGACCTTGTGGGAATCGCTCGCCGCGCCCGCGCTGTCGACGGTGCTCTATTTCGTCGTCTTCGGCGCCGCCATCGGCACGCGGATCGACGCGGTGGAGGGCGTGAGTTACGGCGCCTTCATCGTGCCGGGGCTGATCATGCTGACGGTCTTGCAACAGTCGGTTTCGAATGCCTCGTTCGGGATCTTCTTCCCGAAGTTCGTCGGCACGGTCTACGAAGTCCTTTGCGCGCCCCTGTCCTTTCTGGAAATCGTCGCGGGTTACGTGGGCGCGGCGGCGGTGAAGTCGATCCTCATCGCCTTCGTGATCCTTGCGACCTCATGGCTCTTCGTCGATATCCGCATTGCGCATCCTTTCTGGATGCTGGCCTTTCTGGTGCTGACATCGGTCAGCTTCTCGCTTCTGGGGTTCCTGCTCGGCATCTGGGCGAAAGACTGGCAGCAGCTGCAGATCATTCCCCTGATGGTGCTGACGCCGCTCGTCTTTCTCGGCGGGGCCTTCTACACCGCCGACATGTTGCCGCCGTTCTGGCAGGGGGTCGCGAAGCTCAATCCGGTGCTTTACCTGATCTCGGGTTTCCGCTGGTCCTTCTTCGGGATCGCGGACGTGCCGGTCGGCCTGTCGCTGTTCGCGGTCTGCCTGTTTCTGGCGGCCTGCCTGGGCATGGTCTGGTTCATCTTCCGCACCGGCTGGCGGATCAGGAACTGAACGCGCGGCCCTTTGCAGGGCCGCGCGCTTGCGCTATATGCGCGTCCCATGTCCCAGAACCCGCCGAACCTTCGCCCCGATCTCGCCCCCCGCCCGGTCTTCGACGCCGAACGGCGTGACGGCCAGCCGACCATCGGCATGGTCAGCCTTGGCTGCCCCAAGGCGCTGGTGGACAGCGAGCGCATCCTGACGCGGCTTCGGGCCGAGGGCTATCAGATCAGCCCGGATTATCGCGGCGCCGAAGCGGTGATCGTGAACACCTGCGGTTTTCTCGACTCGGCCAAGGCCGAAAGTCTGGAGGCCATCGGCGAGGCGCTGTCCGAAAACGGCCGGGTGATCGTGACTGGCTGCCTGGGGGCGGAGCCCGACTATATCACCGGCGCACATCCGCAGGTCCTGGCCGTGACCGGCCCGCACCAGTATGAGGCGGTTCTGGATGCCGTGCACAAGGCCGTGCCGCCCGTGCCCGATCCGTTCATCGACCTTCTGCCGGCGGCGGGCGTCAAGCTGACACCAAGGCACTATTCTTATCTAAAGATTTCAGAAGGTTGCAATCACAAGTGCAGGTTCTGCATCATCCCGGACATGCGGGGACGTCTGGTCAGCCGTCCGGCACATGCGGTAATGCGCGAAGCGGAAAAGCTGGTCGAGGCGGGCGTGCGCGAGCTTCTGGTGATCAGCCAGGATACGTCGGCCTATGGTGTCGATCTGAAACATGCGATGAGTTCCGGCCGCGAGGGCCGCGAACACCGCGCCCATATCACCGACCTGGCGCGCGACCTCGGCTCGCTCGGTGCCTGGGTGCGGCTGCATTATGTCTATCCCTATCCGCATGTGCGTGACCTGATCCCGCTGATGGCGGCCCATTCAGATGCGGGGGGGCTGGTGCTGCCCTATCTGGACATCCCCTTCCAGCACGCCCACCCCGATGTGCTGAAGCGCATGGCGCGACCGGCGGCGGCGGCGAAGACGCTGGACGAAATCGCGGCATGGCGGGCGATCTGCCCGGAAATCACCCTGCGTTCGACCTTCATCGTCGGCTATCCCGGCGAGACGGAGGCGGAGTTTCAGACGCTTCTCGACTGGATGGACGAGGCGCAACTCGACCGGGTCGGCTGCTTCCAGTATGAGAATGTCAAGGGGGCCCGCTCGAACGACCTGCCCGACCATGTGCCTGCCGACGTGAAGCAGGACCGCTGGAACCGCTTCATGGAAAAGGCGCAGGCGATCTCCGAAGCAAGGCTCGCCGCCAAGGTCGGCACCCGGATCGAGGTGATCGTCGACAGCGTGGACGACGAGGGCGCGACCTGCCGCACCAAAGCCGACGCGCCGGAGATTGACGGGAATCTCTTCATTGATGAAGGCTTCGCGGGACTGACCCCCGGCGACCTCGTCACGGTCGAGGTGGACGAGGCCGGGGAATATGATCTGTGGGGCCGTCGGGTCTGATGGAACTTGCACAAATCGCACATGAACGGTTCGTTCTCTGTTAGGTTTCCCTTGCGCGGCGCGAACGGCCCGCTTCACAAGGGGGACGCGAGATGACGGTTTCACGAGGGTTCCTTGTCATCGGTCCGGTCCTATCTGCCTGATGATCGGGATGCTGCTGGGCATGTACGTGGGCGGCTCGCGCGGCTATGCGATGGTGCCGGCCCATGCCCACTCCACCTTCCGGGCTTCACGCCGATGAATGATCTTCGGCCCGGTCTGTGGCCGTCCTCCCGAAGCTGGAGCCTCCCGGCTCGGATGGATGCATTTCTGGCTGCACCAGATCGGGGTCATCAACCTGTCGGTGATGCTCGTCCTGCTCTTCTCCGGCACTATGGGCGAGGCGGCGATGTCCCCCCTCGCGCCGATCACGGAACCGGCGGTGCTGGTCGGCGTGGCGTGTTTTGCCCTCAACATCTGGCGCCACGCGCTTTGATGCGACGGAACTCGGGTGGAAAGGGGGGCTGCGCCCCCCTTTTTCAACTGACCAGAACCACGAGCCACGCCGCACCGCCGGAGAGCGCGACCAGCGCGACGCCGGCACTTCCGCAGTCCTTGGCTTTCTTGGCGAAGGGGCGATGGTCGGGCGCAAGGTGATCCACAATCTCCTCGATCGCCGTGTTGAACAGTTCGGCCGCGAGGATCAGCAGACCCAGGGCGAGGATAAGCCCGCGTTCGGCAGAGGTAAGATCAAGCGCAAGGGCCAGTGCGGCCGACAGGATATTCACGATCGTCCACTGGCGCAGCGACATTTCGCTGGCCCAGGCGGCAATCCAGCCCTGCCACGACCAGATGCAGGTGTTCAGGAAACGGCGGAGTTGACCGGCCCAGAATTGTCGCAAGATGTCACTCCCCCTGCCCTCGGCACAAGCTTAGCGACGACCCGCTTGTCAGGAAAGGGTCGAGAGATAGAGCCGGGTCGCAGCCTGCACATGGCGGAACCGGTCGCCGCCAAGTGGCTTTCCACCATACCAGCGGGTCACGACGACCAGATGGTCGGTCAGGCCCGCGCTTTCGATCTGACGCAGGATGATGTTGCCCGCTCCCGCCTCGCCGTCGTCGCCCTTGAGCGGCAGGGGCGCGCCTTCGCCGGTCAGGATCACCGCCCAGGAATTGTGCGTGGCCTTGGCAAAGCGCTTCTCGCGCTTGAGCAGGCGCAGGAACTCCTGCACCTCGGCGCGGCTTGTGACCGCTCCGCCCGCCACGGCATAGCGCGAACCCCTGTCGTTGATGCCGGTGTCGAGAATGCGCATGGACCCCGGCATGGGACGCCCGCGCCAGTTGGTCAAGCCCCGATCAGGCCCCGATCAGGTCACCTCACACAAGATCGCGCAGACCTTCGAGGATGGCGCCGTTGGCGCACCAGTCTGGTGCTGTGGCGGCGGCGACATGGTCTTCCTGAAAGTTCCGGCAATCGGCGGGCGCGCCGGGGCATCGGCGGCAGCGGTCGATCATCGCGGCGAAATCCGGGCGCGCGAGAATACCCTGATGCATCGCCTCCGCCAGGTTCACGCCGTGTCGCAACGCCATGGCGCGGGTCAGGTGGAAATGCAGGTCAATGTCGTCGCGCGGTAAATTGCCTTGTCTCATGGCCGTCCCCTCCTCTGTCGTGCCAAGGCTGGGGCAGTCAGGAAGGTTCCGCCTTGACCCTGATCAAAGTCCGGCGCGCAGCCTTGCCATGGTCTGACGGACAACGGCCAGTCGCTGCGCATTCGGCGGATGGGTGCCAAGGAACCTGTCGCCGGGATCGGGAATGCGGGCAAAGAAGGCGGCACCGCGTTCCGGGTCATAACCTGCCTGCCAGGCCAGCAGGGTGCCCAACCCGTCAGCTTCCAGTTCATGATCCTTGGAATAGAAGCGG
This sequence comes from uncultured Frigidibacter sp., assembly GCA_964600685.1. GTDB lineage: Bacteria > Pseudomonadota > Alphaproteobacteria > Rhodobacterales > Rhodobacteraceae > TMP-24. Next base: position 22,687 of record CAZRKU010000029.1, on the reverse strand, counting down.
CTGGATACTGACGCACCCACGTCCTGTGCGGCGCGCACCGTTGTCGGATCCCCGCCCAGCGCCGCCACGACCGCGCCGCTCAGCACCCCGCCCAGGGCGGCAGTGCGTTCGCTGCGCGGGATATGCGCCAGGATATGGTGGGCGCTTTCGTGCCCCATGACGAAGGCGAGTTCGTCGGCGTTGCGCGCCTCGGCGATCAGGGCAAGTGTAAAGGCAATGACCGGCCCGCCGGAAGCATCGCGGGTCTGGTAGGCATTCGCCGGGGCGCCGGGCGTCGTATCGACGATGATCTGGAAGTCGCAGCGCTGTCCGGGCAAACGTGCGCGGCATTCCGCCTCGGCAACCGGGGCCATCCGGCGGACAACCTGGCCGAAATTCCGGGCGGCGGCCTGCGGCGCCAATGCCGGCTCGGGTGCGGAAAGCGGCGCATCCCCCACCGGCAGCGGCGGCGCGGGCGGGACAATGGCCACGCAACCCGACAGGATCAGCAGGACGGCGGGGGCAAAACGGTGCATCGGCATTCTCCGGTCTTTCGGCGGATGTAGGGCAAGAGCGGATTGCATGAAAGGGGGCATGGCGCAGCGCATGCGGACGCGCTAAACTTGCCCCATGTTTACCATCGAGCATGACTTTGACGCGACCGTGATCACCCTCGTCGATGAAGGATCGGCCCATCTGGAAGAAGATGTGACGATCCAGGGGTTCGAGGAATGCGTGACCATCGAACAATATGATCCCCGCCAGGACACGGTGGTGAAGATCGTCATGTCGATGAGCCAGGTGCGCGAACTTGCCGCCGCACTGAACCTGCCCGAGGGCGTCTATCGGCTGAAGCCCAAGGCTTAGGTCACATACTCATAAAGGGGATTCCCAGTTCTGAGGTAAGGTGGTTCACTTCCCTGAGGCACGGGAGGTGAGCATGGCGCGGTTCGATCTGACGAACTTCGAGTGGGATGTGATCCGCCCCTGCTGCCGACGAAGGTGCGGGGAGTGAAGCGGGCGGATGACCGCAAGGTTCTGAACGGCATCTTCTGGCGGTTGCGGACCGGGGCGCCCTGGGCGGACATCCCGGCGCGCTACGGGCCGTATACGACCTGTGTGAACCGTTTCAACCGCTGGCGGCGTGCCGGGCACTGGGCGCGCATTCTGCAAGCGGTGTCAGAGGCTTACCACGGCGATATCCAGATGATCGACTCCTCCTCGGTCCGGGTTCACCAGCACGGGGCCAATGGTCCAAAAAGGGGGGGGCGATCCGATTGCATGGTCGCTCGCCCGGGGGCTTGACGACGAAAATCCATGCTCTGGTGGATGCTTTGGGTCGTCCGATCCGCCTGAAACTGACCGAGGGGCAGGCCCATGACGGGCAATCGGCGGCAGACATGTATGGATCGGTCGGCGCCGGCCAGACCCTGCTTGCCGACCGGGGCTATGACAGCGACGGGCTGCGCGACCGCCTCGCCGCGCGCGGGGCCATCGCCAACATCCGCCCGATGCCGACCCGCAAACGCGCCCCGGCCTTCGATCCGATCCTGTATCACGCGCAACCAAGTGGAACGGTTCTTCAGCAAACTCAAACACTTCCGCGCGGTGGCCACGCGCTACGACAAGCGCGACGACAACTTCCTCGCCTCCGTTCAACTCGCATCCCTGCGCATCTGGTTGCGGACATATGAGTCGGCGACTAGGCTCAGGACTTCGGTAACGGGGCCGTCCCAGTCAAGCGGTTTTGTGCAAGCGAAGCCGAGCGCCGGGGGGGCGGTTTTGATCAACCCTGCGCTCTGATCTGTCCTGCCGTCACCGCCACCTTCGTCTGAGATCATCCCGGGTGCATGCTTCGGTCCGTGGTCAGCGCGATGGCTGCCAACAGGATGCTGGTTCAATGCAATTCCGACGTGCCCATCTCATTGGCGTGCTCGATATGGATCGGCAACAGTCCTGAGCACGGCATCATCGGAACCGCGTCCCTGGGGGACCTCGAAGGCCTGCGGTCAAGCAGGCAAAGGTTGGGAACGCAATTCGTCAGGCAGCATGCGTCACCGCGATGTCTGCCCGGAAGTCGGCATCATCGACCCACATCCGGTGCAGGATCACACTGATGCGCCGCGCAAGGGCAACCATGGCGCGCTTTGCATCACGGCGACGGGCGACCCGTGCGACCCATGTTCTCAGCCATGTGGCGCGCCCTCTGTGCATCATGACTGTCGCGGCCTGGCATAGCGCTCGGCGCAGGTTGACGTCGCCGGCCTTGGTGATGCCCCCCCGAGACGGCGCGTTCGCCCGACTGGTTGCGTGACGGCGTCAGTCCGACCCAGGGGCCAACCCTCTTCGAGGATGTGAAGCGGGCGGGGTCATCGACAGCGGAACGGAAGGTCAGCGCCACGACTGCGCCGATCCCCGGCATCGACATCAGCCGATGGCATACCGGGTCATCCTGAGCCAGTTGGCGGACACGTCGCTCCAATCCCGCCAATTCTTGCCGTAGGGAGGCCCGCGCCCGAAGCATCGGTCGGTTGCAGCCTCCAGCATCAGATTGCCTGCCGCCAGTTCCCGGATGCGGTGTTCCCAAAAAAAGTCAGGTCCGAAGGCCGTTGGTATTACTCGCCGTCGCTGCCCTCGGGCACAGCCGGACCGGTTCCAGCCGGTTCGGCAGACGCACGCTCAGCCTTGGGACGGCGTGGCCCGCGCGGGCCACGCTCCGGCCGTTCGGCCTTCGGTGCGCGCTCTGCCGCAGGCTTGTCGCCACTCCGTTCACCGCCCCGGTCGCTCCGCCGGTCAGTGCGGCGCGGGCGCGCCTCGGACGCCGCCGGGGCTTCCGTCTCGGCAGCGCCGCCGGTCAGAAAACCGGGCATGTGCCCTTCGAACGCCGCGGGCTGCGGCGCGTGATACATTTCCGGCGTTTCCACCAGCCCCGGACCGTCATCATCCCGTTCAACCGCGCCAAGTGGCGCAAAATCGGGCTGCTGATCAGTTTCTTCGGTCCGCGGCTGACGGCTTTCGTAACGCTCGCGGCTGCCGCCTTCACGCTCGCCACCCTGGTAATGGCCATTGCCGTTGCCGTTACCGCCGCCCTGCAACTGCCGCGCTTCCTGTTCGCGCGCCATCTCGCGCTGCGCCTCGCCCAGCATGCGGGTGTAATGTTCGGCATGTTGCAGGAAGGCCTGTTCCGCCACCCGGTCATTCGACAGTTGTGCGTCGCGCGCCAGCATCAGATACTTGTCGATGATCTGCTGCGGCGTGCCGCGCACCTTGCTCTCGGGGCCGGAGCTGTCAAACACGCGGTTGACGATGTTGCCAAGGGAACGCTGCCGGTTCTGCTTGTTCCGCGAACGGGATTTCGATGATCGCATGAGGGTTCGTATTCTCGCCTGAGGCTGTGGATCACACCCGGTTCCGCGCCATCGGCCACCAGAGAGAGGCGACCGGACTGTCAGAACAACGGGCTAAAGCGCGGACCGCGCAAATTCCGGCGCCGCAACCTCTTCTGTCTAGGCATGTCACGGGGGGGCTGGCAAGGCGATTCGCACGCGCAACCGCAATTCCGGTCCATTTTTGCCGCGAATCCGCAAGACGTGGCGAAATTGCCGCCGCTTCCCGCCTCAGACCGCGCCACACTCCCCGGCTGCCCCCGGCTTTACCGCACTCACCAGCCGGTCGCGCCCGTCCAGATCGGAACGCACCCTCAGGTCAACGAATCCCTGCGCCGCCAGCAGCGCCGATACCGCTGCGGCCTGGCTCGGCCCGATTTCAAGCAGAAGCCGCCCCCCGTTCATCAGCCGTGCGCCCGCACCTGCGGCAATCACCCGATAGGCGTCAAGCCCGTCGCCGCCGGGTGAAAGCGCCAGATAGGGCTCCCAGTCGCGGACCTCCGGCGCGAGGTCCGCCATCTCCTCCGCCGCGATATAGGGCGGGTTCGACAGGATCAGGTCGAACCGCCCCGGTACGGCGGCAAACCAGTCCGACCGCCGGAAAACCGCGCGCGCGGTCAGCCCGTGGCGCGCCGCATTCGCGGCGGCAACCGTCAGCGCCGCCTCCGACAGATCAGTGCCCAGCCCGGTGGCGGCCGGCATGGCCGCAAGGCACGACAGAAGGATGCAGCCGGTCCCGGTGCCCAGATCGAGCACCCGCGAGAAAGGCCGCTCCAGCGCCGCCATGACCAGCAACTCCGTCTCGGGCCGGGGATCAAGCGTATCGCGTGTCACCCGGAACGTCCGGCCGAAGAAGAGCCGCTCGCCGACGATCTGGCTCACCGGCTGGCGCGCCGCCCGTGCCGCAACCGCCGCTTCAAAGGCCGCGACCTGCGCCGCATCCATCGGATCGTGCAGATGCAGGGTCAGCCGGTCGGACGGCAGCCCGAGCGCATGGGCCAGAAGCCGCCGCGCATCGCCCGGCGCGTCCGGCACCCCCACCGCGCGCAGGCGCACAATGGCCGGGCGCAACGACTCGGCCCCGGTCATGCCTCTGGTCATGCCTCCATCTCGGCAAGTTTTTCGGCCTGATCATGGGCGACCAGCGCATCCAGCACCTCACCCAGATCACCCGCCATGATCTGCGCCAGCGCATAAAGCGTCAGGTTGATCCGGTGATCGGTCATCCTTCCTTGCGGAAAATTGTAGGTGCGTATCCGCTCCGACCGGTCGCCCGAGCCGACCTGCGACTTGCGGTCCGCCGCCCGCTCATTGGCTGCACGACCGCGCTCCATGTCGTAGAGCCGGGCGCGCAGCACCGCCATCGCGTTCGCCTTGTTCTGATGCTGGGACTTTTCCGAACTGGTGACGATGATCCCGGTCGGCAGATGGGTGATGCGCACCGCGCTGTCGGTGGTGTTCACATGCTGCCCGCCCGCACCCGAAGCCCGCATCGTGTCGATCCTGATGTCAGCGGCGGGAATGTCGATCTCGACCTCCTCCGCCTCGGGCAGAACCGCCACGGTCGCGGCAGACGTATGGATGCGGCCCCCCGCTTCCGTCTCCGGCACCCGCTGCACCCGATGCACGCCGCTTTCGAACTTCAGCCGCGCAAAGACCCCCTCGCCCTCGATCCGCGCCACGGCCTCCTTGACCCCGCCAAGCTCGGTCGGTGTCAGTTCCATCAACTCGAACCGCCAGCCCATCGCTTCGGCATGACGCTGATACATCCTGAGCAGATCGCCGGCGAACAAGGCCGCCTCCTCGCCGCCCGTGCCCGGCCGGATCTCCAGGATCGCCGGCCGCGCATCGGCCGCATCCCTGGGCAGAAGGGCGATCCTGAGCCGCCCCTCCATCTCCGGGATCCGCGCCCGCAGAACCGGCAGTTCCTCCTCCGCCAGCGCCCGCATGTCCGGGTCCGCCAGCATCGCCCCGGCCTCGTCCAGATCGGCCAGCGCCCGCCGGTAAGCCGCGATCTCGCCCACGACCGGCTTCAGGTCGGAATATTCGCGGCTCAGGGCCGCAATCTCGCCCGCCGCCGCCCCGGCCGACAGCTTCGCCTCGAGAAATTCGAAACGCCGCACAATCTGTTCAAGCTTGTCCAAAGGTACCATGTCAGCCTCATGACCTCAGCCCGACGACAGGTCAAGAGGAGCCCCCGGGGCGCCGCCCCGGACCCCGGAGTATTTCAGCAAAGAAGAAACATGCTCCGCTTCTCTTTTGCCCAAATACTCCCGCCGGAGGCGTCGGCGCGGCGCGGGCAAGGCCTGCGCCGCGAGAGGAATGGCGCGGCCCCGCTCCTTGGGGGCGGGGCCACCGCAGGATCACCGCCGGGTCTTTGCCCAATGGTAGAGGCAGATCAGCTCATACGCGACATGCGCACCGGCAATCGCGGTCGCGCCGGTCGTGTCATAGGCGGGAGAGACTTCGACGATATCGCCGCCCACCATGTTGATCCCGGCGAGATCGCGCAGGCAAGCTGCCGCCTGCCAACTGGCCAGCCCGCCCCAGACCGGCGTGCCGGTGCCGGGCGCGAAGGCCGGGTCCAGTGCGTCGATGTCGAAGGTCACATAGGTCGGATGATCGCCCACGATCTCCTTGACCCGCCCGACCACCCAGGCGATGCCCTTCTCATGGACGGTGCGCGCGTCGATCACGTTCACGCCGAGATGATCCTCGGTCACGGTGCGGATGCCGATCTGGACCGAGCGCTTCACATCGACGAAGCCCGCCTTCACCGCCTTGTAGAACATCGTCCCATGGTCGATCCGCGCCGCATCGTCATCCGGCCAGAGATCGGAATGCGCGTCGAAATGCACCATCGCCAGCGGCCCGAACTTCTCGGCATAGGCGCGCAGCACGGGATAGGTGATGTAGTGATCGCCGCCCAGCACCACTGTCCCCGGCCCCGCCGCCAGAATCCCCCTGATGTGCGCCGTCAGCGCATCCGGGAAATCCATCAGCCGCCCGTAGTCGAAGGCCAGATCGCCGTAGTCGACGATGTTCATCTCGTCGAGCGGGTTGGTCGGCCAGCCATGGGCGCGCTCGTAGCACATCATCGCCGAAGCCTCGCGGATCGCCCGCGGCCCGAAGCGCGTGCCCGACCGGTGCGACACTGCCTGATCGAACGGCACCCCGGTGATCGCCAGATCGACGCCGGTCAGATCCTTGGTATAGGTCCGCCGGAGGAGGCTCGTCGCCCCCCCCCAGGCATTCTCGAACGACAGGCCGCGATGGCCCGCCCGTGTGAACGCAGTATCGACCTGCGTGCTTGCATCTTCCATTGCCATGATGGTCTCGTGGGGAAAAGTCGCGCCGTCGTTGCCAAGTGTGGGCCGGAGACGTCGCGGATCCGGGTGAGCAAAGGAAGCCAAAGGTCAGGGCGGAAGTCAAGGGTGATTTGATCAAACTTCGCGCCGCCAACCGTCCCACCGCAGCCCATCACCCCACCCGATACCCCTCCCGCACCAGATCATCCGTCACCCGACGGATCGCGGCCTCCAGCACCTCGGCCACGAAATCGACCTGCGCCTCGGTGATCACCAGGGGGGGCGACATCACGTTCAGGTGGCCGATCGGGCGGACCATCAGCCCCATTCCCTCGCAGGCGTCGGAGATGCGCTTGCTCTCCCCCGCCCAGTCCGGCAGGGGCTGCTTCGTGGTCTTGTCCCCCACATTCTCCACACAGAGCATCAGCCCCCGGCCGCGGACCTGGCCGACCAGAGGCAGCGCCTCCAGCCCCTTCAGCCGGTCCTGGAAATAGCCGCCGATCCGGGCGGCATGGGCCAGCAGCCCCTCCCTCTCCATGATCTCGATGTTCTTCAGCCCCGCCGCGCAGGCGACCGGATGGCCGGAATAGGTGTAGCCCGAGGTGAACCAGCGCTCTCCGCCCTCCGCCATCGCCGCCCATATCCTGTCGGAAAAGACAACGGCGCCAAGGGGTTGATAGCCAGAGGTCAGGCCCTTAGCCGCGCAGATCATGTCGGGCTCGACCCCGAATTCCTCCAGCGCGGCGAACCAGTGCCCGAGCCGCCCGAAGCCGGTCACCACCTCGTCGGCGATGAAGAGGATGTCATGGCGCTGGCAGACCTGCCACATGCGTTTGAGATACCCCTCCGGCGGCACGATGATCCCGCCCGAGGCCTGGACCGGTTCGGCGATGAAACCGCCGATCCGGTCAGGCCCGACCTTGGCGATCAGCGCCTCGAACTCCGCGACGAGCCAGTCGCAGAACTGCGCCTCGCTCAGATGGTCGGGGCGGCGGTAGGGGTTCGGGCAGGTCAGATGCCAGATCCCGTCCTCCTTGTAGCGGAACTCCTCCACCCGGTCGCCGTTGCGCTTGCCGACCGATTGGCACAGATAGGTCGATCCGTGATAGGAATTTTCCCGCGCCACGATCCCGGTCTTGTCGGGGTTGCCGCGCGCATGGTGATAATAGCTGACCATCCGCAAGGCGGTATCCACCGCGGTCGAGCCGCCGGTGGTGAAATGCACGCGGTTGAGATCACCGGGCGCCAGTTCCGCCAGCTTCGCCGCCAGCCGCGCCGTCGGATCGTTGGTCATGTCGACGAAGGTATTGGAGAAGGCCAGTCTCATCGTCTGTTCGGCAATCGCATCCGCCATCTCGCGGCGGCCCAGCCCGATGTTGGTGCACCAGAGCCCGCCCACCGCGTCGAAATACTTCCGCCCGTCGGCGTCCCAGAGAAAACAGCCCTCGCCCCGGGTGATGACCAGCGCGCCCTTCGCCTCGAACGGGCCGAAGTTGGTCCAGGGATGCAGGCTGTGGGCGCGGTCCATCTCCCACAGGGCTTCGTTCGACTTGGCGTGCGCGGCGTGGGCCATTTTGAATCTCCGGTCAATATGACCGGAGGACCATAGCCGATGGAATATAAAGGGCAAGAGGGTTTTTTGATCAAAATACCGGCGGCATAGCTGCTGGCGTCCCGCTTGCCATCCTCAAACGCCCTAGATACCATCGCCTCTCAGCTCGGAGCCACAAGATGTTGATGAAGCGCCTCCCGCCGTTCATCCAGACCAATTATGAATGCTACGAGTGGAAGCACGCAAGCGCCATTCTCTCACAAGATTTTGCGTCGGAATGGCACGATCTTCTTGACCTCCTGACCGCCTTTCGACTGAGAAAATCTTGGATCACGACTGGCGGCGGCAACAAATCCAGACTGTCAGCACACATCGACGGGTTCCTGGCAACCCGAGGCCGGGTCGAAAAGCAATTCCAGACTGCCATCGAAGTGGATGGCGTGCGCATGGACTCCCCCACCCATAAGGTCGACTGTTTCAAAAATTCCGTGGCGCTTGAAATCGAGTGGAACAACAAGGATCCGTTCTATGACCGGGATCTGAACAACTTCCGCCTTCTGTTCGACCTGCGCGCGGTCAGTGTGGGTATCATCATCACCCGCTCGGACGAGTTGCAAGACATCTTTAACCGGCTCGGGCGAGGATCGTCCTATGGCAACTCGACAACACATATGTCAAAGCTGTTACCGCGGATTGAAGGCGGCGGGGGCGCGGGTTGCCCGCTGCTGGTCTTCGGGATCACAAAATCGCTTGTGGTGGAGGACGACGAATGATCAGTGCCGCTGACGACCTTCTTGCCAAGGCGGGCAAGACTAAGTTCCGCACCGTTCTGGCCGACCCGCCGTGGCAGTTCCAGAACCGCACTGGCAAGATGGCGCCCGAGCACAAGCGGCTTTCGCGCTATCCGACGATGACCTTGCGGGAAATCTGTGACCTTCCGGTCGAGGCGATCGTGGCTGAAACTGCCCATCTTTATCTCTGGGCTCCCAACGCTCTGCTGCCCGAGGGGCTGAAGGTGATGGAAAACTGGGGTTTCAGCTACAAAAGCAACATCGTTTGGTACAAAGTCCGCAAGGACGGAGGGCCGGACCGTCGCGGTGTTGGATTTTATTTCCGCAACGTGACGGAGGTTCTGCTTTTCGGAGTGCGCGGCAAAAATGCCCGGACCCTGCAACAGGGGCGGACTCAGGAGAACATCATCTCGACGCAGAAGCGTGAGCACAGCCGCAAACCGGACGAGCAATATGCGCTGATCGAAGGGTGCAGCAATGGCCCACGTCTGGAAATGTTCGCGCGCGGTCCACGCGTCGGCTGGACAGTCTGGGGAAATCAGGCTGACGAATACACGCCGACGTGGGATACCTACGCGAACCATTCGCAGGCGCAGGTTCTCCCATTACAGTTCTCGGCCAAGGGGCGCAGTTAGCCCCTCACAGCGGCAACGCCCGCTCCACCACCCTTGCGAAGAAACTCGCCCCGACCGGCGCCACCTCGTCGTTGAAGTCATAGGCCGCGTTATGCAGCCCCGCCCCCGGCCCCTGCCCGAGGAAGAGATAGGCCCCCGGCCTGGCCTCCAGCATGTAGGAGAAGTCCTCCGACCCCATTTCCCGGTTGGCATTGGCGTCCACCGCCGCGTCCCCGGAAATCTCCCGCGCCACCGCGGCGGCGAAGGCCGCCTGATCGGCGTGGTTGACCGTCGCGGGATAGCCCCAGTCATAGTCGATCCGCGCCGTCACCCCATAGGCGCTCGCATGGCCCTCGACGATCTCGTGGATGCGCTTTTTCAGCAGATCGCGCACCTCGGGCTTGAAGCAGCGGATGGTGGCGGTGAACATCGCCTCCTCGGGGATGATGTTCGACGCGGTGCCGGTCCGGATCATTGTCACCGAAATCACCGCCTCGTCCAGCGCATAGACGTTGCGCGACAGGATCGTCTGGATCGCGCCGACCATGCCGACCAGCGCCACCACCGGATCGACGCAATCATGCGGCGTCGCGCCATGCCCGCCCTTGCCGGTGATATGCACCACCGCCGTATCGACCGAGGCCATCAGCGCGCCGGGCGTCGTCTGGAAATGGCCGAAGGCAATGTTCGGGGCATTGTGGATGCCGTAGACCTCGCGCACGGCGAACCGGTCCATCACCCCTTCCTGCACCATCACCTGACCGCCGGCGCCATCCTCCTCGGCCGGCTGGAACAGCAGGGCCACGCGGCCGGCGAACCGCCGGGTTTCGCACAGGTATTTCGCCGCCCCCAGCAGCATTGTCGTATGGCCGTCATGACCGCAGGCATGCATCTTGCCGGGATGGGTTGAGGCATGGTCCGCCCCGGTCATCTCCGCGATGGGCAGCGCATCCATATCGGCGCGCAGGCCGATGGTCGCCCCCGCGCCCTGCCCGTTGATGATCGCGACGATGCCGGTCTTGGCGATGCCTTCGTGGATCTCGTCGACGCCGAATTCGCGCAACCGCTCTGCCACGAAAGCCGATGTCAGCGGCAGGTCGAACGACAGTTCCGGAATCCGGTGCAGATGCTGCCGCCATTCCTTCATCTCGGGGGCAAGGGCGGCAATGCGGTTCAGGACAGGCATGTGGACTCTCGGGGCTGGTTCGGTTTAGCCAGAAGATGATCCTAACGCCGGGGGAGTTCAATGATCAAAGACCGCATTGCCTCTGACCGGCTGGTCCATGACCCCGATGGCGGCCTGCCGCGGCTTCTGGAGATCATGGCCCGCCTGCGGGACCCCGAAGGCGGCTGCCCCTGGGATCTGGAGCAGGATTTCGCCACCATCGCCCCCTATACGATCGAGGAGGCCTACGAGGTCGCCGACGCGATCGAGCGGCGCGCCTGGGCCGAACTGGAGGGCGAACTGGGCGACCTGCTGTTCCAGACCGTCTATCACACCCAGATGGCGTCCGAGGCCGGGTTTTTCGATTTTTACAGCGTGACCAGGGCCATAGCCGACAAGATGGTCGCCCGTCACCCGCATGTCTTCGGCAACGAAAGCCGCGACAAGACGGCGGAGGACCAGACCCGCGACTGGGAAAGGATGAAGGCCGCCGAACGCGCGAAGAAAGCCGACAGCGGCGTGCTGGATGGCGTGGCGGCAGGCCTGCCGGCGCTGACCCGCGCGGTGAAGCTGCAAAACCGCGCGGCACGGGTGGGGTTCGACTGGCCCTCCACCGACGAGGTGATCGCCAAGATCGTGGAGGAAGCGGGCGAATTGAACGAGGCCCGCGCGCATCTGTCAGAGGCGGCGGTGTTCGAGGAATTCGGCGATCTGCTGTTCGTCGTCGCCAATCTGGCCCGCCATCTGAAGATCGACCCGGAGGCGGCCCTCAGGGCAGCCAACGGCAAGTTCACCCGCCGCTTCCGCTCGATCGAGGCCGCCCTGGCCCAGCGCGGCAAACGGCCCGAGGACAGCGATCTGGTGGAGATGGACGCGCTCTGGGACGCGGCCAAGGCCCGCGAAAGAGCCAACGCAGAGGCCAGCGAAAAGGCCGGAACATGACCGCCCGTTTCCTTGCCGTCCTGACGGTGCGCAACGAGGGCGCCTTCCTGCTGGACTGGCTCGCCTGGCACCGGAAAGTCGGCTTCACCGATTTCCTGGTCTTTTCGAACGACTGCGGCGATGGCACCGACCGGATGCTGGACCGGCTGGAGGAGATGGGTTGGCTGACCCACATCCCGAACCCCGGCCCGCACCCGGAAGGCGCGCAATGGGCGGCGCTGAAACAGGCCAGCGCCCATCCGCTCAGGCAGGCCGCCGACTGGGTGATGGCGTTCGACATCGACGAATATGTGACGATCCATGCGGGCGACGGCACGCTTGGCGCGCTGACCCGGCTGTTCCCGCAGGCAACCGCCTTCCCGCTGACCTGGCGGCTGTTCGGCAATGCGGGCGTGACGGGCTATGAAGACCGGCCCGTGCCGGAGATCTTCACCCGCGCCGCGCCCGTCGTGATGGGCTGGCCCTGGCGCGCCGCGATGTTCAAGACGCTGTTCCGCGACGATGGCAGCTACGGCAAACTCGGGGTGCATCGCCCGCGCCAGCCCGATCCCGCGCGGATGGGAGCGCAGATCTGGGTCGACGGATCGGGCCGCGTCCTGCCCCGGGCCTACCACACCACGCGGCTCTATTCGCCCTTCGGGCGCGACAATTGCCAACTGGCGCAGCTCAACCACTATCCGCTCGGCGCCGTCGAGAGTTACGTCCTGAAATGTGACAGGGGCCGCGCCAACCGCGCGGCTTCGGCCTTCGATCTGTCCTACTGGGTCGAGCGCAACCTGTGCAGCGAGGAAGACCGCCGCCTGGCTGACCGGCTCGTTGCGGCGCGGCCCCTGCGCGACGGGCTTGCCGCCGACGTCCCTCTGGCGCGCCTGCATGACGCGGCGGTTCACTGGCGGCACGACCGGTTTGCGCGCCTGATGGCGGAGGACTCCTGCCGCTCGCTTTACGGGCGACTGTTGATGGCCCCGCCCAGCCGCCTGTTGAGCGCGGCGGAAAGCCAGCGGATTCTGGCTTTTGCGAATTCCGCACAATCCGGCGGGCGGCAGCAATCTGGTTCTGACCCAGAAACAGCCTGACCGCCCGGACCCGTCCAAAACGCCCCCAGCCGAGGTTTTCCGCACCCTCGCCGCCCCGCCCCCTTGCGTACGGGCGGCGCGCCTGTGTTACACTTCCTGCGCACGGAGATCCGGCTTGCCGGTCGCCACTGTGCACGGGGCTGATTCTTACCGGTGATGATGTGCTGAAAGACCAACGGTCTTTGTCAGAAGATGAATGGTTCGCCCGCATGGAACGGCTGGGCCGCCGGGAAGGGTTTTTCACCCGGCTCGGTCGGGATCATTCGGCCTTCTTCGCCGACCGGGAAGCAACGCTGATCGTCACCTTCGAGACGGTCGACTCCATCCGCCGCCGCCAGCCGGACGAGGTGCCGCTGGGCTTTTCGGTCTGCGAGAACCGCGACTGGTCGCATCTGTGCGTGATGGCGCAGGGCCAGACCTGGTATCGTGATCCGGCGGTCTATCAGTTCATCGACGGGCTGGTCGACGACGCTTTCTTCGACGCCTATGATCAGGTGGTATTCTTCGGCGCGGGCATGGCCGGTTATGCGGCGGCGGCCTATTCCGTGGCGGCCCCCGGCGCGACGGTGATCCTTGTCCAGCCGCAGGCGACGCTCGACCCGGCCTTCGCGGGCTGGGACACGCGGTTCACCGAACATCGGCGGCTGAACTTCACCGACCGCTACGGATATGCCCCCGACATGACCGACGGGGCGGCGCAGGTCTTTGTGCTTCATGACCCCGGCCAGACCTTCGACGCGATGCATGCGGCGCTGTTCCGGCGACCGCAGACCACCTTCCTGCCCTGCCGCGGCCTGGGATCCGACCTTTACGGAACCCTGGTGGCCACCCATGTCCTGCCCTCGGTCCTGAGCGCGGCCGGCACGGGATCGTTCGACGCGTGCATGTTCTGGACCTTCTTCCGGGCCAGGCGCAACCACGTCCCCTACCTGCGCCGCCTGCTGAACCGGCTCGACAGTGCCGGCCAGTCCCGGCGCGCGGCGATGGTCGCAGGCAACGCGGGCGAGCGGCTGAACGACGACCGTTTTCGTGCCCGCGCCCGGGAACTCGCGGCCCGCGCCAACGCAGCCCCGGCTGCGGCGCAGACGAACGAGACCCACGATCAGGGCTGAGCGCCCGCCTCAGCTTCCCGCGGGGCGGATCGCGGTGATGGTGAAATCGGTCTTCGCTTCATCCGGGCCGGACCGGCCGATCAGCGTGGCAAAGCCCAGATCGGAGAAGTAGAGGAAACTCTGCCCCTCCCAGCCGCCCGTGCGCAGGAAGGTCGCTTCGACCCTCAGCGTGTCATAGCTGCATTCGCCAAGATCGACCGTTCCCTTCGCCCCGAAAACATAGGCTGCGGTCTGCGTATCCCGTTCGCCGTCGGGGAAGTTCACGGTGACCGGCCCGACCCAGGACGTCCCCCCCGCGACCGGCAGCGGCAGCGGATCGCCACCATAATCATAGATCACCCGACGGTCGACCGCATTGTCCCCGTCGGCGGCAAACGAGGCTTCGATGTCATAGACCCCGAACCGGCTGAGAAAACGCAAATCGCCCCCGCCCTCGGCCGAACCGACTTCCCGCAGTTCGACAAGGCCGTTCTCCAGAAGCCGCACCGCGACCCGACCACCATTGTCATACTCGACGAGCAGGCCGGATTTCAGCTGATCCGCCGTGACACAGCCCAGGGCCCGGTCGGGCATCAAGGCTCCGGCAACCGTCAGTCCGGCAAGCGGCAGGGCAAGGGCGATGGCAAGGCGGCGGGTCATGAAAAGGGCTCCGGTCAAATCACCGCGATCATGCGCCCCGCCGCGCGCTCTGCAAAGCCCCCACGCGTCACCCCGCGCCCCCGGTCAGCAGGCGTAGGCCACCGCACGCAACTCGTAGACGTCGGCGCCGGGCGTCGCCTGATCGAAAACCACAACATTCGCCCCCGCGGCCTGCGCGTCGGCCATGATCTTGTTGCGCATGTATTTCAGTCCCTGCGTCGCCAAAGGCCCGAAAACACTGGGGGTTCCGCGGATATCCGTGATCCGCCGGCATGAGACGACCGCGGCCGGGGTGGCCTCACGCACGCCCGCAACCCCGGTAAACCCCGGATCGCTGGTGCAGGCCGCAAGACCCGCGACCCCTACCAACATCATTGCAAACTGACGCATGAACTGCCCTTTCCTCGCCGCCGGGTCTTTGCCGCCCGTGGCAACAATCCTGCACTGCCCCGCGTCAGCGGACAAGGCTGCGCAACAAAGCGCGCCGCGATTCGGCGAAAGACTGCTCCTCGCGGGCACGACCCCCGGCAAGTCCGGGCACAAACGCGCCTCCCCCGCCCCGGTTTCCCCCGCCTTTCGGCTGGAAAGAACCGCCCCGATCCTGTAGGCGAAAATCCATGAGCCAGACCCTGACCCTTCGCCGCCCCGACGACATGCACCTGCATCTGCGCGATGGCGCGATGCTTGCCGCCGTCCTGCCCGAAAGCGCCCGCCATTTCGCCCGCGCGATCATCATGCCGAACCTCGTGCCGCCGGTGGTGACCGGGGCTGAGGCCGCCGCCTACCGCGACCGGATCCGCGCCGCCCTGCCCGGCGGCATGACGTTCGAGCCGCTGATGACCCTCTACCTGACCGAGGCGACCGATCCGGCCGATGTGGCGGCCGCCCATGCCTCGGGCCTCGTGAAGGCGGTGAAGCTCTATCCGGCCGGCGCCACGACCAACTCGCAATCGGGCGTGCGGAACTTCGACCGCGTGCGCGCCACCCTGGAAAAGATGGCCGAGATCGGCCTGCCGCTCTGCGTACATGGCGAGGTGACCGACCCATCGGTTGACATCTTCGACCGCGAGGCGGTGTTCATCGACCGCGTGCTCGACCCGGTCCGCCGCGCGACGCCGGGCCTCAGGGTGGTGATGGAACATATCACCACCGAGGAAGGCGTCGCCTATGCGCAAGCGGCGGGCGATGATCTGGCCGCGACGATCACCACCCATCACCTGATCATCAACCGCAACCACATCCTCGCCGGCGGCATCCGCCCGCATTATTACTGCCTGCCGGTCGCCAAGCGCGAGAAGCACCGCCAGGCACTGCGCCGCGCCGCCACCTCCGGGCAGGCGCGTTTCTTCCTCGGCACCGATTCCGCCCCCCATGCCGACCACCTGAAGGAACATGCCTGCGGCTGCGCCGGCTGCTTCACCGCCACCAACACGCTCTCGATCCTCGCCCATGTGTTCGAGGAGGAGGGCGCGCTCGACCGGCTGGAGGCCTTCACCTCGCTGAACGGTGCCCGCTTCTATGGCCTGCCGCTGTCCGAGGAGCGGATCACCCTGCGCAAAGGCGAACCCGTGGCCTATCCCGCCAAGATTGGCACCAGCGCCGGCCCCGTCACGGTCTTCGACCCCGGCTTCCCGCTGAACTGGGAAGTCCTGTGAGCTTTCATCGTGGTTCGAATATCCCCGCCGGAAGCTCCCGCGGCAACTGCGGGACGCTCCGCGGGGGATATTTTCAGACAGAAAATGCAGAGGTGCAACGCCCATGATCCCGACGAGTTTTCCCCCGAAAGAGGAGATCGCCCGCCTGACCGCGCGCATGCTTCTGGAAATCAAGGCGGTGCATTTCAACGCCGAAACGCCTTTCATCCTCGCTTCGGGCCTGCCCGCGCCGACCTATATCGACTGCCGCAAGCTCATTTCCTATCCCCGCATCCGTGCGACGCTCATGGATTTCATGGCGATCACCGTGATGCGCGACGCGGGTTTCGAGGCCTTCGACAATATCGCCGGCGGCGAGACCGCAGGCATCCCCTTCGCCGCGATGGTGGCCGAACGGCTGGCGCTGCCGATGACCTATGTGCGCAAGAAACCCAAAGGTTACGGCCGCAATGCCCGCATCGAAGGCGCGATGAGCGAAGGCGAGCGGGTGCTGCTGGTCGAAGATCTCACCACCGACGGCGGCTCGAAACTGTCCTTCGTCGATGCGATCCGCGAAACGGGTGCTACCTGCGCCCATACGGCGGTGATCTTCTACTATGGGATCTTCGCCGAAACCCTTGAGACGCTCTCGAAACACGGCGTCAGCCTGCATTACCTCTGCACCTGGTGGGACGTGCTGGCCGAGGCCCGCGCCCAGGGCGCCTTTGACGAGGCGACGCTGACCGAGGTCGAGGCCTTCCTCACCAATCCGCGCCCCTGGCAGGCGGCGCGAAAGTCCGAGTGAGCCAACAGTTGCCCATAAGGCCAGAGATGGGCTTGTGGCGGGCCTGCGGGAGGCGAAATTCTGCTGCACTCGAATCCTGTCCGCTGCATTCCCTCACCACGCCACCACAATCTGTGGTATGAGGTTGCTTATACACAAGATACCCACAGGCCTCGCGGGGGTCTCGCGCCGGGTTCTGCACTGACATTTCCAGATTCCAGAATGTTTGCACGCGTGCCATTGAAGAGCCGGGACAATGAAAAGAGCTGAGGCATGAGCGAAATCGCCACCCTGCGCACCGCGCTGCCCGCCGCACCCGCGGCGGACGACCAGCCGGTGCCGCACAATATCGAGGCCGAACAGCAGCTTCTGGGCGCGCTGCTGACCAACAACGAAGTCTATGACAGGATCAGCTCCATCCTGCGTGCCGATCATTTCTACGATCCCGTCCACCGGCATATCTACGAGATCGCCGTGGCGCGCATCCAGAAGAATGCGCTCGCCTCGCCGGTCACGCTCAAGGGTTATCTGGAGGATGACCCTGGCCTGAAGGAACTGGGCGGCCCCGCCTATCTGGCGCGCATCGCCGGGGCGGCGATTTCGGCCTTTGCCGCGCGCGATTATGCGCAGATGATCCATGACCTCGCGGTGCGCCGCGAACTCATGTCGCTCGGGCGCGAGATCACCGCCCGCGCCCAGCTGATCGAGGTCGACAACGACCCCGAAGACCAGATCACCGCCGCCGAACAACGGCTCTATACGCTGGCCGAACAGGGCACGGTCGAGAAAGGCTTCGTCTCCTTCCTGAAAGCGACGACCGAGGCGGTGCAATCGGCGCTGGCCGCCTATCAGCGCGACGGCGCGCTGTCGGGCGTCTCGACCGGGCTTGCCGACCTCGACAAGAAACTCGGCGGGCTGCATCCGTCCGACCTGCTGATCCTTGCCGGTCGCCCGTCGATGGGCAAGACCTCGCTCGCCACCAACATCGCCTTCAACATCGCCAGGGCCTACAAGAAGGGCCGCCGCCCCGACGGGTCCGAAGGCGCGGTCGACGGCGGGGTCGTGGGGTTCTTCTCGCTCGAAATGTCCTCCGAACAGCTGGCGGCGCGGATCCTGTCGGAAGCGTCCGAAGTCCCCTCCGAACAGATCCGGCGCGGCGACATGACCGAAGTCGAATTCCGCCGCTTCGTCGAAGCCGCGAAGGCGCTGGAGACCTGCCCGCTCTATATCGACGACACGCCCGCCCTGCCGATCAGCCAGGTCACCGCCCGCTGCCGCCGCCTGAAGCGCACCCATGGGCTCGATGTCGTGTTCGTCGACTATCTCCAGCTGCTGCGCGGCACCGGGCGCGGCGACAACCGCGTGCAGGAGATCGCCGAAATCTCCATGGGTCTCAAGGCTTTGGCCAAGGAACTGTCCGTCCCGGTCGTGGCGCTCTCGCAGCTCTCCCGTCAGGTCGAAAGCCGCGAAGACAAGCGCCCGCAACTCTCGGACCTGCGCGAGAGCGGTTCGATCGAACAGGATGCCGACGTGGTGATGTTCGTCTACCGCGACGAATATTACAAGGAACGGGAGAAACCCGGCGACCATGAGCTGGAGAAGATGGCGCAATGGCAGGCGGTCATGGAGCAGGTCCATGGCAAGGCCGAGGTGATCATCGGCAAGCAGCGCCACGGGCCGATCGGCCATGTCGAACTGTCGTTCGAAGGCCGCTTCACCCGCTTCGGCAACCTGATCAAACCCTGGCAGAACGGCGCGGATGCGTTCTGAGCGCGCTTCTGCTCAAAAAAGCACCGCTCCGTCTTGCATTCTGGCCCAATTATCCTGGGGGTCGTCATTGGTGCGCCATTGGTCCGAGCACCAATGGCGACGGGGGCAAAGCCCCCCGGCCCTTTTTCGGCTTGACCTTGGCCCCGTTGCTGGCAAAAGGCCCCTCATGGCTTCCGGTATTCTCGACATCGACCTCGACGCGATCACCGCCAACTGGCGGGCGCTCGACGCCATGACCCCGGCGGCGGTGCAGACCGCCGTGATGGTCAAGGCCGACGGCTACGGCCTCGGCGCCGCGCCCATCGCCCGCGCCCTGATGACCGCAGGTGCCCGCCGCTTCTTCGTCGCCCTGACCGAGGAGGGCGTGTCGCTCCGCCTCGCGCTGGGACCAGAGGCGGAAATCAACATCCTCTCCGGGCACATGGACGGCGACGGCGCGCGCATCCGGTCCTTCGGCCTCGTGCCGATGCTGAACAGCCGCGCCCAGATCGAGCGGCATTTCAGCGAACTGCCCGGCCATCCGTTCGGCATCCAGTTGGAAACCGGCATGAACCGGCTGGGGATCGATGCGGCCGACTGGCAGATGCTCGCCCCCTCGGTGCTCACCCACCGGCCCAGCCTGCTGATGTCGCACATGGCCTGCGCCGATGATCCGGGCCACCCGCTGAACGACCGTCAGTTGCAGACCTTTCGCGCGATGACCGACGGCACCGGTGTCGCGCGCTCCTTCTCGGCGACGGGCGGCATTCTTCTCGGCCGCCAGTATGATTTTGACCTGACCCGTCCCGGCATCGGCCTGTACGGCGGCGCCCCCTTCAAGGCGGCCCGTCCCGTCGCCCGCCTCTCGCTGCCGGTGGTGCAGGTCCGCACGCTGAGGCCCGGCGATACGGTCGGCTACAACGCCACCTGGCGGGCCGAGGCACCGGCGCGCATCGCCACCCTGGCGGCCGGTTACGCCGACGGCTTCTTCCGCGCCCTTTCGAACCGCGCCACCCTTTTTCATGGCGCGACGCCCTGCCCGCTCGTCGGGCGCGTCTCGATGGATCTGGTGACGGTCGACGTGAGCGCGGTCGAGGGCACGCCCGAAACCCTCGACCTTCTCTGCGCGGCGCAGGGGATCGACGACCTCGCCGCCGCCGCCGGCACCATCGGCTATGAGATACTGACCGCCCTTGGCCAGCGCTACGCCCGCCAGTATGTCAGCGCCGCCTCCCGGACGCTCGCGGCATGACCCTCCTGGCCCCGCTCGCGGCACTCGGCCGGATGACGCTTGCGGGCCTTGCCGCCACGGGGCGGATCGGGCTTTTCGCCGCTGAAACGATCGGCCATCTGTTCCGCCCGCCCTTCTACCCGCGCGAATTCCTGACCGCACTGATGCAGGTGGGCTGGTTCAGCCTGCCGGTTGTCGGCATGACCGCGCTTTTCACCGGTGGCGCGCTCGCGCTCCAGATCTACGCGGGCGGCGCCCGTTTTTCAGCCGAAGCGGTGGTGCCATCGATCACCGCCATCGGCATGGTGCGCGAACTGGGGCCCGTGCTGGGCGGGCTGATGGTGGCCGCCCGCGTCGCCTCCTCCATCGCGGCCGAGGTCGGCACGATGAAAGTGACCGAACAGATCGACGCGCTGTCCACGCTCTCGACCCATCCGATGAAATACCTGACCGTGCCGCGCGTGCTGGCCGCGACCCTCGCCGTGCCGGTGCTGGTGGCAGTGGGTGATTCCATCGGCATCTTCGGCGGCTATCTCGTCGGCGTGAGCCGGCTGGGCTTCAACCCCGCCACCTACCTCGCCAACACCCGCGCCTATCTCGAGGCCTTCGACATCATCTCCGGCCTGATCAAGGGCGCGGCCTTCGGCTTCATCATCGCGATCTGCGGCTGCTACTACGGAATGAATTCCGGCCGCGGCGCGCAGGGCGTGGGGGCTGCCACCAAATCGGCGGTGGTCGCGGCCTCGGTCCTGATCCTCGCCTCGAACTACCTGCTGACCGAAATGTTCTTTTCCGCATGATCGAACTCCGGAACCTCCATAAATCGTTCGGCGGGAACCAGGTGCTCCAGGGCGTGGACCTCAGCATCGGGCGTGGCCAGTCGATGGTGATCATCGGTGGGTCCGGCACCGGAAAATCGGTTCTTCTCAAATGCATCCTCGGCCTTGTTCAACCGGATCGCGGCACGATCACCGTCGACGGCCGGCCCGCCGCGACCAGCGGTCCGGGGCGCGAGGCCTTCCTCGACCGTTTCGGGATGCTCTTTCAGGGCGGCGCGCTGTTCGACAGCCTGCCGGTCTGGCAGAACGTCGCCTTCCGCCTCTTGCGCGGCGCCAAGAAGCGCCCCAGGGATGAAGCGCGCGCCATCGCCCTTGAAAAACTGCGCCGGGTGGGGCTGAAGGAACAAGTGGCCGATCTTTACCCCGCCGAGCTTTCGGGCGGCATGCAAAAGCGCGTGGGCCTCGCCCGCGCCATCGCCGCCGAACCGGAGATCATCTTCTTCGATGAGCCGACCACCGGCCTCGACCCGATCATGGCCGGCGTCATCAATGACCTCATCCGCGAGATCGTGACCGAGATGGGCGCGACCGCCATGACCATCACCCATGACATGTCCTCGGTCCGCGCCATCGCCGACCGGGTGGCGATGCTGCATGGCGGCCGGATCCGCTGGGCCGGTCCGGTGGTCGAAATGGACGAAACCCCAGACCCTTACGTCAGCCAGTTCATCCATGGCCGTGCCACCGGCCCTATCGAAAACGTGCGCTAGCGCCGTTTGACAGGCTCCGGTCCTGCCCTTACCCTAGGGCTCCGGAAAGATGATTGGGCATTCATGATCCTGCACGGCTCAACCCTGACCATCCTGATCGTCGCGGCACTCACTTCGCTGCCGCCGTTCCTGGCGCTGCGGCTTTTCGTGCTGACCTACCGCCGCGCCCTGCGCCGGCATATGCCGACGGGACGTTTCGTTGCGGCGATTGCCCTGACCCTGGTGATCTTCATCTTCAATCTTGGTGCGCTTCTGGGCACCTCGATCGCCGCGTCGCAGGGCAACCCCGGGCTGGGGCGCATCCAGTTCGTCGCCATCGGCCTTGCCTGGATCACCTTCTGGGTCTGGATCTTCCTCGCCTTCGCCCTCGGCCGCGACATGGGGAAACGCTCCGGGCTGCGCTAGACCCTTCGTCCGGATCATCTGCCTTCATCCTGGCCCGAATGTTCTGGTGGCCGGGGCAACGCCCCAATCGGCCCTTGCCGCCCGCCCCGTCCCTCGGGCAGAAGGAGGCATGAGCAAGCCAAGCGCCAGTTTCACCTGCACCGCCTGCGGCGCCGTCCACAAGAAATGGGCCGGGCGCTGCGATGCCTGCGGCGCCTGGAATTCGATCGTCGAAGAAGCGCCTTTGTCCGCAGGCCCCGCGTCGAAATCCCTGGGCACCGCCCGCGGTCGCAGGATCGAGCTTTCGACACTCGCCACCGAAGAGGCCCCGCCGCCCCGCGCCGCCTCGGGGATGGAGGAACTGGACCGCGTGCTGGGCGGCGGGCTCGTCCCGGCCTCCGCCATCCTTGTCGGCGGCGATCCGGGCATCGGCAAATCCACGCTTCTGTTGCAGGCCGCCGCAAGTTTCGCCCGCAAGGGGCTGAAATGCCTTTATATCTCCGGCGAAGAAGCCGCCGCCCAGGTCAGGATGCGCGCGGCGCGCCTCGACCTCGCCGATGCGCCGGTCCTCCTCGCCGCCGAAACCAACCTGCGCGACATCCTGACCACGCTTGACAGTGAGCGCGCCGATCTGGCGATCATCGATTCGATCCAGACCCTCTGGGCCGACATGGTCGAGGCCGCCCCCGGTTCCGTCGCCCAGGTCCGCGCCTCGGCGCATGAGCTGGTGTCCTTCGCCAAGAAACGCGGCACCGCGATCATCCTCGTCGGCCATGTGACGAAGGACGGCCA
>CAZRKU010000028.1:8413-33378 GCA_964600685.1 uncultured Frigidibacter sp. | reverse complement strand
TTGCCCCCCGCTCCGATGCCCAGGCCATCTCCCGTCGAGATTGCACGACTTGGCGGTCGTTTGGCGCGCTTCACGATCTATTGTCGCTGGGCCCCGTTGGCGGCGTTCGGGCCGACGCTGTGCATACGTCTGCCATACGTCTGGAATACGTCTGCCATACGTCTGGAATAGGGGCTTTGCCAAAGGAAAGGGCCGCTCCGTTGCCGAAGCGGCCCTCCGAGTTCCAAGGAGATGGCCCAGTTAGGGTGCCGGTCAAGGCATGGCCCAGACAGGGGTTACAGTCTTCGGGTTTGCCCTCAGACCACGGCCCCCCCTACTGTCCTGACACCTCTCTCCAATATCACTCTAGACACTGGATCACCTCCTTTCATGGTTGCCGTTAGTTCGGAGGCTGACACAGATTTTGTGTTTGTCAAAAGATTTTACGCTACCCTTTCGGTCAAATTCGAAACGATGACCCGAAATGGCGCCAATGCAACAGCGGCAAGCGCCATCTTGACCAGCCAGTCGGCACCGGCGAGCGAGACCCACAGCGGCACCATCGGACCCATGCCCAGAAGCGGCAGGCTCTCGTTGGCCCAGGTCACGTCATTGCCGGGTTCAAGGAAGGTCAGGGCAGCGGCGAAGGCGATGGTGAAGAAGATCGCCGTGTCCAGCGTCGCCCCGAACAGGGTCGAGATGAAGGGCGCTTTCCACCACCTCTGGTTGCGAAAACGGTTGAAGACCGCAATATCCAGAAGCTGCGCCAACAGGAAGGCAAGGCCCGATCCGATGGCGACGCGCAGGGTGACGAGCGGCCCGAACTCGCCGATGATCTGCGATCCGATCAGCGAACAGGCGACACCGACCACGAATCCCGCGACCACGACAATGCGCGCGGCCTTCGGCCCCTGGAAGCGGTTGGTCAGGTCGGTCACGAGGAAGGCGAAGGGGTAGGTGAAGGCGCCGAAGGTCAGCCACTGTCCGAACAGGAACTGAACGAGGATGTTGGAGGCCACGACTATGGCGGCCATGGCAAGAATGCCCGGAATTAGGGTGCGGTTCATTTTGACTTCCGTTTTGTCAAGGTCGCGGAGACTTGGTTCCCGCACTTCGCGGGCACAGCGCGCCTTTAGTCCCCGCCCGCCTGCGGGTCAAGTCCGCCGTCAAAGACCGCATCCACGAATTCCGTTGGCAGAAGCGGAAGAAAGTTGTTGTCCGACACCATCGTCGCATGGACCCGGCCCTTGTCGTCCTGCCAGATCGACAGGCCTTCAAGATTGCCGAACTGCCCGGCGGCGGTGGTCAGCAGGACTTCCTCGCGCGTTATCCCCCGATCGTCGAAGCTGATCCGCCTGACCCTCGACATGAAGCCGACCAGCGCCCAGAAGTCGCGCTCCAGCAGGTAAAGTCTGCCATCGGGGCCGAAGTCCGCCCCGACCGGCCGCCAGGTGCCATCACCCTTGAGGGTGAAGTTCCGGTTCCACCGCCCGTCGCGGAACCGGAAAACCGGGATCTCGGCTGCGCCGGACGCTGGCCCCTCGGGCAGGGTGAAAAGCGTGCCGTCGGGCGCCATGGCCAGCGCCTCCAGCCCCGCATTCGCGATCAGGCCCGAGAACTCGCGCGGCACGGGCAGGGCGGTCGGCGCGCCGCCCGGGCGGTCATATTTCTCGATGCGGTCATGCAACTCGAACGAGACATAAAGAATGCCATCCGGTCCCTCTGCCAGGCCCTCGGCGTCGTCATAGGGATCGCTGAGCGGTTGTCCGTCGCTTCCCGCCAGCGGCTGGGGCGGCGCATCGAATGTCAGGGCGGTGATCGCCCCGATCTCGTCGCGCGTCACGCTGCCCCGAACCAGGGCGGCCGAATCCGACAGGGCGACAAATCGCGATCCGTCCGCGCTGAACTCCAGCCCCGAAAGGCCGCCCGGACCGTCAAGGGTGAAGGCGCCGACAACCGTGGCGCGGCTTGGATCAGCCGCCGTTCGTGCGGTGGCAGCCCAAGGGGCGACCAGGGCAAGACCGGCAAGGCAAAATGCGCTCAGTCGGATTTCAGCACCGCGCCGCAGGCCTTGGGCAGATCGGCCATCGTGAAGGTGCGCGGCCCCTTCTTCTTCGGTCCCGGCTCTGCCTTCGGGGGGGTCTTGAGTTCTTCCAGGTAGTCCGTGACCCACCACGTCAGCGTATCGTCGCAGCCGTTGCCGCCATTGGACAGTTCCGCGACCGAAGGCGTCTGGGTTTCGCAGCCGGACGCGCCGGCCGGGCATTTCAGGCGGACATGGAAATGGTCGTGGTGGCCGTAGATCGGCCGGATTTTCTGCAACCATTTCTTGTCCTCGGCGGTCGCGGTCTTGCACATCTCGATCTTGATGGCGGCGGCGACGAAGATCCGGTCGACCCTCTTGTCGGAGGCCGCCGCCTTCAGCACCGCGGCATGAGACGCCGTCCAGTTGCCGTTCACCCGCGTCTGATCATCGGTGCGCACGATCATCGCACCCAGCTTTTCCCGTTCGCCCTTCGACAGGTCCAGGCGCGGCGGCGGCGTAAACCAGATGTCGGCGTCAAGTCCGGTCTGGTGGCTGACATGGCCCGAGATGCTCGGCCCGCCGCGTGGCTGGCTGATGTCGCCCACATAAAGGCCACGCCATCCGGCGCGGGTCGCGGCTTCGGACAGGTCGATGATGTAATCCACCATCTCAGGCTGGCCCCAGTTGCGGTTGCGCGACAAGCGCATCGCCTGCCAGGTCGGGCCGCTTTCGGGCAGCTCCATCATGCCGGCCCCGCAACCCCGCGAATAGGAACCGACCGGCTCGGGCGCCTGCGAGGACGGCCCGCTGACCGCGCCGAACAATTTCGCGGCGAGGGCCTCCTGCGCGCTGCCGGGCTGTCCGGCACTCTGCGCCAGCAGAAACGTCAGTCCGATGATCCGCGCCGTCTTCACCGTTCCCCCAGTGGTTTGACCCATCTCAGCAACACCATGCCCACCAGAAAGAGCGCGATGAGCGGAATGGCAATCCCGATCCGCTGCGATCCGGTGCTGGTGGTGAAAAGCGCGATGCTGAAAGGCGCGATGAAGGCGGTGGCCTTGCCCGAAAGGGCGTAAAGGCCGAAAGACTCCGTCGCGCGGTCCGGCGTCGTGTGAAAGACCATCATCGTGCGGCTGGCCGATTGCAACGTGCCCCCTGCCGCCCCGATCAGAATGCCGCAACCGTAGAAGATATAGTCCGGCCAGGGCGACCCTTCGGCAAAGGGCAAGCCATAAAACGCATCGCGCGACATGCCCGCGATCACCAGGCAGACAAGGATCAGCACATACATGGACAGGTTGATCACCGGCTTCGGCCCGCGCGCACTGTCCATCTTGCCGCCGAGCCAACTGAAGATCGCGGCCGAGATCGCGCCCGCGATCCCGAAGACGCCGATCTTCGTGACCGACCAGCCGAGCACACCAGACGCGTAGACACCGCCGAACCCGTAAAGCGCGTTCAGCGCATCGCGATAGAACATCGAGCTCAGCAGGTGGGCACCGAGGCTTTGGCGGTCCTTCAGCGACAGGATCAGCTGCCACAGCTGCCGCAGCGACGCGCCGAGCCGGACGACGGGCCGACTGCGCCGTGCCTCACGCACCCAAAGGAAGAAGGGCACCATGAAGAGCAGATACCAGATCGCCGTGAAGGGGCCGACGGCGCGCGTGCCTTCGCGGCTGGAGGCGTCGAGGCCAAGGATCGGGTCGATGCCGATCAGGGTTTTGCCCGTGGCGGCATTTTCGGCAAAGAAAAGCAGCATGATCACCAGCGCGACGATACCGCCCAGATAGCCGAAGGCGAAGCCGCTGCCGGACATCTTGCCCATATCCTCGTCATCGGTCAGGTCGGGCATGAAGGAATTGGTGAAGATCGTCGCGAACTCCATGCCGATCAGGCCGACGCCGAACCACAGAAGGGCGCGGAACAGGTCGGGCTGATCCGGCGTGAGATACCAGACGCCCCAGGCCCCGGCGATATAGAAGGCGGAAAAGACCCAGACCCAGATCATCCGCCGCCCGGTTCCGTCCGCGACGGCACCCAGGATCGGCGCAAGAAGGGCGATGATCACGCCCGAAAGCGTCTGCCCCCAACCCCAATAGGCCTGCGCGGCGGCGCCGGCAGCCTCCGCCCCCAAGCCCTGCGCGGCGAAATGGGCGCGGGCGATTTCGGCGAAGTAGGGTCCGAACACGAAGGTCAGCATCAGCGTATTGTAGGGCTGGCTGGCCCAGTCGAAGAAATACCAGCCCCAGATGCGTTTGCTTGCCGAAGCCGCCATGCCTGCCCCTCCGTTTTCGTTGCCGCGATCAAGCCCGAAAAGGCGCGGTCTGGCAAGCGAGGCCTTGTGCTGCGGCGGCAGCTCAGCGCTCCGGCGGCCAGGGGCGTTCGGCGTCGGCGGCGATCCAGGCCCTGACCCAGCCGGGCAGGGGCGGGCTGTCCATTTCCTGCCCGAGTGCGGCCAGAACCTCGGTCGGGGGCACCATGCCCTTGGTCGATGTCACGGCCGACCGCAGAAGCATGTGGCTGGTGCATTCGGGCCCCCGCCACATGCTCTGTTCCATGTAAAGGAAGCGGCTGTCCCAGCCGATGCAACGGCTCAGCATCTCGACCCGGTGGAACATGCGCACGCGGCGGCGGTAGCGCACGTTGCTGCCCGCGACGGTGATGCCCCAGCGCTTCTGCCGGATCACCGCGCCCAGCCCGGTGCGCACCGCCAGCGGAATGCGGCCAAGATCGTAAAGCGTCAGCGTGCGGCCGTTGTTCAGCTCGACCCACATGTCCAGATCCCAGGGCCAGCAGATATGATGCGAAACATGCGTGTCCAGAATGCCCAGCGGCGCCTGACGGCGGCCGATCCAGAGTTCTTTCATCATGCGGGCGAAGGGATACATCGGGGCCTCGTGCAAAGTCCTGCACCGGCGTGACCCGACGCGATGGCAACGTCAACCGCCGACGTTGCGTTATCGCCTTGCGGGCACGGGGGATAGCCCTTACCTCTGTCCGCGTTCAATCGCCGGAGATGCTCATGGCCTCGCTCTTTGAAGCGCTTATGCTTTTTCTGAATGTCGCCTGGTTCGTGATGATCGCGCAGATCATCCTGTCCTGGCTGATCAGCTTTCAGGTGCTGAACCTGCGTCAACCGCAGGTCGGGCAGATCTGGTATGGGCTGAACCGGATCCTTGAGCCGCTTTATGCGCCGATCCGGCGGTTCCTGCCGGCGACGCCCGGCCTTGATCTGGCGCCGCTGGCGGCTTTCATCGGGCTTTTGATCCTGCAACGCGTGCTGATCAACAATTCGGGCTTCTTCTACGGCTACTAAGGCTTGCCGCCGCTGCCCTTGCGTGCGATTCCTGCACGAAACGAGCGGTAGATAAAATGCAGCAGGCCGGGGCGCTTCTTGCCTCCATCTTCGGGTTTTCCTCTTTCCGGCCGGGCCAGGCGGAGATCGTTGCGGCTGTCGCGGCGGGGCGCAATACGCTGGCGATCATGCCCACGGGCGGGGGAAAGTCGCTGTGTTTCCAACTGCCTGCGCTTTTGCTCGATGGGGTCACGGTGGTCATTTCGCCCCTGATCGCCCTGATGCGCGATCAGGTTCGTGCGCTGCGCGAGGCCGGGGTGGAGGCGGGCGCGCTGACGTCGGGCAATACCGAGGCGGAGACGGAAGAAGTTTTCGCCGCGCTTGATGCGGGACGGCTGAAACTTCTTTACATGGCGCCGGAACGGCTGGCCTCTGGCGGCACATTGACGCTTCTGCGGCGGATCGGCACGCGCCTGATCGCGGTCGACGAGGCGCATTGCGTCAGCCAGTGGGGCCATGATTTCCGGCCCGACTACCTTCGGATCGGCGAGCTGCGCCGCGCGCTGAACGTGCCGCTGGCCGCCTTTACCGCCACCGCGGACGAGGAGACCCGGGCCGAGATTGTCACCCGCCTGTTCGACGGGGCGGAACCTGCGACCTTCCTGCGCGGCTTCGACCGGCCGAACATCCATCTGGCGTTCGCGGTGAAGGACCAGCCGCGCGCCCAGATCCTCGCCTTTGCCGATGCGCGCCGTGGCCAGTCCGGCATCGTCTATGCCGCCAGCCGCGCCAAGACCGAGGTGCTTGCCCAGGCGCT
The DNA here is from genome assembly GCA_964600685.1 of uncultured Frigidibacter sp. Taxonomy (GTDB): domain Bacteria; phylum Pseudomonadota; class Alphaproteobacteria; order Rhodobacterales; family Rhodobacteraceae; genus TMP-24. Next base: position 27,261 of record CAZRKU010000028.1, on the reverse strand, counting down.
GCGCGCGGCGGGCCATGCCGCCTGTCACTATCATGCCGGGATGGAGGCCGATCACCGCCGTCAGACGGAGGCGCGTTTTCAGCGCGAAGACGGGCTGATCGTCGTGGCGACCGTCGCCTTCGGCATGGGGATCGACAAGCCCGACATCCGCTGGGTGGCCCATGCCGACCTGCCGAAGTCGATCGAGGCCTATTATCAGGAAATCGGCCGTGCCGGGCGCGACGGCGCACCGGCAGAGACGCTGACGCTTTACGGGGCCGAGGATATCCGCCTGCGCCGCAGCCAGATCGACGAGGGGCTGGCGCCGGCCGAACGCAAGACCGCCGATCATGCCCGCCTCAACCATCTGCTGGGTCTGGCCGAGGCGACGGGATGCAGGCGGCAACTCCTGCTTTCTTATTTCGGCGAGGCGTCGGACCTCTGCGGGGCCTGCGATCTGTGCGATACGCCGCCCGAGGTTTTTGACGCGACAGACGCCGTGCGCAAGGCGTTGTCCGCGATCCTCCGCACCGGCGAAAGTTTCGGGGCCGGTCATCTGATCGACATTCTGACCGGCACCTTGACCGACAAGGTGCGCGAGCGCAGGCATGACGGACTCTCCACCTTCGGCGTCGGCCGTGATCTGGGCAAGGCCCAGTGGCAGGCGGTCTTCCGGCAGATGACCGGGCGCGACCTGATCCGCCCCGATCCCGAACGGCATGGCGCCTTCCGCATGACGGATGCCGCCCGCCCGATCCTGCGGGGGGAAGCGTCGATCAGTCTCCGCCGCGATACGCTCCGCAAGGCCGTTGGTGGTCCGGTTGTCCGCGCGCTTGTCTCGGACGAGAACGCCGCGCTGCTGTCGGCGCTGAAGGCCAAACGCCGGGCGCTGGCCGAAGCTGCGCGGGTGCCGGCCTATGTGATCTTCCCTGATCGCACGCTGATCGAGATGGCGGAAAGCCAGCCGCAGACGCTTGACCAGATGGCGCGGGTGTCCGGCGTCGGCGCGAAGAAGCTGGAAAGTTTCGGGGCGGCCTTTCTGGAGGTGATCACCGGCGCTGTGGAGGTCATGCATCCGGCACGCGCGCGGCTGGCGGGGCGCGAGGCCGGAACGCTTTTCGATCGGCTCCATTCAGAACAGATGCGCCTTGAGCGGGGCGAGGATGGCCACGGAAAACCCATGTCCTGCGCGCCGACCGTCCTGCGCCGCATCGCCGAGCAGCGCCCGCGCGATCTGGCGGCCCTGTCGCGGGTCGCCGGGATCGAGGGTGAAAAGCTGGATCGCTTTGGCCCGGCCTTCCTGGCGGCGCTGAGCGAGGGCTGATCGTCAGGGCCCGGTTCGGAACGACGGCAGGGGCGCCCGTGCCCCTTTCGGGCAGAAAGACCCGATCTTGCCGATGATCTCGGTCTTTTTCAGCGGCTTGGCCAGATAGCAATCCAGTCCGGCGGCGAGTATGGCATTGCTGTCGCCCTCCATCGCATGTGCGGTCATGGCGATGATCGGCACATGCTCGCCGCGCCCTGCCTCTGCCTCCGCCAAGCGGATCTGGCGTGTCGCTTCGCGCCCGTCGGTTTCAGGCATGGAGATATCCATGAAGATCAGATCGGGCTTCAGACTTCCCCAAAGTTCGACCGCCTCGCGCCCGTTTCGGGCGAAATGAAGGTCGATGTCGCAGTCCTGCACCATCTTGCGGAACACAAGCTGGTTCGTGCGGTTGTCTTCGGCCGCCAGGATCCGCATCCGCCGCCGGCTCGCGGGCTGCACGAGGGTCGAGGGCTGTGTGGCAGGTGTGCCGGGTTCGTGTGAGGCCGACAGACCTTGCAGCTTGCGGAACAGATCGCTGCGCAGGATCGGTTTTTGCAGAAGTCCCTGCACCAGCCCGGCCGATGACCGCACGTTCATCGGACTGGCGCTGTAGAGCAGGATCGGCGCGGCAAGACCCGCGCCGCGCAGTTCGGTGGCGATCATCACTCCCTGGCCGCCACCCTGATCTTGGTCGGCGAGAACCAGATCGAAAGTCCGGCCTGCCGACAGTTCGCCCTGCGCCTCCATTGCTGACCTGCAGGTCGTGACCTCAAGTCCGAAGCCGCGAAGCTGCCGCGACAGGATTTCGCGGCCGCTGATCGCCGCGTCGACGATCAGCGCATGGCGCAGCGTCACGGGCTGGTTCGCCGGTTCTTCGGGCAGCGGTTCGGCGGCGGGGACGCGAATGCGAAAACCAAAGCATGATCCCTTGCCCGGTTCGCTGTCGACCCAGATCTGACCGCCCATCAGCACAACAAGTTGCCGGGTAATCGCGAGGCCAAGCCCGGTCCCTTCGAATTTGCGGTTGGTCCGATCCTCGACCTGATTGAACTCCCCGAAGATGTGGTCGACATGTTCGGGCGCGATGCCGATGCCGGTGTCTTCGATGGTGACATGCAGATCGAAGGTGCCCGGTTCCCGCTCCAGCCCCACCACACGCGCCAGCACATGGCCTTCAGCGGTGAACTTCACCGCATTGCCCAGAAGGTTTGTCGCGATCTGCCGCATCCGCCCCGGATCGGCGATGAAGCGCGTGGGCAGGAAGAGGTCATAGTCAAGGATCAGATCGACGCCCCTGTCGCGTGCGGAAGGCTGCAAAAGCAGCATCACCTCGTGCAGGCAGCGTTCCAGATCGAAAGGTTCGGGATAGAGCCTGAGCTTGTCGGCCTCGGCCTTCGAATAATCCAGCACATCGTTGATGATGGTCAGCAACGCCTCGCCCGAGGATTTGATGGTTTCGGCGAAAAGGCGCTGTTCGTCCGACAGCGCGGTTTCGCACAGAAGATCGGCCATGCCGACCACACCGTTCATCGGCGTGCGGATTTCATGGCTCATGTTGGCGAGGAAGGCGGATTTCGCGCGGTTCGCCGATTCGGCCTTGGCGCGGGCCTCCTCCAGATCGGCCTCGCGGTGCATCACGTCGGTGATGTCGGCGACGAGGCAGACCAGGTCACCGGCTTCACCGCGCCGGTCGATGAACCGCATGAACCGCCCGTCGGCAAGCTTCACGACCTTTGGCGCGATGTCGGGACGCATCAGGCGCGCCACCATCTCGTTCAGCCAGTCATGTTCGTCGCCGCCCTCCAGGTCGACGATTGCCTGCCTGGCCATCATGCGGATCAGATGTTCATACTGCTGCCCCACCGCCAGATCGCAGCGCCCTTGAAAGAAAGCCACGTAGGCCCCGTTGGCGATGATCAGCCGCATGTCGGCGTCGAAGACGGCAAAGCCGTCGCGGATCGTTTCCAACGCTTGCCACAGGCGACGCTGGGCCTGTTGCAGGGCGAAGTGGGCGCGTTCCAGTTCGGATTCGACATGGGTGTTGCGACCGCGGAGCGCTTCCCGCTCGGTCTGGACCTGCGCAAGATCCTGCCGCTGTTCCATGACGGTTTCCGACAGGGCGCGCGCATGGTCGGACAGGCGCGCGTTCGCCTGCCTCAGCTCCCGGGATTTCTGATCGAGCAACATTTCCGCCGCCAGACGGGCGCGGCGCTCCCTTACCAGCTTGTCCGCGATATTCACTTCAGCCCTGCCTCGGCCCTTGCACGAACCCCTCGCCCCGCGACTTTGGCCGATGGGGGTGAAGAAGGCCTAAACGCGTGAAAGGTATGGAATTCCGCCGCCGCGACTCATTGCGTTCGGCCCGGTCGGCATGGCACCTTCGCCGGCATGTTGCAGGAGGCTTCCATGCGTCTTTCGGGTTGTCTGATTTCGCTCATGCTGGCTTTCACGCCTTCGGTGGCACTCGCGCAGGACCGCGGCTACGTTCCCGAACGGCGGCTGGTGCTGACCGAGGGCATGGATTTCTATGGCTCGGACCTTCAGTCGATTTTCGACACGACGATCGACGCCTGCGAGGCCGCCTGTCTGGCCAACACCGCCTGCACGGCGATGACCTTCAATTCCACGGCAAACTCCTGTTTCCTGAAATCGGACGTGAGTTCGCAGGAACCCTATGCCGGGGCCTATTCGGGCTGGATCATGTCCGCCAATGAGGGTGCGGCGGCTGTGGCGGCGGCCCGCGCGACGGAACTGTCTTTCCTGCAGCCATCCGATTTCGATGCGGCGCTTGCGCAGGCGCAGGGGCTGGCGCGTGAACATGTCACCGGAGGCTGGGCGGCAGAGGATCTGCTGGCGAGCGCATCGGATTCCTTTGCCAGTGGCGACTATCTTGGTGCTTCGCGGGCGCAGGGCGCGGCGATCAACCTGACCGACGCCGCCGATCAGTGGGCAGGCTATGCCGACATGCTTCTGGCGGCGGGGCAGGCCGACCCGAACCAGGGTGCGGATCTGTCCTGGCGGGCGCTGTCCGCTTCGGTCAACGCCTATCTGCGCGCCGACAACGTCAACCTCCAGGCTACGATCCTGCCAACACTCGCCCGCGCTCTGGAGGCAGCGGGGCGGGGGCGCGACATGATCCCCGCGCTGAAACTGGCGCAGGATCTGGCCCCGCGCGCCAACACCGCGGCGATGCTGGAAAGTGCGGTCGGCAAGTATGGCTTCACTGTTTTTGAACATGCGGTGGAGGCCGATCTGGCCGCGCCGCGAATCTGCGCCACCTTCAATGCGCCGCTCGTTGCATCCGGTGTCGACTATGCGAACTTCGTGCAGCTTGCGGATAGCGGCCTGGCGGTGGAGGCGTCGGACAACCGCATCTGCGTCAGCGGGGTGGAACATGGCAAGCGCTACACGCTGACCTTCCGCGAGGGGCTGCCTGCGGCGACGGGCGAAGTGCTGGCCAAGGATATCGCCATTCAGGCCTATGTGCGCGACCGCGCGCCGGCCGTCCGTTTTCCCGGCCGCGCCTATATTCTGCCGCGCGCGACTGAAAGCGGCATTCCGGTGGAAACCGTGAACACCGCGAAACTGACGCTGACGCTGAACCGGATTTCCGACCGCAATCTGGTGCGCGCCTTTGCCGACGACTATGTGGGCCGCCCACTCGACTATTGGTCGGCGGATTATTTCGCCAGCCAGTATGCCGAGCAGGTCTGGAGTGGCGAGGCCGATACGGCGCAGGCCGAAGCCAACCGCGAGGTGACCACGCGCCTGCCGATGGACGCGGTGCTGAAAGACCTTGGCCCCGGCATCTACGCGCTTCAGGCCGCAATCCCCGACGGCGATCCCGAGCAGATCCCGCCCGCGATGCAGTGGTTTGTCATCTCCGACCTCGGAATGACGACGATGCAGGGCACCGACGGGCTGCATGTCTTCGTGCGCAGCCTGAACGACGCTTCCGCCAAGGCGGGGGTGAAGGTCACGCTCGTCAGCCGCGCCAATTCCATCGTCGGAACCGCCACGACCGACGCCCAGGGTTACGCGCGCTTCCCGGCGGCGCAGGTTGCGGGCACCGGCGGATCGTCGCCGGCGCTGGTGACGGTGGAGGAGGGGGAGGATTATTCCTTCCTGTCGCTGACCGAACCTGAGTTCGACCTGTCGGACCGTGGGGTTGAAGGTCGCCCTGCGGCTCCTGCGGTCGACGTGTTCTTGTCGACCGACCGAGGTGCCTATCGCGCGGGCGAGGTGCTGAACGCCACCATTCTGGCACGGGATCCGGTGATGACCGGAATCGAAGGGCTGCCCCTCACCGCCCGCCTGATGCGCCCCGATGGCGTCGAATATTCGCGCCAGCTTGCTCCGGATGCGGGTGGCGGCGGGCGCGCCGTCAGCTTCCCGCTGGAAGGGTCCGCCCCGCGCGGCACCTGGCGGATCGAGGTCTTTGCCGAGGATGAATCTACCACCCTCGCCTCGCAGGTGTTCCTTGTCGAAGATTTCCTGCCCGAACGGATCGACTTTGCGCTGAACCTGCCCGAAGGACCGCTTTCTGCCTCGGCGAAGGCCGAGATCGGCATTTCCGCCCGTTACCTTTTCGGCGCGCCGGGGGCCGGCCTGCCGATCGAAGGCGATTACCGCCTGTCGGCTGCCGATGGGCTCGCCGCCTATCCCAGTTTCCGGTTCGGGAAATATGACGAATTTTTCTCGCCCTATTTCGATTCGATCTACGAGGCCGGTCAGACCGATGCCCAGGGCAACAGCACCGTCTTCGTAACCCCGCCCGATCTTGGGCCGACGGCGAACCGCCCGCTCACCGCGCGCTACGCGATCCGCCTCAGTGAAGGATCGGGCCGCCCCGTCGAACGCACCATCGAACGCACGCTTCTGCCCGCGACGCCGGTGATCGGCATCCGCCCGGCTTTCAAGGACGGGGTGACGGCGGAAAAAGCCGATGCCGCCTTCGATCTGATCGCGGTCGGCCCGGATGCGAAGCCCGTGCCCTTGAAGGTGCACTGGAAGATCAACCGGCTGGAGATGCGTTATCAGTGGTATGCGCTGTACGGCCAGTGGAACTGGGACGTGACCACGACCCGTACCACGGTTGCCGAAGGCGACGCCGACCTGGGCGAGGATCCGGTTTCGGTAAAAGGCTATGTCGACTGGGGCAATCATGAACTTGTCATCACGGCGGCCGATGGCACGCCGGTTGCGGCCTCGACCGACTTCTATGCCGGCTGGTATGTGCCTGCCGACGCGGCCAACACGCCCGATACGCTCGACATCGCGCTGGACCGGCCGGCCTACAAGGCGGGCGATACGGCGCGGGTGCGGATCGTGCCGCGCTCGGCCGGCGTGGCGCTGATCACGGTCGTGTCGAACCGTCTGATCGACATGCAGGCGGTTCCGGTCAGCGAAGGCGAAAACACCATAGACCTGCCCGTGACTGACGATTGGGGCGCGGGTGCCTATGTGACCGCCTCGGTCCTGCGGCCGATGGACGTGGCGGCAGGGCGGACGCCCTCGCGGGCACTCGGTCTGTCTTACGCCAAGGTCGATCCGGGCGCGAAGCGCCTGACGACAACGATAGAGGCCGCGGCGGAAGCCGATCCGCGCGGCCCCTTGCCGGTGGCGGTGAAGGTCGAGGGCATTGCTCGGGGTGAAAGGGCCTGGGTGACTTTGGCGGCCGTCGATGTCGGTATCCTGAACCTGACCGCCTTCGAGGCGCCGGACCCCGAGGATCACTATTTCGGCCAGCAGAAGCTCGGCATGGCGATCCGCGATATCTATGGCCGTCTCATCGACGGGCAGAATGGCGCGCAGGGTGCGGTGCGCTCGGGCGGGGATGCGGGCGGCGTGAAACTGAAATCGTCGCCGCCGACCGAGGAACTGGTGGCCTATTTCTCTGGCCCGATCCAAGTGGGCGCGGATGGCTATGCACGCACCGAATTTACCCTGCCCTCCTTCAACGGCACGGTCAGGCTGATGGCGGTGGCCTGGTCGGAAACCGCCGTCGGGCAGGCGAACCAGGAGGTTCTGGTACGCGATCCGGTGGTGGTGACCGCCTCGGTCCCGCGTTTCCTGGCGCCCGGCGACACGTCGACGCTGCGGCTGGAGATCGTCCATGCCACGGGGCCTTCGGGCCGGATGGGGCTGGATGTGACGGGTAACGGGCTGACGCTGGGCACCGCGCCTTCCGGCCTGGATATTGCCGACAAGGGCAAGGCGGTGCTGTCGATCCCGCTGACCGCGCCAGGAAGCGAGGGCACGACGAGCCTGCGCGTGGCCCTGACCACGCCGGACGGCAAGCAAATGGTCAAGACGCTGACCATTCCGGTTCAGGCCAACGATCCCGAAACCATGCGCCAGTCGCAGTTCACGCTGGCGGCGGGCGAGGCATTCACCCTCGACGCCAATGTGTTCACCGGCTTCGTGCCGGGGTCGGGCAGGGCCACGCTGGCGCTTGGGCCGGTTGCACGCTTCAACGCGCCGGGCATCCTCGCTTCGCTCGACCGCTATCCCTATGGCTGCACCGAACAGATGGTGTCCAAGGCGCTGCCGCTTCTTTACTTTGAAGACGTGGCCAGCGCGATGGGCGCGGGCGATACGGCGGGCATCCGTGAAAAGGTCGGCCAGGCGATTGGCGCGATCCTTCTGAACCAGTCGTCGAACGGGGCCTTCGGCCTGTGGTATCCGGACGATGGCGACATGTGGCTGGACGCCTATGTCACCGATTTCCTGAGCCGGGCAAAGGCGCAGGGCTATCAGGTGCCGGACACCGCCTTCCGCAATGCGCTCGACAATCTGCGCAATCAGCTGAACTACCAGCCGGATTTCGATGCGAAGGGCGGGCCGATGGCCTATGCGCTGATGGTGCTGGCGCGCGAAGGCGCGGCGTCGATCGGTGACCTGCGCTATTATGCCGATGTGAAGGCCGAAGCGTTCGATACGCCGATTGCGGCGGCGCAACTCGGGGCGGCGCTTGCCTCCTATGGCGATCAGACGCGTGCGGATGCGATGTTCAGGCGCGCGGCAGAACTTGTCGCGGCCAACGTCCGCGCCGACGCGGCGGCGGTCGAGGCGCAGGTCTGGCGGGCCGACTATGGCACCAACCTGCGCGATGCGACCGCCCTTCTGGCGCTTGGGTCCGAAGCCGGATCGACCGCGTTCAGCGCGAACGATCTGGGCCAGTCGGTGGCGGCGAGCCTGTTGAACCGCACCCTGTCGACGCAGGAAGCCACCTGGGCGCTGCTGGCCACGCACGCGATGATCGACGGCAGGGCGGCGGACCGGTTCATCTTGAACGGCGCACCGCTGACCGGTCCGCTCGTCCGGGTGATCGAGGATCAGACGGCGGGCGGCGCGGCGCAGTCCATCGCCAACGCGGGCAAGGAAGAGACGACGGTGACGCTCACCGCTTTCGGCATTCCGGCGGAGCCGGAACCGGCGGGCGGCAACGGCTATCAGATCACCCGGAACTGGTTCACGACGGAGGGCGGGCCGGTCGCCCTCGACGCCGTGCCGCAGGGCAGCCGCCTGGTGGCGGTGATCGAGGTCAAGCCCCTTGGCACCGGCGCGGCGCGGCTGATGGTGAACGATCCGCTGCCGGCGGGGTTCGAGATCGACAGTCCGAACCTGATCCGCGGCGGCGACATTGCCGCACTTGACTGGCTGACGACGATGGACAGCCCGCGCAACGCCGAATTCCGTCAGGACCGGTTCCTCGCGGCAGTGGACTGGACATCGGCCGAACCTTTCCGGCTGGCCTATATCGTGCGGGCGATTTCGCCCGGCACCTATCGACTGCCTGCCGCGAGTGTCGAGGACATGTATCGCCCCGACTATCGCGCGCGCACCGATGCGGGCAGCGTGACGGTCGCCGAGTAAGATGCGTGCGCGCTGGCCCGCGCTTCTGGCGGCGGCGGTCTTCGCCGTCGCATTTGCACGCGACCGGCTGGACGACTGGGTGCGGGCAACAGACCTGCCCCCCCTGATCGTCGACACGTCGGTGGAGGTGCTGGACCGGCAGGGCACGCTCCTGCGCGCCTTCACCGTCGCCGACGGCCGCTGGCGGCTGGAGCCGGGGCCGGTCGCCCCCCTGTTCACCGAAATGCTGGTCGCCTTTGAGGACAAGCGGTTTTTCCGCCATTCGGGCGTGGATCTTGTGGCGCTTGGCCGGGCGGCCCTGCAGGCGGCATGGAACGGGCGGGTGGTGTCGGGCGGCTCGACCCTGACCATGCAGGTCGCGCGCCTTCTCGAGGACAGCGGCACCGGCCGCTGGCAGGGCAAGGTCCGCCAGATCCGCCTGGCGCTGGCGCTGGAACAACGGCTGAGCAAGCAGGAAATTCTGGAACTCTATCTCAGGATCGCGCCCTATGGCGGCAATCTGGAAGGGGTGCGGGCGGCAAGCCTTTCCTGGTTCGGCAAGGAACCGCGCCATCTGACGGCGGCCGAGGCGGCGCTGCTGGTCGCCATCCCGCAATCGCCCGAAAGCCGCCGCCCGGACCGTTTTCCCGACGCCGCCGAGGCGGCCCGCAGCCGCGTGCTGGAACGGATGCGGGGCGACGGTATCCTGAGCGGCGAAAAGGTGAAGGCCGCCGAGACCGAACCCTTGCCCAAGGCCCGCCGGGCCTTTCCGGAACGGGCCGCCCTGCTGGCCGACCGCCTGCGCCGGTCCGACCCGCTGAAACGCCGGTTCGAGACGGTGATTGACGGCGGGCTTCAGGTTTCGCTTGAAAAACTCGCCGCCGCATCGGCGCTGCGGGCGGGTGAAAAACTGTCCATCGCCATTATCGTCGCCGACCATCGAACGGGCGAAATCCTCGCCTCTGTCGGGACCGCCGACTGGCGCGACGACGGGCGCAAGGGGTTCGTCGACATGACGCAGGCGCTGCGTTCGCCCGGTTCGACGCTGAAGCCCTTCGTCTATGGTCTGGCTTTCGATCAGGGCCTGGCGAACCCCGAAACGCTGATCGACGACCGGCCAGTGAGTTTTGGCACCTATGCACCACAGAATTTTGACAAGACCTTCCGCGGCACCCTGCCGGTGCGCGAGGCGTTGCTGGCGTCGCTCAACATCCCGGTGGTCAGCCTGACCGATGCGCTGGGGCCTGCGAACCTTCTCGCGGCGCTTGGCCGCGCCGGTGTCCGGCCCGAAGTGCCCGGCGGGCAGCCGGGGCTGGCGGCGGCGCTGGGCGGTCTCGGCATTTCCTTGCAGGATCTGGTGCAGGCCTATGCCGCCCTCGCCCGCCTGGGCGCGCCGATCCGGCTTTCGGCTCTTCCCGGCGGTGCGGTTGAGTTGCCCCAGCGCCTGTTCCGGCCGGAGGCTGCCTGGCAGGTGGCCGACATTCTGGCCCAGCTGCCGCCGCCGTCCGGTGCTGCTCCGGGGCGGCTCGCCTACAAGACCGGCACCAGTTACGGATATCGGGACGCGCTGGCGGTAGGGTTCGATGGCGATCATGTCGTGGGGGTGTGGATGGGCCGGGCGGACGGGACGCCGGTGCCCGGCGCCTTCGGCGGCGATCTGGCTGCGCCGGTCCTCTTTGAGGTGTTCGGGCGTCTGAAACCCGCCTATACGCCCCTGCCGCCGCCACCGCCCGCGACGCTGATCCTGCCCAATGCCCGTCTGCCCCAACCCCTGCAGCATTTCCGCCCGCGCGGCGTGGCCTATGCCGAGGCCGATGCGGATGCGCCAAAGGTCGCCTTCCCGCCCGACGGGGCCGAGATCGAGGCACCGGAAGGGGCACTGACCGTGCGTGTCCTCGATGGCGTCGCGCCCTTCCTGTGGATGGTGAACGGTGCGCCGGTGGCTCTCGGCCAGCCGGGCCGCGAAACGCCGCTGACCCTTGCCGGGCGGGGCTTCTACCGGCTGGCGGTGATCGACGCCAAGGGGCGCAGCGCCGCCGTGAATGTAACGATCCGTTGATCCGAGCAGGACAGGAGGACAAGATGAGTGACCCAAAGCGCCCGCCGATCATCGCCCATTGGGCGGAGATCGAGCGGCCGGATGAGGCGCATTACGGCGGCGATGACGAAAAGCTCGCCATCGGCGCGCCGTTCGGGCGGCATTTCGGCCTGGCCCGGATCGGCATCCACCATGAACGGCTGCTGCCGGGGCGGCGGACCTCCTACCCCCATGCCGAAAGCGCCGAGGAAGAATTCGTCTATGTGATCGAGGGCACCCCCGATGTCTGGCTGGACGGGGTTCTCTATCGGCTGGCACCCGGCGATGCGGTAGGGTTTCCGGCAGGAACCGGCCAGTGCCACACGTTCATCAACAATTCCGACGTTGAAGTGCGGCTGATGGTGGTGGGTGAGGCCCCGAAGGCCGAAAACCGCATCTTCTATCCGATGAACCCCGACCGCCGCGCCCTGAGGGAGGATTGGTGGGACGATGTGCCCGCCCGCCCGATGGGTGATCATGACGGGCTGAGCGACCGGGTGCGGGACTGGCGGGCCGGGAAACGGCCCGCCCAGGATTGAGGTTGCCGCGGCCTATGGCTGGCCGTTCAGACTTTCGGCCAGCCGCATGATCTGCACCGCCTCGGCGCGGTAGCCGTAAGGGTCCGCGCCCTTCGCGCCGGTCGCCAGGGCGATGGCGTCGGCCCAACCCCAGTCGCGCAGATAGGTGCCGCCGGTCAGGAGCTGGCCGAACCCGGCGATGGCGGCGGCGAAGCGGGCATCTTCGTCGGCTTCGGTGGGCGTGGGCGGGATCGGCTGTTCGATGAGCACCGACCGATCCGCATCCGGTTCCTTGTAGCGCAGTTTCAGGAAGCCCAGTTCGGCGACATCGCTTGTCGGGCCGACGGCGACCTCGCCATAACGCAGCGGGTCCGACAGGCGCGCGGGGCTGCCCGCGGGGACGATTTCATAAAGCGCCGTCACCTGATGGCCCGCGCCGATCTCGCCGGCGTCCACCCGGTCGTTGTTGAAATCCTCGCGCGCCAGCGCCCGGGTCTCATAACCGATCAGCCGGTATTCGGCAACGGCGGCGGGGTTGAACTCGATCTGGATCTTCACATCGTCGGCGATGGAGAAAAGGGCGCCCGTCAGCTGGTCGACCAGCACCTTCTGCGCCTCGGTCAGCGTGTCGATGTAGGCTGCCGTGCCGTTGCCGTTCTGGGCGAGCGACTGCATGGTCGCGTCATCCAGATTGCCCCGCCCGAAGCCGAGGACGGAGAGATAGGTGCCACTCCTTCGCTTCTTGGCAACGTAAGCCTCAAGCCCCTCGGGGTCGGACACGCCGACGTTGAAATCGCCATCCGTGGCCAGAAGGATGCGCCGCACCCGACCTTCGCCTGCCATCCCCTCGGCGGTCTGATAGGCCAGTTCCAGCCCCGCCGCCCCGGCGGTCGACCCGCCCGCCATGAGGTGATCCAGCGCGGCGGTGATCTTGGCCTTGTCCCCGGCCTCGGTCGGCTCCAGCACCAGCCCGGCGGAGCCGGCATAGGTGACGATCGCCACCCGGTCCGTGGGGCGCAACTCGCCCAGCATCAGCCGGAAGGACTGGATCAGGAGCGGCAGCTTGTTCGGATCCTCCATCGACCCGGACGTGTCGATGAGGAACACCAGGTCGAGCGGCGGGCGGTCCGCCAGCGCGGGCAGGCGACCTTGCAGGCCGATACGCAGAAGCTGGGTATCCTTGTTCCAGGGCGTCCGGAAGAGGCTGACGGAAGTGCGGAAAGGCGCGCCATCCGCTTCGGGTGCAGGATAGGAATAGGGGAAGTAGTTCACCATTTCCTCGATCCGCACCGCCACGGGCGCGGGCAGATAGCCGTTCGTGACCGAAGAGCGGACAACAGCATAGGAGGCGGTGTCGACGTCGACGGAGAAGGTCGACACCGGCGCTTCCGCCGCGGTCCTTACCGGGTTTGGCGCTTCGTTCGCGAAGGTTTCGGTGTTGGGGCCGGCGGCAGCGGCCGGCAGGCCCGAAGCGGGTGGTTCGGCAGGAAGCGCTTCGTAAAGCGCGGTGCCTTCCCGCAGGTCGCTGTCGGCCGTGCCGGTCATCCGGCCCAGGCTGTCCATCTCGGCCATTTCCATTGCGGGTGCCGCCGCGGGTGCCGCTGCGGGTTCCGGTGCCGACCCGGGCGCAGGTGCCGCGTCGGCAACCGGCGACGCGGCACCTGCGCCCGTGTCGGGAGAAACCCCGGCTTTCGGGGCGGGATCGGCGATGGCGGACTGTTCTGGCACGGCCTTCGGCGCGGAATCGACTGGGCCGGGCCGCCGCAGCAAGCCGGGTTGGATCGTCACCAGGCCCACGCAGATTGCCACGACCGAGGCGGTCGCAGCCAGTGCGGGGCGGGTGGCCAGGCGGTTCAGCATCTCGCGTACTCCTGTCAGCAAGCCCGCCCTTTGCGGACGGTCCGACATGGGACGCGGCGCGTTCGCCGGTTCTTGGGGACGGTCGAAATTTTCCATGGCGCGCGCCAGTGCTTCGGCCTTCGTGACCGGATCGGCGGGCGGGGGCGCGGCCTTCAGCGCCGCGCGGAGTTGTTCGAGTTCATCCATCACAGCATTCCTTCGGCGCGGGCATGCTCGCGCAGCCGTTTTTTCACTTCGCTCATCCGCCAGGCCACGGTGCCTTCCGAGACGCCCAGCACCTCGGCGGCCTCGGCCTGGCTCAGTTCCTCGCCAAGGGTCAGGGCGACCGTATCGCGCAGTTCGGGCGACAGGCGCTGCATGGTCGTCTGCAACCAGTCCTGCGCGGCCTGCGCTTCGCCGATCTCGGCCTGGCGGGCGATTTCCCAATCGCCCCAGCCACTTGTGGCACGCGCCCGCGTGGCGGCACGGCGCCTGCGGTCATGCGCGGTATTCACCGTCACCCGGTAGAGCCAGGTCGTGAAGCGCGCTGTCTGCCGGTAGGAGCCAAGCTTTGCGGGCAGCGCCAGGCAGATGTCCTGGGCCATATCCTGTGCCTCGGGCCGGCTGCCCGTCAACCTGTAGGAGAGACCGAAGAGGCGGTCGTAGTGGCGGGAGAGGAGGGCCGCGAAGGCGTCGCGGTCCCCCTGGGCGGCGGCTGCCGCGAGCGTTTCGTCGGACGTATCCATCAGCATGACGATAGATGAGACGCGCGGCCAAGGGCAATCCTTGGGCGGCGCGCGAGATTTTTTCCGCCGCCGCGAGGCGGCGCTATTTCACCCGGAAATCGAAATGCTTGCGGACATGCTCCTCGATCTTCCAGGTGCCCTTGAAGTCATGCTCCACCACGAACGCATCGCCCGCCCTGACGGTCACCGGGGTGCCGCCATCGGGGGTGATGACGATACGGCCTTGAATCAAAACGACATATTCGTAGGCCGTATAGGTCGCATGGTAGGAGCCGGGGCTGCATTCCCAGATGCCGGAGACCATCGCCCCGTCCTTCGACGTATGCAGAACCCAGGTCTTCATGGAGGGGTTGCCCTCGGTCTTGATCCAGCCGTCGAGGTCGGCGGTGGCAGGTTCCGACCCGCTGGTGGCGGGCAGTCTGGTGATGCTTTGCATGGGGTTCCTCCGGTTCGGTCCGGGGCGGAGCCTGCCAGATTGTCGGGCCGCTGGCGAGAGCGCGGCGCGACGTTCGGAGGCGGGTTTTCGACGTATGCCGAGCGTCTGGCAGGCGTATGGCAAGCGTATGGCAGGCGTAGGGACAGTTGGGCGGCGCCTTGCGGATCGCAAAAGCGGGCGTCCAGTGGACGCCTGCGCGGTCCGCCTGGCCGGAGCGCGAGCACAGGCCAAGGGGGGGTCTCGGTTTGGGCGAAGGTCTGCAATCGGGACGCGTCTGCCTGGGCTGGCGCGGTAACGCGCCTGCCGGGGGCAGGCAGGCGCGGCCCGATTTGTCACGGGACAAATCGGGCAAAAGACGAGAATGGTTTGCAATCATGGCTTTTGGCGCGACGATCCCCAACAGCGCCGGTTAGATGGCCCCTTTGCTCTGCCTTGCATCAGGGCCAATCGAGCCGGGCTGGGCTCCACTGGTGCCAAGCCATTCGGTCCTTGTCTGCCTTGGGATGGCGATGTGCGGTTGCTGCACAATGAATGCGCACCCTACGAGGCGTGCAAAAACAAACGGGGCCCGAGGACCCCGTTCTTCCGCCCTGCGTCGGGATCACACCGACAGACAGATATACTTCAGCTCCATGTAATCCTCGATCCCATGGTGGCTGCCTTCCCGCCCCAAACCGCTCTGCTTCACCCCGCCGAAGGGCGCGACCTCGGTCGAGATCAGGCCGGTGTTGACGCCGACCATGCCATATTCCAGCGCCTCCTGGACGCGGGTGATGCGGCCGATGTCGCGGGCGTAGAAGTAGGAGGCGAGGCCGAAGATCGTGTCGTTGGCGCGGCGGATCACTTCCTCCTCCGTCTCGAACTTGAAGAGGGGCGCGAGGGGGCCGAAGGTTTCCTCGGTCGCGACCTTCATGTCGGGGGTGACGCCGGTCACGACGGTCGGCTCGAAGAAGGTGCCGCCAAGCGCGTGGCGTTTGCCGCCCGTGACCACCTTGCCGCCACCGGCGAGCACGTCGGCGATATGTTCCTCGACCTTCTCGACCGCGCCTTCGTTGATCAGCGGGCCGGTGGTGATCCCGTCCTTCAGGCCGTCGCCGATCGCCAGTTTCTTGACCGCTTCGGCGAGTTTGGCGGCGAAGGCATCATAGACGCCGGCCTGCACATAGATGCGGTTGGCGCAGACGCAGGTCTGGCCGTTGTTGCGGAACTTGGAGATCATCGCGCCTTCGACGGCCTTGTCCAGATCGGCGTCGTCGAAAACGATGAAGGGGGCGTTGCCGCCCAGTTCCATCGAGCATTTCAGCACCTGATCGGCGGCCTGACGCAGGAGGATGCGGCCGACTTCGGTGGACCCCGTGAAGGTCAGCTTGCGGATGCCCGGGTTTTCGCAGAATTCGCGGCCGATCTCGGACGAGCGCGAGGAGGTGATGACCGAGAAGAGGCCGGCAGGCACGCCGGCCCGTTCGGCCAGAACCGCGAGCGCCAGCGCCGAAAGCGGGGTTTCGGCCGCCGGGCGGGCGACGAAGCCGCAGCCTGCGGCGAGGGCCGGGGCGACCTTGCGGGCGATCATGCCGTTGGGGAAGTTCCACGGCGTGATCGAGGCGGCGACGCCGATCGGCTGCTTGATCACGGTGATGCGCTTGTCGCGCTGATGGCCGGGGATGGTTTCGCCGTAGATGCGCTTGGCCTCCTCGCCGAACCATTCGATGTAGGCGGCGCCATAGGCGATCTCGCCCTTGGCCTCGGCCAGCGGCTTGCCCATTTCGGCGGTCAGGATGGCGCCCAGATCGTCTTGGTTGGCCATGCAGAGGTCGGCCCATTTGCGCAAGACCGCGGCGCGTTCCTTGCCGGTGCGGGCGGCCCATTCATGGCGCGCCTTGTCGGCAGCGGCGATGGCGCGGGCGGCGTCGGCGCGGGTCAGGTCCGGCACCTGGCAGATCACGTCGCCGCGCGCGGGGTTGGTGACGGGGAAGGTCTTCTTGTCGGCCGCTTCGACCCATTCGCCGGCCACATAGGCCTTGGTCGCCAGAAGCGAGGGGTCTTTGAGGAGGGAGCGGAGGTCGGTGACGGCATCAAGCATGGCAGGCCCCTTGTGGAAGCCCCCTTTTCGGGGCAGGCATGGATCAGGCCCGGTCGAGCCGGGCGGCGGAGAAACATATGCGCTTTGACGACGCTTTTGCCAATTCAAAATATTTAGCGGATGGCAAATATTTTCCATCACGCTGGGAAAAGAAGGCGGCGGCGTTCCGGGCCGGGGTCGGCCCGCGCGCCCGCCTGTCGCTGCCCTATGGCAAGGGGGGGCGGCAGTGGTTTGACCTGTTCCTGCCGGACGAATCGCCCAAGGGGCTGATGGTCTTCCTCCACGGCGGCTATTGGCTGGCCTTCGGGCCGCGGGATTTCTCGCATCTGGCGGCGGGAGCGCTGGCGCGCGGCTGGGCCTGTGCCCTGCCCGCCTATACGCTGGCGCCCGAGGCGCGCCTGTCGCAGATGACGGCGGAGGTGGCGATGGCGCTGCCGGTGATGGCGGAGGCGGTCGCGGGGCCGGTGGTGATCACCGGCCATTCGGCGGGCGGGCATCTGACGGCGCGGATGGCCTGCGCGTCGGTCGCGCTTGATCCCGCGCTGGTGGCGCGGATCGCGGGTTATGTGCCGATCTCGCCGCTTTCCGACCTGCGCCCGCTGAGGGAGACGGCGATGCAGGCCGATCTGCGGCTGACCCCGGCGGAAGCGGTGGCCGAAAGCGCCGCCCTGCAACCCAAGCGCCCCGGCAGCCGGGTGCAGGTCTGGGTGGGCGGCGCAGAGCGGCCAAGATTCCTCGATCAGGCGCGGCGTCTGGGCAATGCCTGGTCCTGCCCGGTGACGGTCGAGCCGGACTTGCATCATTTCAACGTGATCGAGGGGCTGGAAACGCCGGACAGCGCGCTGATGGCCGCACTTCTGGGCTAACCAGACCCGCCGAAGCGCGCAATCCACGCGGGCAGAAGATCGCCCGGCTCGGGCCGCGCCAGCCAGACTGCGCGGGCGATGGCACGCGCGAGGCAAATGGCCGCCGCATGGCCGAGCGCGAACTGGTCGGCGACCGGGTCGGCCAGGGGCCGCGCGCCGGTCGCGGCGGCAAAGACCAGATCCCCGTCCAGAAGCGTGTGCGACGGCACCAGCGCGCGGGCCAGCCCGTCATGGGCGGCAACCGCCATCCGTTGCGCCTCGGCCTTGGTCAGGCGGGCATCGGTCGCGACGATGGCGATGGTCGTGGCTTCGCCCGCCGCCTTGGTCGGGGCGGGTTCCCACGAAGGATCAAAATCCGTCGCGGCGCCCAGCCCGCCGAATTCCTGCCCGATCTCCCAGGGCGCCGCCCAGAAGTTCGGACCCTTGCCCACGATGGCGGAGCCGAGCGCGTTGACCGCGACCAGCGCCCCCAAGGTCATCCCGTTGCCAAGGACGCAGGAGGCCGACCCGAGTCCGCCCTTCAGCCCCCGGCAGAGCGCGCCGCGTCCGGCCCCGGCGGTGCCGAGGCCGAAATCCGCGTCCGCCGCCTCGAACGCCTGCCGGCCGAGCATGGAATAGGGGTTCGCCGCCCAATCCTTCCGCCCGCCGTTCAGAAGGTCGAAGAGGATCGCCCCCGGCACGATCGGCACGCGCTGATCGCCCACGGCAAACCCCCGCCCCCGCGCCCTGAGCCCGTCGGACACGCCCGACGCCGCATCGAGGCCGAAGGCCGAGCCGCCCGAGAGGACCAGCGCATCGACCGCCCCCACCAGCCGGTCGGGGGCCAGCAGATCCGTCTCGCGCGTCCCCGGCGCGCCACCCATCACATGGACCGCCGCGGTGAAGGGCCGCGCCGCCGTCAGGACCGTGACGCCGGTGCGCACAAGGTCATCCTCGGCATTGCCGACCAGAAGCCCCTCGACATCGGTGATCAGGTTGCGCGGTCCGGCCTTCATCTGTCGCCCCTTTCAGTCTGGTCCAAATATCCCACGGGGGTGCGGGGGGGGGGAGCCCCCCCGCGACATTGAGTTTCGGTGGCCCTCGGGGGCCGGCTGGGCCCGGCCGGCATGGAGCGCAGAGATGGACCAGGGTGCGGTGATCACGG
>CAZRKU010000028.1:0-8403 GCA_964600685.1 uncultured Frigidibacter sp. | reverse complement strand
CCCCCCGCCCCCCCCCCCCCCCCCCCCCCCCCCCCCCCCCCCCCCCCCCCCCCCGCGACATTGAGTTGCGGTCGCCGTCGTGGCACTGATGGGCCCGACAGGAATGGAGAGCAGAGATGGACAAGGTTGCGGTGATCACGGCGGGCGGGTCGGGCATGGGGGCGGCCGCGGCGCGGCGGCTGGCGGCGGACGGGTTCCGCGTGGCGGTCCTGTCCTCCTCGGGCAAGGGCGAGGCGCTGGCGGCGGAACTGGGCGGGGTCGGCGTGACCGGATCGAACCAGTCGAACGCGGATGTGCAGCGCCTGGTCGATGCGGTGATGGACCGGTTCGGCCGGATCGACGTTCTGGTGAATTCGGCCGGGCATGGACCGCGGGCAGCGCTTCTCGATATCACCGACGAGGGCTGGCATCAGGGGATCGACATCTATTTCCTGTCGGCGGTGCGCCCGACACGCCTTGTCACCCCGATCATGGAGGCGCAGGGCACCGGCGGGGCGATCATCAACATCAGCACCTTCGCCACGTTCGAGCCTGACCCCACCTTCCCGACCTCCGGCGTGGCGCGGGCGGGGCTGGCGGTCTTCACCAAACTTTTCGCCGACAAATATGCGCCGCAGGGCATCCGCATGAACAACCTTCTGCCGGGGTTCATCAACAGCTTGGCGGAGAAGGAGGAGTTCCGGTCGCGCATTCCCATGGGCCGCTACGGGCGGGTCGAGGAAATCGCGGGCACGGTCAGCTTCCTCGCTTCCGACGCGGCGGCCTATATCACCGGGCAGAACCTGCGGGTGGACGGCGGGATCACCAGGTCGGTCTGAAGGCGCGGGCCGCTTCAGACCGGCACATTGTCGATCAGCCGTACCCCGCCCAGCCAGGCGGCAGCAAAGAGGCGCGAGGGACGATCATCGCCCGGCGCGAGCGGCATCAGATCTTCGGCGCCGCGCCGTTCGAGATATTCGACCTGCGCAAAGCCTGCCTTCAGGATGGCGGCCGTCGCTTCGGCCAGCGCCGTCTGACCGGGTGTGCCCTTGCGGATCGCCGCTGCCGCCTTCTCCATCGCCTGGTTGAGGGCGGGCGCGGCCAGCCGGTCGGACTGCGACAGGCGCATGTTGCGCGAGGACATGGCCAGCCCGTCCCTTTCGCGCAGCGTCGGGCAGCCGGTGATCCGCACGGGGATGTTGAGGTCGCTGACCATCCGCCGGATGATCTGCAGCTGCTGCCAGTCCTTTTCGCCGAAGAAGGCGTGATCGGCCCCGGTCATCAGGAGGAGCTTGGACACGACCGTTGCCACGCCGTCGAAATGGCCGGGCCGGTGGGCGCCACACAGCACATCCTGCAATCCCGCGACCGTCACCCTGGTGGCAAAGCCCGGCGGATAGACGGTGGCCGGATCGGGCGCGAACAGCACGTCGACACCATGCGGCTGCAAGAGGACCGCATCCTGATCCTCGGTCCGGGGATATTTCGCCAGATCCTCGGGGTTGTTGAACTGTTTGGGGTTGACGAACAGCGTCACGATCACCCGGTCGCAGGCGGCTTTCGCCGCGCCGACAAGGCTGACATGGCCCGGATGAAGCGCGCCCATGGTCGGCACGACGCCCACGCTTTCGCCCGCTTCCTTCCAGTCGCGGACACGGGCGCGCAAGGCCGCCAGATCACGGATCGTGCGCATGGGTTACTTTCGCGGGGGTTCGTCGCCGAACGTATGTTCGGGCGCGGGGAAGCTGCGGGCGCGCACTTCGGCGGCATAGGCGGCGATGGCGTGGGCGGCGTCCGTGCCAAGATCGGCGTAGCGCTTGACGAACTTCGGTCTGAAGGGCGTGAAGAGGCCCAGCATGTCGTCGACGACCAGCACCTGCCCGTCGCAGTCGACGGACGCGCCGATGCCGATGGTGGGGATGGCGACCGAGCGGGTGATTTCGCCGGCAAGTGCGGCGGGCACCTTTTCCAGGACGACCGAGAAGGCCCCGGCTTCGGCCACCGCCACCGCATCGTTCCGCACCCGGCCTGAATCGTTGCCGCGGCCCTGCACGCGGTAGCCGCCGAGCGTGTTCACCGCCTGCGGCGTCAGCCCGACATGGGCCATGACCGGGATGCCGCGCCGGGTCAGGAACTGGATCGTGTCGGCCATGTGCTCGCCGCCTTCCAGCTTCACCGCCGCCGCGCCGGTTTCCTGCACCAGCCGCGCGGCATTGCGGAAGGCCTGTTCGCGGTTTTCCTCGTAGGAGCCGAAGGGCATGTCGATGACCATCATCGCCTTTGACAGTCCGCGCGCCACCGACTGGCCGTGCAACACCATCATCTCCATCGTGGCCTGAAGCGTCGTCGGATGGCCATGCAGCACCATCGCGACCGAATCGCCCACCAGGGCGATGTCGCAATGCGGGTCGACCAGGCGGGCGACGGGCGTGGTATAGGCGGTCAGCACCACGAGCGGGTCGGCCCCTTTGCGGGCCTGAATATCGGGCGGGGTGATCCGCTTTTCCAAACCGGTCGCGCTCATCTCCGCGTCCCCCTCGCAAGGATATTGCGCACAATCTAGCTGCGCCGCAGCATGATGGCCAGCGGTGATTGCGTTCCGCGGCGTCTTGTGCGGCTGCCGGCGCCGGGGTAGGGCCGGACCTGTGATGAGGGAGAAGATGATGGATATGTTCTTGCGCCTGACCCCCGCCGCCGCCGATCCGGTGACCGAACGGCCCGCACCGGAGAAGGTGCTGGCGGGCGATCCGGTCTTTACCACCTGGAACGCCGAGGCGCGGGCGGGGCTTTACTGCGGCATCTGGCAATCGACGCCGGGCAAATGGCGGATTCTCTATGACGAATGGGAATATTGCCGGATCCTTGCCGGCCGGTCGGTGATCACCGCGGACGGCGGCGCGGCGCAGGAAATTGCGGCGGGCGACAGTTTCGTGATCCGCCCCGGTTTTCGCGGGACCTGGGAGGTGATCGAGACCACACGCAAGGATTATGTGATCCTGCTTCAGCCGCCGGAGGGCGGCAGCGGCAGCGGCTCGACCGCGACCGGCGCAACCTCGGTCGCGCCGTAGATGTCCGCGGGCGAGACGATCTTGGCCGGCAGCTCGACGCCGCGGTTGGCCAGTTCCTCGCCCTCGATGCGCACCGAATCCTCGTAGGAGCGGATCACCACGCGGGTTTCCAGCGGCACACGGTTGTAAAGCTCGATGATGTCCTGGTTGAAGAGCCGGATGCAGCCGGCCGAGCCGGAATTGCCGATCGAGCCGAGATCGTTGGTGCCGTGGATGCGGAAGTAGGTGTCGCGGCCGCCTTCGTAGAGATAGAGTGCCCGCGCGCCGAGCGGGCTCGCCAGCCCGCCGGGAACGCCGCGCGCGAAGGGTCCGTAGACCTCGGGCTCGGTGCGCAGCATGTTGGCGGTCGGCGTCCAGCCCGGCCATTCCTTCTTCTGCCGGATCACCGTCGGCCGGCGCAACGCCTTGCCGGCGCGCCCGACCGCGATCGGATAGCGCGTCGCCATGCCGTCGTCCTGGATCAGGTAGAGGAACTTGGCGTTGGGGTCGATCTCGATGACGCCGGGCGGCTGGTCGCCTGCGTAGGGCACCACCATCTTGTGGTTGAGACCCGCCAGATACTGGTCGGGCACGCCGGGCAGCAGATATTCGCCGTCCGACAGCGGGCCGTAGCCCTCCATGAACTGCGGGCCCGGCGCCGCCTTCGCCACGTCCGCCGGCCGCGCGCAGGCGGCGAGCGTGCCGAGAAGGGCCGTCGAGACGAACAGACGCCGCGACATAACGATCCTGCTCACGGTAGTGCCTCCGATCCGCTGTTTTCCATTTCAGGCCTGGTCATAGCAGCCGGGCGGGCGGACGCAACCGCGCCGGAACGAACTGTCGGAAATGTGTGGCATTTCGCCAA
Organism: uncultured Frigidibacter sp.; assembly: GCA_964600685.1. Taxonomy (GTDB): domain Bacteria; phylum Pseudomonadota; class Alphaproteobacteria; order Rhodobacterales; family Rhodobacteraceae; genus TMP-24. The sequence continues at coordinate 4,512 of CAZRKU010000028.1, read as the reverse complement.
CGGACCGGCGCCGGGCGGCCGCCGCCGCCCGGCGCGCCTGCCCTGTCACCCCACGATGTTGAAGCCGGGTCCGTAGGGATATCTGGTGATGTCGATATTGCCGTCCTCGGTGATCACCAGAATGTCATGCTCGCGGTAGCCGCCGGCGCCGGGCTGGCCTTCGGGGATGGTCAGCATCGGCTCCATCGAGATGACCATGCCCGGTTCCAGAACCGTGTCGATATCCTCGCGCAGTTCCAGGCCGGCTTCGCGCCCGTAGTAGTGCGACAGGACGCCGAAGGAGTGGCCATAGCCGAAGGTGCGGTATTGCAGCACCTGATGTTCCTCGAAGAAGGTGTTCAGCTTCTGCGTGACTTCGGCGCAGGAGGCGCCGGGTTGCAGAAGGCTGATCCCGTATTCGTGGGCGGCGACGTTGATGTCCCAGATGCGCCGGGAGGCGGCGTCGCATTCGCCGACGAACATCGTCCGTTCCAGCGCGGTGTAGTAGCCCGAGATCATCGGGAAGGTGTTGAGGCTGAGGATGTCGCCCCGCTGCAGTTGACGCGACGTGACGGGGTTGTGGGCGCCGTCGGTGTTGATGCCGGACTGGAACCAGACCCAGCTGTCGCGATATTCGGCGTCGGGGAAGCGCCTGGCGATTTCCAGTTCCATTGCGTCGCGGCCCGCCATGGCCACGTCGATCTCGCGCGCGCCTTCCCGGACCGTGTCGCGGATGGCGAAGCCGCCCACGTCGGCCACGTTGGCGCCGTGGATGATCAGGTCGATCTCGGCCCTGGACTTGTGCATCCGCTGTTTCATCGTCGCGGGCGCGATATCGATGCGCGCCTTCGGCGCCAGGAAGGTGTCGAGCTTCTGGCTTTGCAGCAGGGTCAGGTGGTCGCCTTCGTAGCCGATCACCCGGCCCGGCCCGGTGACCGACAGGATCGCGCGCCAGTAATTGTCGCGTTGCCAGTCGGTGTAGGTGATGTTGTCGCCATGCGAGCGCCGCCAGGGCTGGCCCGCGTCGATCCCGGCGCTGATCGTCACCGACTGGGTGGCGGTGACGACAAGACCGTAGGGGCGGCCAAAGGAACAGTAGAGGAAGCCGGAGTAATAGGCGATGTTGTGCATCGAGGTGAAGATCGCGGCTTCTACCCCCTGATCGGCCATGGTCTTGCGCAGGCCGGCGAGGCGCGTGTCATATTCGGATGGGGTGAAGGGCAGGATGCGGTCGCCTTGGTGAAAGCGGTACTGCTGTGGGCGTTCTGTCATTTCAGACCTCGTGAATGGGATCCGCGAGGTGACGGGATCCCGAAAGATCCCGGCGTTCAGGACAGAAGCGAAGGGTTTCGCAAGCGTCGGGACAATCCGGCCCCGGTGACGACGCCATCGTCACGGCTCGCGCGGATGATCGCCGGTCACGGGGTCCTTGGCAAGCGGGATTTCGCGGACCGGAGGGCGCGGGGGTTGAGCGCCGGGGCGCGGCACCTATCTTGGTGAGAGAACAACGAAAGGATGGATCATGCGCTGCCCTGTGGACAACGAAACCCTGGTGATGGTCGACCGCAGCGGGGTCGAGATCGATTACTGCCCGAAATGCCGCGGCGTCTGGCTGGATCGGGGGGAACTCGACAAGATCATCGACCGTGCCGGGGGTGGCGCGGCGCCGGTCGCCGCCGGACCGGAGCCGGTGATGCTGCGCGAACCGGCGATGGCGGAAACCCGTGCGCCGCGCGAGCAGGCGCGCCACCGCGATGATGATGACGACGATCATCGCCGGGGCTATCGCAAGAAGCGGCGCGAAAGCTTCCTGGGCGAACTGTTCGACTTCTGAGCGCGGCGGTGCCCTATTCGCCGTAGGGCACCCAGATGTTCTTGACCTGCGTGGCGCGGGTCAGGAAGTCGTGGCCCTGGCCCGGCGGGCCCAGCCAGTCGCGGTTCGCGGCCGTCCAGGTGACTTTCAGGTTGCCGGCGCTTTCGGCTTCGACCATCCGCGCGCCTTCCGGGCTGCCCACATACCACATCGCGGCCACGTCATCGTGGCCCGCCAGCGTCTTGGCCAGTTCGTCGCGCGGGCCGGTGACGATGTTCACCACGCCCCCCGGCAGGTCGGAGGTTTCCAGCACCTGATAGAGGTCGGTCGCGGCAAGCGGCATGTTCTGGGACGGCACCGCCACCACCCGGTTGCCCATCGCGATCGCCGGCAGGACGAGGCTGAGGAACCCCAGAAGCGGCGCATCGGTCGGGCAGGCGATGCCCATCACGCCATAGGGTTCGGGCATGGCCAGCGTCACATGGGCGGATTTGGTCGAATGGACCGCGCCGTCGAACTTGTCGGCCGACGCGGCATAGTAGAAGGCGCGGCGGATCGAGGTTTCGACTTCTTCCGCGGCCTTGGCGATCCCAGCCGATTTCAGCCGTTCGGTAAACTCGGCGGCGCGCTGGCTGAGGTTTTCGGCGAGGAAGTAAAGCACCTGGGCGCGGTTGTGGCCGGTGGCCTTGCCCCAGCCCTTCGCCGCATGGGCGGCCTCGACCGCGTTCCTGATGTCCTTGCGGTTGCCGAGACCGGCAAGGCCGATGATGCGGCCCTTGTGGGTGATGGCGTAGGAATAGCCCGCGTCGGGCCGTTTCTGCGCGCCGCCGACGTAGAGTTTCGCGGTGCGGTCGATGCCCGAAACATTCGATCCGACCTTGCCCGGCGCGTCCGGGTGGGGGGCGGTGTCGGGGGCGATGGGCGCGGGTTCGGCTTTCGCCTTGACCGGGGTTTCGGCCAGATAGGCCAGCAGGCCTTCGCGCCCGCCCTCGCGGCCGAAGCCCGACTCGCGGTAGCCGCCGAAACCGGCGGCGGCGTCGAAGATGTTGGTGCCGTTCACCCAGACCACGCCCGCCTTGACCTGCGCGGCCACATCAAGCGCGAGGTTGATGTTTTCCGACCAGACCGAGGCGGCGAGGCCGTAGCGGGTGTTGTTGGCCAGTTCCACCGCCTCGTCCGGGGTGCGGAAGGTGGTGAGCGTGGCGACGGGACCGAAGATCTCGACTTCTGAAATCACGTTCGCGGGGGCGACGTTGGTGAAGAAGCCGGGGGCGAAGAACGATCCCCTGGCAGGCAGGGGGCAGGTGGCCTGATGCAGGACCGCGCCCTGCGCCTGCCCTTCCCTCACCAGCGCCGTGACGCGATCCAGTTGCACCGGATCGACCAGCGCGCCCATGTCGGTGGATTTGTCGAGGGGATCACCGACCCGCAACCTGGCGAGCCGCGCCTTCAGCCGGTCGGTGAAGGTCCGGGCCACGCTTTCCTGCACGAGGATGCGCGAGCCCGCGCAGCAGACCTGGCCCTGATTGAACCAGATCGCATCCACGACGCCCTCGACCGCGCCGTCGATGTCGGCGTCGGCGAAGACCACGAAGGGCGACTTGCCGCCGAGTTCGAGGGTGAGTTTCTTGCCCGTTCCGGCGGTGGCCTTGCGGATGGCGCGACCCACTTCGGTCGAGCCGGTGAAGGCGATCTTGTCCACATCCGCCGCGACCAGCGCCGCACCTGTGTCGCCCTCGCCGGTGACGATGTTCACCACGCCTTTGGGCAGGCCGATCTCGGCACAGATTTCGGCGAAGGCCAGCGCGGTCAGGGGTGTGTATTCGGCGGGTTTCAGGACGACCGTATTCCCGGCGGCAAGGGCGGGCGCGATCTTCCAGGCGAGCATCAGGAGCGGGAAGTTCCACGGGATGATCTGGCCGCAGACGCCGACCGGCCCCAGCCCCGGAAACTCGTCCGCCAGCATTTCGGCCCAGCCGGCATGGTGGTAGAAATGGCGGGCGACCAGCGGCACGTCGATGTCGCGGGTTTCGCGGATCGGCTTGCCATTGTCCATGGTTTCAAGGACGGCGAGGAACCGTTCGCGTTTCTGGATCGCGCGGGCCAGGGCATAGAGCCATCTGGCGCGGTCGTGACCGGACAGGCGCGACCAGCCGGGCAGGGCGGCGCGGGCGGCTTTCACGGCGGCGTCCACGTCGGCGTTTGTGCCATGTGACACCCGCGCGAGACGCTCGCCCGTGGCCGGGTTCATCACGTCGAATGTCTTGCCGGGTTCGGTGAAGCTTCCGCCGATGAAATGACCGAAGGTGCCGCGCGCCTTCAGCCATTTGACCACTTCGCCATTGGCTTCGGGGGCCGGGCCATAATCCATCGTTTCCAGGATTTCGGTGACTTTGGGCATGGGAACCTCAGGCAATCGCATTGCGGTGGGCGGCGGCATAGCGCCCGGTCAGGTGATGTTCGAGCTGGCGTTCGATATCGGCCAGCATCGAGGAGGCACCAAGGCGGAAGAGATGCGGCGAGAGCCAGTCATTGCCCAGCTCCTCCTTCATCAGGATCTGCCAGGCGATGGCGTCCTTGGCGTACTTCATGCCGCCCGCCGGTTTGAAGCCGATCTTGAAGCCGGTCCTTTCGCCATAGTCGCGCAGCGCGCGGACCATGATCAGCGAGACGGGAAGGGTGGCGTTGACCCCCTCTTTCCCGGTCGAGGTCTTGATGAA
>CAZRKU010000027.1:0-33728 GCA_964600685.1 uncultured Frigidibacter sp. | reverse complement strand
ACATCCCCTCGATGCTCGCCGCGATCGGCGGGGTGATCGAGCGGCATATGGTCGCCATCGGCTTTCTGTCGGGCGAGGGGATGGGGCTGAAGGCCGACCCCAAGGCGCAAGTGATGGCGGTGGGCGAAACCCCGCGCGGACCGGCCTGTCCGTCCTGCGGGCAGTTCGGCCTGATCAAGGCCGAAGGCTGCCTGACCTGCCCGAGTTGCGGCTATTCGAAGTGCAGCTAGTCGGCTGTGCCGCGGGCCGCCGGTTCACCCGGCAGCCGTGCTTCAGACCGTAGCCGTCGCCGACCCGTGCGGCGCAAACTGCGCCACAAGTTGATGCTTGGTGCCCGGATAGGTCAGCCGGGCAAAGGTGATCGGGCGGCCTTCGAATTCGGTCCGCCGCTCGATTTCCAGGCAGGCGGTTCCGGCAGGCAGCGCCAGCAACTTCAGGACCCGGAGCGCGGGCGTGACCGCGCGGATCGTATGTTCGGCCGCGCTCCACGGCACCTGACGCAAGAGCCAGGTGCTCGCCTGCTCGGTGTGAAAATCGACGGTTTCCGCCTGTGGCACCGCATCAAGGTTGATGATCCGGCTTTCATGGCAGAAGGGTTCGCCATCGGCATGATGGACATATTCCAGGCAAACCACCCGCAGATCGCTCTTGCTGACACCAAGCGCGACCAGTTCGCCCGGTGCGGCCTTTCGCGTCTCGCATGTAACTGTCTGGAATGAATAAGACTCGCCGCGTTCGCGGATCTCCTCGCCGATGTTGGCGATCTCCATCACCGCCGACTGCACGCGCGGCTTTGCCACGAAGGTGCCGATCTTGCGGCGGCGCTCCAGATAGCCTTCGCGGGTCAGTTGCGTCAGCACCTTGTTCACCGTCATGCGGGACACGCCATACTGGCCCGCCATGTCGGTCTCGAACGGAATCCGGTGACCTGGCCGCCAAGCCCCCCGCAGGATATTCTCGCGAACCTCGGTCAGGATCCGTTCGTGAAGTGTGGCGGGCTTTTCGTCTTTCATCCTGTCAATCTCGATCGGTCGCTGGCCGGGCCTCAAGCACGATCAGATCAGCGGGCGTCATGACTTCAAGCTGAAAGCAGTCGGGCGCGACAAGCAGATCGCGCGGTTCCAGCTGGTCCGGAACCGGATTGCTGACCGCACAAGGGCCTAGCGCCAGAACTGCGGTCGTCGTCCCTTCCGCCCCCAGCGTGATGGCCTCTCCCGCCTGCAGGGTCAGGCGGCGCATCGCCGGCCTGAAGTCGCCGCGCCGGCACATCAGGTTCAGGTCATGGGCTTGCCCCGGTCCGTCCATCCGGCAGGTCACGCGCGCCTCGCCGGCGAAGGGCAGCGGGGTCAGCGGCGCAAGCGGATGCGGCGAACCGTCAATCGTCAGCACCATCCGCGGCCCGTCGAGTTGCAGGATCACCCGGTCGATGCCCGGAAAGGTGGAGAAGTCCTGCGCCCCCGATATTTCCGCGATGCTGATGCGGATCAGGGCGGCCCCGGCACTGTCGCGCCGGGCCCAGAGTTCCCGCGTGGTGCCCGCGCCGTTCTTCCACGGCACGGGCGGGCAGTCGGCAAAGCGGAAGATGTCCGCCATCGCTCAGTTCCCGAGGATCGAAGGCAGGCGCAGCCCGGACTTTTTCGCATGGTCGATGGCAATCTCATAGCCCGCGTCCGCGTGGCGATAGACGCCCGATGCCGGATCGTTCCACAATACCCGTTCCAGCCGCTTCGCAGCCTCGGGCGTGCCGTCCGCGCAGATCACGACACCCGAATGCTGCGAAAAGCCCATGCCCACGCCGCCGCCATGGTGCAGCGACACCCAGGTCGCGCCCGACGCGGTGTTGACCAGCGCGTTCAGCAGCGGCCAGTCGGATACGGCATCCGATCCGTCCTTCATCGCCTCCGTCTCGCGGTTGGGCGAAGCAACGGAGCCGCTGTCGAGGTGATCGCGACCGATGACGACCGGGGCCTTCAACTCGCCGCTCGCCACCATCTCGTTGAACATCAGCCCCGCGCGGTGCCGGTCGCCAAGCCCGATCCAGCAGATGCGCGCCGGCAGGCCCTGGAAGGCGATGCGTTCGCGCGCCATGTCGAGCCAGTTGTGCAGGTGCTTGTTTTCGGGGAACAGTTTCTTCATCGCCGCGTCGGTCTTGTAGATATCCTCCGGGTCGCCCGAAAGCGCGCACCAGCGGAACGGGCCGATGCCCTTGCAGAACAGGGGCCGGATGTAGGCGGGAACGAAACCGGGGAAGGCGAAGGCATCCTCCATCCCTTCGTCCTTGGCGACCTGGCGGATGTTGTTGCCATAGTCGAGCGTCGGCACGCCCGCGTTCCAGAAATCGACCATGGCCTGCACCTGGACCCGCATCGACGCGCGGGCGGCCTTCTCGACGGCCTTCGGATCGCTTTCCTGTTTGGCGCGCCATTCTCCGACACTCCAGCCCTGCGGCAGATAGCCATGCACCGGGTCATGGGCCGAGGTCTGGTCGGTCACGATGTCGGGGCGCGGGCCGCCGGCCTTCATGCGGCGGACAAGTTCGGGGAAGACGTCGGCGGCATTGCCGATCAGCGCCACCGACTTGGCTTCGCCCGCCTTGGTCCACTGGTCGATCAGCGCGAGCGCTTCATCCAGCGTATGGGCCTTTTCATCGCAATAGCGGGTGCGGATGCGGAAATCGGCGCGGGTTTCGTCGCATTCGACCGCCAGGCAGCAGGCCCCGGCCATCACCGCCGCCAGGGGCTGCGCCCCGCCCATCCCGCCAAGGCCGCCGGTCAGGATCCATTTGCCCTTGAGGCTGCCGCCATAGTGCTGGCGCCCGGCTTCGGCGAAGGTCTCGTAGGTGCCCTGCACGATGCCCTGGGTGCCGATGTAGATCCAGGACCCGGCGGTCATCTGGCCGTACATCATCAGGCCCTTCTTGTCCAACTCGTTGAAATGGTCCCAGGTCGCCCAATGCGGCACGAGGTTGGAGTTGGCAATCAGCACGCGCGGCGCGTCGGGATGGGTCTTGACCACCGCGACCGGGCGGCCGGACTGGACGACGAGGGTCTCGTCGGCCTCCAGATCCTTCAGCGTGGCGACGATCCGGTCGAAATCCTCCCAGGTGCGGGCGGCACGGCCGATGCCGCCGTAGACCACCAGCTCGTGCGGGTTTTCGGCCACGTCGGGATGCAGGTTGTTCATCAGCATCCTGAGCGGCGCCTCGGTCAGCCAGCTTTTGGCGTTCAGCTTGGTGCCGGTCGGCGGATAGACGTCGCGGGTGTTGTGGCGGGGGTTCTGGGACTGGTCGGTCATCGGTTACCTCTTCGGGGAGAGAGCGGGGGCAATTTCGGTCAGCCGGCTCAGCATCCGGGCCAGGACCTGGCGCAGAACGGCGGTTTTCTCGGGGTCGAGCGTGAAGGGCGGGGCTTCGCTTGCCAGGTGGCTCGATTGGGCAAGCTCCATCTGGATCGCGTGGAACCCCTGATCGGGGCGGCCATAATGGCGCGTGGTCCAGCCGCCCTTGAAGCGGCCGTTCAGCACGTTGGTGCGGCCCGACGCCATCGCTTCGTCCGCGACAGCGGCCTCGATCCTCGGATCGCAGGTCGCGCCGTCGTTGGTGCCGGTGTTGAAGTCGGGCAGGGTGCCGTCGAAAAGCCAGGGGATGACCGAACGGATCGAGTGGCAATCGAACAGGATCGCGACACCGTGGCGGGCGCGGACCCGCTCCATCTCGGCCGCCAGCGCGGCGTGGTAGGGGGCATGCCAGGCTGTCAGGCGGTGGGCGATATCCGCCGCCGTCGGCTCCTCTGCGTCCCGCCAGATCGGCAGATTGTCGAAGTTCGTGGTCGGCACCAGTTCGGTGGTCGCGGCGCCGGGGTAAAGGCTTTGGCCGGACGGATCGCGGTTGGCGTCGATCACATAGCGGTGGAAGGTGGCCTGAACCACCGTCAGGCCGGGGATCAGGTCGTGGTAGAGATCCTCGATATGCCAGTCGGTGTCGCGCAGCACGCGCCCCTCGTCGTTCAGGCGCGCCGCGATGTCGGCAGGAACGAACCGGCCGACATGGGGCATGCCCAGAACCAGCGGGCCATCGCCCCGCGCCACGGTGAAGGCCGCGTTCATGCCGCAAGACCGGGCAGGAGATCGGCGCCCGCCGCCGCGATCAGCGCGCCGGTGGCGATCAATTCGCCGCCTGCCGCCATGTCGTCGCCCATGAAGCGATCTTCGGCCAAGGGAGCGATGCGCGCCCGGATCGCCGCCTTGACTGCCAGCAGGCGCGGCGAGGTGACATGCGGTGCCCGCAGTTCCACACCCTGCGCACCCATCATCGCCTCAACCCCCAGGATCCAGAACAGGTTCTGCGTCATCGGCAGCAGGCGGCGCGCGCCGTGGCAGGCCATCGACACATGGTCTTCCTGATTGGCCGAGGTGGGGGTCGAGTCGATCGACGCCGGATGCGCCATCTGCTTGTTTTCGCTCATCAAAGCCGCTGTGGTCACTTCGGCGATCATCAGGCCGGAGTTCAGCCCCGGCTTCGGCGTCAGGAAGCCCGGCAGGCCGTAGCTCAGTGCCGGATCGACCAGAAGCGCCACGCGCCGCTGGGCAATCGCGCCGATCTCGGCCACCGCCAGCGCGATCATGTCGGCGGCCAGCGCCACGGGTTCGGCGTGGAAATTGCCGCCCGACACAACCTGGCCGTCCGACAGGACGAGCGGATTGTCGGTTGCCGCGTTCGCCTCGATCTCCAGCGTCCGCGCGGCCTGGCGCAGCACGTCAAGGCAGGCCCCGTCGACCTGCGGCTGGCAGCGCAGGCAATAGGGATCCTGCACCCTTTCGTCATTCTCGGCATGCGCCGCGCGGATGCCCGAGCCGTCCATCAGCGCACGCAACGCACGGGCGACTTCGATCTGGCCCGCATGGCCGCGCAACGTATGAATTTCCTCGTGGAAGGGCGCGGTCGATCCCATCGCGGCGTCGGTCGACAGCGCGCCGGTCACGACCGCCGCCTTGAAGGCGCGGACGGCACGGAAAAGACCGGCCAGCGCCAGCGCGGTCGACACCTGCGTGCCGTTGATCAGCGCCAGCCCTTCCTTGGCTTCGAGCGCCATCGGCTCCAGCCCGACCGAGCGCAGCGCAGCGGCCCCCGCCAGACGTTTGCCGCCAACCGTCGCCTCGCCATGACCCAGCATCACGGCGGTCATGTGGGCCAGCGGCGCCAGATCGCCCGACGCGCCGACCGAGCCCTTTTCCGGAATGACCGGCAGGACACCCTTGTCCAGCATGCCTTCGATCAGCGCGATCAGCGACCGGCGCACGCCCGACGCGCCGCGACCAAGCGACATGAGCTTCAGCGTCATGATCAGCCGCACCACCGCCTCGGGCAGGGGATCACCCACGCCGCAGCAATGCGACAGGATCAGGTTGCGCTGCAAGGTCGCCACATCGGCGCGGTCGATCTTGATCGAGGCAAGCTTGCCGAAGCCGGTGTTCACGCCATAGACCGCCGCGTTTCCGGCCGCCACTTCGGCGATGCGCGCCGCGGCCCGGTCGATGCCCGCATATGCCGACGGCGCGAGCCGCACCGGCGTGCCGTCCCAATAGATCTGTTCCAGATCGGCGAGGGTGACCTGTCCGGGGGTAAGGGTGCGCGTCATGTCAGACCTTCTGTCCTTTGAAGTAGCGGGAATGGAGGGGGTTGAAGCCGATCGGGTTGACCAGTTCGGCCGGGCTTTGGGCGTTCCAGACGGCGAGATCGGCCGACAGGCCCGGCGCGATCATGCCGGTTTCGCCCGAAAGCCCCAGCGCCTTGGCCGCCGCGCCGGTCGCGCCGCGCAGGCATTCGCCCACGGTCAGGCCGAAAAGGACTGCCCCCATGTTCATCGCCATCAGGAGCGAGGTCATGGGCGAGGTGCCGGGATTCGCATCGGTCGAAATCGCAATGTCGGCCCCGGCGGCGCGCAGGGCGGCGACCGGCGGCAGCTTGGTTTCGCGCAGCATGTAGAAGGCGCCGGGCAGAAGGACGGCAACCGTGCCCGCCGCAGCCATTGCGCGGGCATCCTCGTCGGTCAGATATTCCAGATGATCGGCCGAAAGTCCGCCGCGCGCGGCGGTCAGCGCCGCGCCGCCCTGCCACGAGAGTTGTTCGGCATGAAGCTTGACCGGCAGGCCAAGCGCCGCGGCCCGGTCGAAGACCCGCGCGATTTCGGCCGGGGTGAAGGCCAGATGTTCGCAGAACCCGTCCACCGCATCGACCAGCCCTTCGGCATGCGCCTCCTCAAGCCCGGCCAGAACGACGTTTTCGATATAGCCGTCGCGATCGGCCTTGTATTCCGGCGGCAGCGCGTGGGCCGCGAGCCATGTCGTCTGCACCCGCACCGGGCGCAGCCGTTCCAGCGCCCGGGCGGCACGCAGCATCCTGATTTCCGCCTCGACCGACAGGCCATAGCCGGACTTGATCTCCACGGTGCCCACGCCTTCGGCCAGGAGACTGTCGAGGCGCGGCAGGCTTTGCACCACCAGCTCCTCCACGCTTGCATCGCGGGTCGCGCGCATGGTCGAGACGATGCCACCGCCCGCCGCCGCGATCTCGGCGTAACTCGCCCCTTCGAGCCGCATCTGGAATTCGGTGGCGCGGTTGCCGCCATAGACAAGGTGGGTGTGGCAGTCGATCAGCGCAGGTGTCACCAGCCGGCCGCCGCAGTCGGTGATGCTGCTGCCGGGCGGGGCTTCCAGCCCCGGCGCGACGGCGGCGATTCGCCCGTCCGCGATCAGGATGTCGGTTTCCGCGGTCGACGCACCAGCGCTTTTCCCGAAGAAAACCCGCGCATTCTTCAAAAGCTGGCGGTCTTTTGCGGTTACGGGCATCACTCGGCTCTTTCGTTTGCACTTGATTAAGTATATACATAATCGCAACGAAGGAAAGCCCCTTACGACCATAGGCAGGGAGACAGCGATGACCACAGGGATTTTTGCCGCCGAGGCGCTTCTGCCCGAAGGATGGGCGCGCAATGTCCGCCTGACCCTGAAGGGCGACACCATCGGGACGCTGGCCGCCGACGCGGTGGCAGGGGCCGGGGATCTGCGGGTCGGGGCGCTGGTGCCCGGCATGCCCAACCTGCACAGCCACGCCTTTCAGCGCGGCATGGCAGGGCTGGCCGAGCGGCGCGGCGCGACCGCCGACAGTTTCTGGACCTGGCGCGAGGTGATGTATCACTTCGCCCTGACGCTCACGCCGGAGGAGGCGCAGGCGGTCGCGGAAATGGCCTATATGGAAATGCTGGAGCAGGGCTTCACCCGCGTCGGCGAATTTCACTATCTGCACCATGACCGCGATGGCGGCACCTATGCCGACCCCGCCGAAATGTCCCTGCGCATCATCGCGGCGGCAGAGGCGACGGGCATCAACCTGACCCATCTGCCGGTCTTCTACGCGCATGCGGATTTCGGCGGCAAAGCGCCCAACCCCGGCCAGCGGCGGTTCACCCACGATCTTGACGCTTTCGCCCGCCTGATGGAACGCGCCCGCGCCGCGATGATCCGGCCCCTCGACCGGCTGGGCATCGCCCCCCACAGCCTCAGGGCGGTGACGGAGGATGAGTTGCAGGCGCTTGTCGCGGCTCATGGCGCCGGCCCGGTCCATATCCATATCGCCGAACAGACCCGCGAGGTCGACGATTGCGTGGCCGCCTGCGGGCAGCGCCCGGTCGAGCGGCTTCTGGCGAATTTCCCGGTGGACGGACGCTGGTGCCTGATCCACGCCACCCACCTGACACCCGCCGAAACCCAGGGAATCGCCGCCAGCGGGGCCGTGGTCGGCCTTTGCCCGGTGACCGAGGCCAATCTGGGCGACGGCCTTTTCCCGGCAGGGCAATTCCTCGCGCTTGGCGGCCGCATCGGGATCGGCAGCGACAGCAACGTCGAAATTTCGGTGCGGGAGGAGTTGAAGCTCCTGGAATATGGCCAGCGCCTCGCCCACCGGCAGCGCAATGTCCTGTCGATGGGCGAAGGATCGACCGGGCGGGCGCTCTTCGCGGCCAATCTCGCCGGGGGCGCTCAGGCCCTCGCCGCGCCCGCGCCCGAACTCGCCGTCGGCGCCCCCGCCGATCTGGTGGCGCTCAGCGACCGGCTGGGCCTGCCCGACGGAGCCGACCGCACGCTCGACCGCTGGCTCTTCGGAACGGACGTCGGCGTTGCCGATGTCTGGGCCGGAGGCCGCCATCTGGTCGCGGGCGGTCGCCACGCCCAACATGATCGGATCGTCGGCCGGTTTGCCGCGGCCATCAGTGCGGCTCTGTCTCGCAGCTGATGACCTCAGGATCGGTCGCGCTGCGCGAGCCACATGCCCGCCAGCATCAGTCCGAAGGTTGCGAACTGCTGCACCCCGATGGTGCGCCCTGGCAGGCCGAACCAGCCGAACCTGTCGGCCGGAAGGCTGTCGCCCGCCTGTCCGGCCAGCCCCAGCGCCAGCGTCCCCGACAGGGCAAGCCGGCTGTTCACCGCCGTCGAGGTCAGCATCACCGTCAGCGCCCGGACAGACCGCCAAGACAGGTCCATCGCGGCGGCTTCTCTGCCCTGCCGCCGCCACGGCGACCGAAGAACGCCAGAAACAGCAGCGCCGCCAGCGTGCCGCAAACCTTCCCGCATGCAGGGGTGGCCGCGCGTCGCCGCCTCAGCCCTCCATCTCGACCAGAAGATCCTTCGCGTCGATCTGTGCGCCAGCCGTCACATGCACCGCCTTCACCACGCCGACGCGGTCGGCATGAAGGCCGGTTTCCATCTTCATCGCCTCGATCGTCAGAAGCATGTCGCCGACATTGACCTTCTGCCCGACCGTGACGGCGAGCGAGGCGACGACGCCCGGCATCGGCGCCCCGACATGCAGGGGGTTGCCCTCCTGCGCCTTCGGGCGGCTCGCGGTCTTGGCCTTGACCGCGCGGTTCGGCACGCGGATGACGCGCGGCTGACCGTTCAGCTCATAGAAAACCTTCACCTCGCCGGCATCGTCCGTCTCCCCCACGGCCTGAAGCCGGATCTCCAGCGTCTTGCCGGGGTCGATCTCGACCGAGATTTCCTCGCCCGGCTGCATGCCGTAGAAGAAGGTGGGCGTGGGCAACGTCCGCACCGGGCCATACTGGCGATGGCGGCCCATATAGTCGAGAAAGACCTTGGGATACATCAGATAGCCGTTCAGGTCTTCATCATCGACCGTGAACCCGTTGAGTTCGGCGGACAATCTGTTCCTGACCGTCTCCAGCTCGACCGGGGCCATGTGCTGGCCGGGGCGGTCGGTCGAAGGTTTCTCATCCTTCAGCACCTTGCTGACGATCTCCTCCGGCCAACCGCCGGGCGGCTGGCCGAGATTGCCTTTCAGCATGTCGACGACCGAGTCGGGGAAGGCCACGTCCACGGCCGGATCCTCGACTTCGGCCCGCGTCAGGTTCTGCGCGACCATCATCAGCGCCATGTCGCCCACCACCTTGGACGAGGGCGTCACCTTGACGATATCGCCGAACATGCGGTTGGCGTCGGCATAGGCCTGCGCCACCTCGTGCCAGCGTTCCTCCAGCCCCAGGCTGCGGGCCTGGGCCTTGAGGTTGGTGAACTGCCCCCCCGGCATTTCATGCAGGTAGACCTCGGACGCCGGCGCCTCGATGCCGCTTTCGAAGGCGGCATACTGGTCGCGCACCGCTTCCCAATAGTTGGAAATCTCACGGATCGCCTTGATGTCGAGGCCGGTATCGCGGTCGGTATGGGCCAGCGCCTCGACGATCGAACCCAGGCAGGGCTGGGACGTTCCGCCCGAAAACGCGTCCATCGCCGCATCGACCGCATCGACGCCGGCATCCGCCGCCGCCAGGATCGTCGCCCCGGCGATGCCCGACGTGTCGTGCGTGTGGAAATGCAGCGGCAGGCCGACCTCCTCCTTCAGCGCCTTGATCAGCACCCGCGCGGCGGCGGGCTTCAGCAGCCCCGCCATGTCCTTCAGCCCCAGCACATGCGCGCCCGCTGCCTTCAGATCGCGACCCATGCGGACATAATAGTTCAGGTCGTATTTGGCCCGGTCGGGGTTGAGGATGTCGCCGGTGTAGCAGATGGCTGCCTCGCAGACCTTGTCCTGCTCGATCACCGCGTCCATGGCCACGCGCATGTTCTCGACCCAGTTCAGGCTGTCGAACACCCGGAACACGTCGATCCCGGTTTCCGCCGCCTGCTTGACGAAGAAGCGCACGACATTGTCGGGGTAGTTGGTGTAGCCAACGCCGTTCGAGGCGCGCAGCAGCATCTGCGTCATCAGGTTCGGCATCGCCTTGCGCAGGTCGCGCAGCCGCTGCCAGGGGCATTCCTGCAAGAAGCGGTAGGCCACGTCGAAGGTCGCGCCGCCCCAGCATTCGACGCTGAACAGTTCCGGCAGATGCGCGGCATAGACGGGCGCCACCTTGATCATGTCGATCGACCGCATCCGCGTCGCCAGGAGCGACTGGTGCCCGTCGCGCATCGTCGTGTCGGTGAGCAGCAGTTTCTTCTGCGAAGCCATCCAGTCCGCGACCGCCTGCGGACCCTTCGACATCAGCAGGTCGCGCGTGCCGGGGGCAGGGGCCTTGACCGGCCTCGGTGCCTTCGCCTTGCGCGCCTCGGCCGGCGGCTTCGGGCGGCCGGCGGTTTCGGGATGGCCGTTCACCGTGATGTCGGCAATATAGATCAGGATCTTCGTCGCCCGGTCGCGGCGCTTCTTGAAGGCGAAAAGCTCCGGCGTCGTGTCGATGAACTTCGTCGTGCATTCGTTCGCCAGGAACGTCGGATGTTTCAGCAGGTTCTCGACGAAGGCGATGTTGGTGGCCACGCCGCGAATGCGGTATTCCGACAAGGCGCGCCGCATCCGCACGATCGCCTGATCGGGCGTCTGCGCCCAGGCGGTGATCTTGACCAAGAGCGAATCATAATAGCGGGTGATGACCGCGCCCGAATAGGCGGTGCCGCCGTCGAGCCTTATGCCCGCGCCGGTCGCCTCGCGGTAGGCGGTGATCCGGCCGTAGTCGGGGATGAAGTTGTTGAGCGGGTCTTCGGTGGTGATCCGGCACTGGATGGCGTGGCCGTTCAGCTTGACGCCCGCTTGGGAATCCACCCCGGTAGCTTCGGCCAGCGACTTGCCTTCGGCGATCTTGATCTGGGCCTGGACGATGTCGATGCCGGTCACCTGCTCGGTGACGGTATGTTCGACCTGCACGCGGGGGTTCACCTCGATGAAGTAGAAGCGCCCCGTGTCCATATCCATCAGGAATTCGACCGTGCCCGCGCATTCATAATTCACATGCGCGCAGATGCGGCGGCCCAGCTCGCAGATTTCCGTGCGCTGTTCCTCGGTCAGATAGGGCGCGGGGGCGCGTTCGATGACCTTCTGGTTGCGGCGCTGCACGGTGCAGTCACGCTCATACAGGTGATAGATTTTGCCCATCTGGTCACCGAGGATCTGCACCTCGACATGGCGCGCCCGCAGGATCATCTTTTCCAGATAACCTTCGCCATTGCCGAAGGCCGCTTCCGCCTCGCGCCGGCCCTCGCGGACCTTCTCGGCCAATTCCGCCTCGGAATTGATCGGCCGCATGCCGCGCCCGCCGCCGCCCCAGGACGCTTTCAGCATCAGCGGATAGCCGACCTCGGCCGCCTGTTTCTTGACGACCTCCATATCGTCGCCCAACACTTCCGTCGCCGGGATGACCGGGACGCCCGCCGCCATCGCCACGCGCCGGGCGCTGGCCTTGTCGCCAAGGGCGCGCATGGTTGCCGCCTTCGGCCCGATGAAAGTGATGCCGTTCGCCGCGCAAGCCTCGACAAAATCTGGGTTTTCCGACAGAAGCCCATAGCCCGGATGGATCGCATCCGCGCCGCAGTCCTTGGCCACCCTGATGATTTCCTCGATCGACAGATAGGCCGCGACCGGCCCCAGCCCCTCGCCGATCCGGTAGGCCTCGTCGGCCTTGAAGCGGTGCAGCGACAGCTTGTCCTCCTCGGCATAGACCGCGACGGTGCGCTTGCCGAGTTCGGTGGCCGCCCGCATGACGCGGATGGCGATTTCGCCACGGTTGGCAATGAGGATCTTGCGGAACTCGGTCATCGGTCAACTCCCCGGACAGCGCGCGCACTTTAGGAGTGCTGCAGTGCAGCGCAATAGGTGGAATGACCATAGGAGAAACTTTTGTGAAGAATTCCGCGAAAGCGGCATTTCACAAGGCAAAACGTCCTGTCGTCCGGCGAACTGGCGATCCCTGGCGTCAGCCGCCAAGCGCCCGCCGCAATGCCGCCCGATCCGTGACCGCAGCGAGCGGCCGGACCGCCCGGTCGACCCAGCGCGCCGCCAGATAGGTGGCAACCGCCGCCGCGTCGGGCGCGCGACCGGTCGCGGCCATGAACCGGGCGTCGAACCTGTCGTAGCCTTGCGCTGCATCGGCTTCGAGCATGTCGGGCGCGGGGCGCGCTTCGATTTCGGCCTGCGTCAGCAGTACCGCGTCAAGAGCGGTTTCCAGCCCGGCAAGTGCCGGGGCGTCGCGCGACCACAACGGGGCCAGGACGAAATCGGGACGCAGCGCCGCGAGGTCGTCCAGCTTGTCCTCGCCGATCAGCTCCAGCTGCACATCCATGCCGCCCAGATGCCCCTCCGAGGTTTCGGCGGCGTGCCCGTCACGTTCACGCGATGCAATCAGAAAGGCCGTGCGCATGTCGTCCCGCCGGGTCTGCGCGTCCGACCCGGGTGGCACGACCAAAGCCAGATTGAATTCGTGCGCCGCAGCCGGCGCGCCCAGGGCCGCGAGGCCAAGCCCTATCGCGGCGGCCGTGCGGCGCGCGCCGGAAAGAAGGTTTCTGCTCATGATCGGTATCCTTTGAAGCCGCCGTACAGCTAGAGGGGGGAGGCCGGCGGATCAAGTGCCCGCCCACGGCCTCACACACAGGTGAACGGTCGCCTTTTGCCCTCGAGGGGAACAATGCGGGAACAATCCTTTCCCTCGCCAGATATCCCCGCTATTCTGCGTTCATGAACAGTTTCGACGATCAGGATGCGCCTGCCGCCGCCGTTCCCCTGTCGCACCGCGCGATGGCGGCGCGCGGCGCGCCCTATCTCGACGGGCTGAACCCGGCGCAGCGGGCGGCGGTCGAGGCGCTGGACGGGCCGGTCCTGATGCTCGCCGGCGCCGGCACCGGCAAGACGCGCGCCCTGACCGCGCGCATCGCGCATCTTCTGTCGACGGGCAAGGCGCGCCCGAACGAAATTCTGGCCGTGACCTTCACCAACAAGGCGGCACGCGAGATGAAGGAACGGGTGGGCCGGCTTCTGGGGCAGGCGGTCGAAGGCCTGCCCTGGATGGGCACCTTCCATTCGATCTCGGTGAAGATTCTGCGCCGCCATGCGGAACTGGTCGGGCTGAAGTCGAATTTCACCATCCTTGACACCGACGATCAGTTGCGCCTGCTGAAGCAGCTGATCGTCGCCGCCAACATCGACGAAAAACGCTGGCCCGCGCGCCAGCTTGCCGGTCTGATCGACGGCTGGAAGAATCGCGCCTGGGCGCCGGAAAAAGTGCCATCGGCGGAGGCTGCCGCCTTCAACTATCGCGGCTCGGAACTTTACGCCGCCTATCAGGATCGCCTCAAGGCCCTGAACGCCACCGATTTCGGCGACCTTCTCCTGCATTGCGTCACGATCTTTCAGGCCCATCCTGACGTTTTGCAACAATACCAGCGCTGGTTCCGCTATATTCTGGTGGATGAATATCAGGATACCAACGTCGCGCAGTATCTGTGGCTCAGGCTGCTCGCCGCCGCCCACAAGAACATCTGCTGCGTCGGTGACGATGACCAGTCGATCTACGGCTGGCGGGGCGCCGAGGTCGGCAACATCCTGCGGTTCGAAAAGGACTTCCCCGGCGCGACAGTGATCCGGCTGGAACAGAACTACCGCTCCACCGAACATATCCTCGCCGCCGCCTCCGGCCTGATTTCCGCCAACGCGGGCCGTCTGGGCAAGACGCTCTGGACCGGGGCGGCGGGCGGCGAAAAGGTCCGCCTGATCGGCCACCGGGACGGCGAGGAGGAAGCGCGCTGGATCGGCGAGGAGGTCGAGGCGCTCCAGCGCGGCACGCGGCACATGGAGCCGGTCAGTCTGGATCATCAGGCGATTCTCGTGCGCGCCAGCCACCAGATGCGCGCGTTCGAGGATCGGTTCCTGACCATCGGCCTGCCCTACCGCGTCATCGGCGGCCCGCGCTTCTACGAACGCCAGGAAATCCGCGACGCGATGGCCTATTTCCGCCTCGCCGTCAGCCCCGAGGACGATCTGGCGTTCGAGCGGGTGGTGAACGTGCCGAAGCGCGGCCTGGGCGACAAGGCCGTGCAGATGATCCAGAGGCAGGCGCGCGAGGATGGTGTCAGCCTGCTGGAGGGCGCGCGCTATCTGGTCGCCGCGGGCGGAATCGCCGGGAAGGGCGCGGGACCGCTCAGGCTTTTCACCGAAGGGGTGGTCCGCTGGCACCGCGCGACCCTCGCGCCCGGTTACAGCCACATCGAACTGGCCGAAACCATCCTCGAGGAATCGGGCTACACCGGGATGTGGCAGAACGACAAGACGCCTGAGGCGCCGGGGCGGCTGGAAAACCTCAAGGAGCTGATCAAGGCCCTGGAACAATTCGACAATCTTCAGGGTTTTCTCGAACATGTCGCGCTGATTATGGACAATGACAGCGAAGAGGCTGAGGAGAAGGTCACGATCATGACCCTTCACGCCGCCAAGGGCCTCGAATTCCCGGTGATCTTCCTGCCGGGCTGGGAAGACGGGCTTTTCCCCAGCCAGCGATCGATGGACGAAAGCGGCCAGAAAGGGCTGGAGGAGGAGCGGCGGCTGGCCTATGTCGGCATCACCCGGGCCGAAGAGCTTTGCACGATTTCCTTTGCCGGCAACCGCCGCGTCTATGGCCAGTGGCAATCCGCGCTCCCCTCGCGGTTCATCGACGAACTGCCGGCGCAGCATATCGAGGTGCTGACACCGCCCGGCCTTTACGGCGGTGGTTTCGGCGCCGCCGCGCCGCGTGCGCCCTCGAGCGGGATCGAGGAACGCGCCACCAGGGCCGATGTCTACAACTCCCCCGGATGGAAGCGCATGCAGGACCGGGTGCAGATGCGCGGTCTGGGCCAGCCGCGCGAGGCGCGCAATCAGGTCATCGACCTTGACGCCGTCGCGGCCTTCACCGAAGGCGATCGGGTGTTTCACAAGAAGTTCGGCTATGGCACGGTCGAGGGGATCGAGGGCGAAAAGCTGGAAATTTCCTTCGACAAGGCGGGGGTGAAACATGTGGTGGCGGGTTTCGTGATTGCCGCCGATCAGGTGGATGACGTGCCCTTCTGAAGAAGGGGGGCTCTGCCCCCTCGGACCCCCGGGATACTTGGACCAGAATGAATGGATACTCGTTTCATTCTGGTCCAAGTATCCCCGCCGGAGGCGCAGGCTGGTCAGGGGCGCAGACGGTCAAGGCAAAGCGCGACGAGGCCCGCGACCAGCCCCCAGAAAGCCGCGCCGATGCCGAAGGCGCTGATCCCCGAGGCGGTGACGATCAGCGTTACGGCAGCGGGGAAGCGGGTTTCGGCGGACGCAAAGGCCCCGCCGAGCGCCCCCATCAGCGGGGTCAGAAGCGCCAGCCCGACGATGGCGCCGATCAGGTCGGCGGGCAGTGCCGCCAGCGCCGCCAGAATCACCGACCCGAAAAGTCCCAGGCCCACCCAGACGGCGGCATAGGCGAGGCCGACCTTCCAGCGCTGGCTCCGGTCCGGATGCACGTCATCACCCAGACAGATCGCCGCAGTGATTGCCGCCATATTGATCGTATGGGCGCCGAAGAGCGCGGCGAGGGCGGAAACCGCCCCGGTGATCGTCAGCGTCTGCCGCACCGGCGGCTCATGCCCCGCGCCCTTCAGAACCGCGAACCCCGGCAGGTTCTGCGAGGCCATCGTCACCAGATAGAGCGGCAGGCCAAGTCCGATCAACCCGGCGGTCGACCAGACCGGCGGGATGAAGGTCAGGGAGGGAAGCGCGAAAGGTCCCCGCGGCAGGGGCGTGGCGAAGCCGAAGGTCAGCGCCAGCCCGGTCGCGAGCGCGGCCAGCACCGCAAAGGCCGGGTTCCACAGCCGCGCGAGGGCAAAGACCGCGATCACCGGCAGGATCAGGATGGGGCTTGTCGTGCTGGCGGGCGCGAGTTTCAGGCAGAAGGGCAGCAGCACGCCCGCGAGCATGGCCGACGCGACCGCGCCGGGAATCGCGGCGATCAGCCGCCCGAGCGGGCCGACCAGGCCGGTCAGCAGAATCAGCTCCGCAGCCAGAAGGAAGGCGCCGACGCCTTCGGCCATCGTCAGGCCCTGCGATGCCGCGATCAGTGCTGCTCCCGGCGTCGACCAGGCCAGCACCACCGGCACCCGCATCCAGCTTGAGAGAAGCGCGGTGCCGAAGGCCTTCGCCAGGCAGATCGCGAAGACCCAGGATGCGGTTTCCGACGGCGAGGCGCCCAGGGCCCGCGCCGCCGCCAGCACCAGCGCTATGGTCGAGCCGTAACCCACCAGGGCAGCCACCAGTGCCGCCGATATCAGGGAAATCCGCATTCTGCCCCTCGTTTGCGGGCAGGCTAGCGATGCCTGAACGGGCCTTCAAGGCGGGCGGGGCTGAAAACAGAAACGGCGACGGTCCCAGGGAGGAGGAGGGGACCGTCGCCGTTGAATGCGCGCGTCCGACAGGGAGGAAGGTCGCCGCGCATATACTGTCCGGTTGATCGGCCGGATCCGAGGTAAAGGTCGGCACCCCAGGGAGGAGGAGGGGTGCCGCCTTTGATCGCCGCGGACTCAAGGGGAGGAGTGTCCGTGGCGAAGTCGGTCGGGTCAGGAGACCCGGAAGTGAGGGCGGCGACGGGGGGGATGAGTGTGTCGCCGCCTATCCGGCCCGGGAGGAAGGTGGGCCGGAAAATTCTTATTTGCCGTAGGCCGCTTCCAGTGCCACGCGCTCCACTTCGGCGCGGTGCAGGCCCAGGTCGTTCAGGTCGCGGTCGCTCAGACCATCAAGCTCGCGCAGCGTCTGGCGGTAGATGCCATAGCGGCGGCGGTTTTCGTTCAGCCCTGCGAAAAAGGCCGAGATGCGGTCAACAAGCGTCGCGTTCGTGCGGATAATCGTGTTCATTTTATGCCTCGTCTTTCATTCTTGGCACGTCATTCCGTGCTGTTGGGATGAAGATGGCACTCATGCTGCACTTGCACAATAGCGGGCATGATCAATGCTGCTATGCAGAAAATGCATAACTACCCTGACCTATCCTGACGCTGCGGAAACGGGCAGATAACAATTTTGTGACGCAAAGACAGGCCATTCGCGGATTGCGGCATTTTTGACCCTTGCTGCCCGATTGCCGAGCAGCCAAGTGTGCGGTGCATAGCCAGAAGGACCGGCCGCCATGAATGTGACCCGTGATCAGATCCTCGCCAGCCTGTCGCAGGTGGCGATGCCGGACGGCGGCAATCTGACGTCGCGCGACCTGGTCCGGGCGCTGACGATCGAGGGCGACATGGTGCGTTTCGTGATCGAAGCGCCCGACCCGGACCTTGCCCGCCGGATGGAACCGGTTCGCCAGGCGGCGGAGGCGGCGGTGCGCGCTCTGGGTGTCGCACGGGTCTCCGCGCTTCTGACCGCGCATGGGCCGGCGCCGAAAGCGCCCCCGCCGACCCTGAAGATCGGCGGCCATCCGACCCCGCAGGCCGGGCCGCAACGGGTGGCGGGGGTCGACCGCATTCTCGCCATCGCTTCGGGCAAGGGCGGGGTCGGCAAGTCGACCGTGTCGTCGAACCTCGCCGTGGCGCTGGCCCGGCAGGGCCGGCGGGTCGGATTGCTCGACGCCGACATCTATGGCCCCTCGCAGCCGCGCATGATGGGGATCAGCGGGCGCCCCGCCTCCCCTGACGGCAAGATCATCATCCCGCTGAAGGCCCATGGCGTGACGGTCATGTCGATCGGCCTGATGCTGAAGGAGGACGAGGCCGTGGTCTGGCGCGGGCCGATGCTGATGGGGGCGCTGCAGCAACTGCTGAACCAGGTGCAGTGGGGCGAGCTGGACGTGCTGATCGTCGACCTGCCGCCCGGCACCGGCGACGTGCAGCTGACGCTCTGCCAGAAGACCCATGTGACCGGCGCGGTCATCGTCTCCACCCCGCAGGATGTGGCGCTGCTGGACGCGCGCCGCGCCATCGACATGTTCGGCAAGCTCAAGACCCCGATCCTGGGGCTGATCGAGAACATGTCGACCTACATCTGCCCGAACTGCGGGCACGAGGCGCACATCTTTGGCCATGGCGGGGTGGCGGCCGAGGCCGCCAAGCTCAAGGCGCCGTTCCTGGGCGAGATACCCCTGTCGCTCGACGTGCGGCTGGCGGGTGATGCCGGTCAGCCGATTGCGACGGGCGAGGGGCCGGTGGCCGCGGCTTATGCCCGGATTGCCCGGCGTCTGATCGACGGCGGCATGGCCTGACCGACGCCCGTGGGAGGCCGGGGGCGGGAATCGCCGCGCTCCCGGAGTATTTCGGCAAGGAAGAAGCCGCGCCTCACGGGATTTCACGGGAAGAAGCGCCGCTCCGGTGCGGGCGGTGTCGAATCGACGATGATTTCTTGCCTGTGGTCGGTCCTGGCCTGGTCATTCTGGCGGGCGGCGGCCCACGGCACGTAAAATTTTTCTGCCGGTTGACCAGTGCTTGGGAAGGCATGGGAGGCCAGATTGGCGACAGATTTTGCTAGATATAGTAGCGAAACGGCGACTAACCCATAAACATAGCATTGGTTGGCGCAGAGTCGCGCACAATTGCTTGGGTCTGCGCCGCGCGCCCAACAGAATCTGGTGGGTCGCTCCCAAACTTTCCTATTGATTCCCATGAAATCCCATGGCATCCCTAGTTCATCGGTGGCGACGGGACAAAGACTAGGGGGCAACAAGACCCCGCAAGGCAAAAGTCAGGTTTCATACAGGCGCCCGCCTTCATCGAACCAAGAGATCCGGCGCTAAGACGAGCAGACATCCCCCCAGGTGGTCGCAGCAGCCGGACACACCCCAGCAATGGGGCCCAGTGATGGGAACGAGGGCGGCGGATCGGGCAGTGGCAGCAGCCCGATCCGCCGTTGTCTTTCCGGGGTGTCCGATTCCGGCGAGAGGGACAGGTAAAGGAGCGCGGGCCGGTGGCACGCAGGTTCAGAGGGTCGGAGACATTCAGGGTGGACGCGAAAGGTCGCGTTTCCATTCCCGCCGCCTTCCGCCGCGTGATCGAGGACTCCGACCCCGACTGGCGCGAAGGCCTGCGCCCCAACATCGTGATCGTCTACGGCGACGACCGCCAGGACTGGCTGGAAGTCTACACGATGCGCGCCATCCACGAGATCGACGAACAGATCGAGGATATGCAGCGCGGCTCGACCGATCGCCTGCACCTTGAGGAGCGGATGTATGGCCAGTCGACCGAGGCGCAGATCGACGATGACGGCCGCCTCGTCCTGCCGCAGCGGCTGCGCGAAAAGATCGGCCTGACGTCCGAGGCCTTCTTCATCTCTGCCGGTGACTATTTCAAGATCTGGAAACCCGAGACCTATGGCGAAAGGGCCGGCGTCCGGGCCCGCAAGTTTGCTGACCAATACCCCGAGGATTTCGACCCCCGCAGCCTGCTTCCGCCCCGGAAAGGCGGATAGACATGGCGCCGCCCAAACTGAGATCGCCTGACGCGCCCCCCCATATCCCGGTTTTGTTGCGACCGCTCCTTCAGGCGGTCGCTCCCGTCTCCGGCACCTGGGTGGACGGCACGTTCGGCGCGGGCGGCTATGCGCGCGGCCTTCTGGCGGCGGGGGCGGACCGGGTGATCGGCATCGACCGCGATCCTTCGGTCTTCCGGCTGGCCGAAGGCTGGGCAGGCGACTTCGGCGACCGGCTGATCCTGCGGCCGGGCACCTTCTCCGACATGGACGCACTCGCAGGCGCGCCGGTGGACGGCGTGGTGCTGGATCTCGGCGTTTCCTCCATGCAGATCGACGAGGCCGCGCGCGGCTTTTCCTTCCAGAAGGACGGTCCCCTCGACATGCGCATGGGCGACGATGGGCCGACCGCCGCCGATCTGGTGAACGGGGCGCCCGAGGCGCATCTGGCCGACATCCTCTATCACTACGGCGAGGAACATGCCTCCCGCCGCATCGCCCGCGCCATCGTTGCGGCCCGCCCGTTCGCGACCACCTTGCAACTTGCCGCCGTGATCGAACGCTGCCTGCCGCGCGCCAAACCGGGGCAAAACCACCCGGCGACGCGCAGCTTTCAGGCGCTGCGCATCGCGGTGAACGACGAATTCGGCCAGCTTGAGGCCGGTCTTGCCGCAGCTGAACGCGCGCTGAAGCCCGGCGGTCTTCTGGCGGTCGTCACCTTCCATTCGCTGGAAGACCGCGTGGTGAAACGCTTTTTCCAGATGCGCTCCGGCGCCGAAGGGCAGGGCAGCCGCCATGCCCCCGCCCGGATCGCCGACGCCCCCGCCTTCGTGATGACCACCCGCCGCGCCATCGGCCCGGACGCCGAAGAACTGGCGCAAAATCCCCGGGCCCGGTCGGCCAAGCTGCGCGTCGGTCGGCGGACGGACAGCCCTGCCGGACGCACCGATGCCGCCAGCCTGGCGCTTCCCCGCCTGCCCGCCAAGAAAGGACGCTGAACCATGCGCGGCATCATCCTCACCTTGTCGCTCATCGCGATCATGGGGCTTGGCTTCTGGGCCTACCGCGAGAATTACCGCACCCAGGCCGAACTGGCCGAAGTGCGCAGCCTGCAATCCGAAATCGGCGATCTGCGCGAAAGCCTGGGCGTCCTGAACGCCGAGTGGGCCTATCTCAACCGTCCCGACCGGCTGCGCCAGCTGGCGGACCTGAATTTTGAACGGCTGGGCCTGCTGCCGCTCGCACCCGAACAGTTCGGCGAAGTGGTGCAGGTCGCCTATCCGCCGGCCGAGATGCCGTCGCCCGGCCCCGTCGTGAATCCCGTCGAAACCGCAGCGTCGCTGGGAGAGACGCCATGATCCGCACCCCCCTGCGCCCGCTTGCCCGCATCCTTTCCGCCCGCGCCAAGGGTGAAAACCCTGATGCGATCGAAAAGGAAAACCTGCGCACGCGGCACGAGAGCATGCGCGACAAGATGCGGCTCAAGGCCGAGGGCCGGCTGCTGATCGTCGGGTTTGCCTTCATTCTGGGCTTCGCCGCGATCGGAGCGCGCATGGCGGTGCTGGCCGCGACCCAACCGGTCGAACCGCGCATCGCCGATTCTGGCGCGGCCATCCTCGCGCAGCGCGCCGACATCACCGACCGTCAGGGCCGCATCCTTGCGACGAACCTCGTCACCAACTCGCTTTATGCGCAGCCCAAGCTGCTGATCGACCCGGCAAGCGCGGCCAAGAAGCTGGCCCTCATCTTTCCCGACCTGAACGAAGAAAAGCTCCTGGAGGACTTCACCGGCAAGAAAAAGTTCCTGTGGATCAGGAAGAAAATTTCACCCGAACAGATGCAGCTCGTCCATGAAATCGGCGACCCGGGGCTGCTGTTCGGCCCGCGCGAGATGCGGCTTTACCCCAACGGGGCGCTGGCCGCCCATGTGCTCGGTGGGGCCGCGTTCGGCCGCGAGGGGGTGAACTCGGCCGAGGTGATCGGCACGGCCGGTGTCGAAAGGGCCTTCGATGGCTGGCTGCGCGATCCGGCCAACGGCGGCGCGCCGCTGCAACTGTCACTTGACCTGACGGTCCAGTCCACGGTCGAGGAAGTGCTCGACGGCGGCATGAAGCTGATGAATGCCAAGGGCGCGGCGGCGGTCCTGATGGATGTGAAGACCGGCGAGATCATCGCAATGGCCTCGCTGCCCGACTTCGATCCGAATACCCGGCCCGCGCCGCTGACCAAGGGCGATGCCGGCGACAGCCCGCTGTTCAACCGGGTCGTGCAGGGCGTCTACGAGCTTGGATCGGTCTTCAAGATCTTTGCCATCGCGCAGGCGATCGACACCGGTGTGGTCACGCCCGACACGATCATCGACACCACCACGCCGATGCGCTGGGGCCGCTTCAAGATCAGCGACTTCACCAACAACGGCGCGACCAATTCGGTCACCGACGTGGCCGTCAAGTCCTCGAACGTCGGCACGGCGCGCATCGCGCTGATGATCGGTGCCGAACGCCAGGAGGCCTTCCTGCGGTCGCTCGGCTTCTTTGACCCGACGCTGGTGGAACTGGCCGAAGCGCCGGGGGCCAGGCCGATCACGCCGAAGAAATGGCCCGAGATCACCTCGATGACCGTCGCCTACGGCTACGGCATTTCCGGCAGCGTCCTGAATCTTGCGGTGGGCGCGGCGTCGATCGTGGGTGGCGGCACGCTGGTGCGGCCGACGATCCTGAAGGGGGGCATGACCGCGCCCGGACCGAGGGTCATATCCGCCGAGACTTCGGTCACGATGCGCGGCATACTGCGTCAGGTCGTGGCGCGGGGCACGGCGAGTTTCGCGAACGTGCCGGGATACGAGGTCGGCGGCAAGACGGGCACGGCGAACAAGATCGTGAATGGCGGCTACGACAGCGATAGGGTGCGCACCACCTTCGTCTCTTTCCTGCCGGCGTCCGCACCGAAATACATTCTGGTCGTGTCTCTGGACGAGCCGACCGAAACGTCAGGGAACGAACCGCGGCGCACCGCCGGCTGGACGTCCGTGCCGGTGGCCGCCGAAATCATCCGGCGTGTGGCGCCGCTCCTCGGGCTCAGGCCGGAGGTTGAACCCGGTGGGGGGGCTGCGCTAACTACGGTCAGCAACTGACACGGGTAACGGATCGGAACGACATATGGCGACGCCCTCGAAAACACTGGCCGACCTGGGGCTGAGGGCGCAGGGGGGCCGCGATACAAGGGTTACCGGGCTTGCGGTCGACAGCCGGCAGGTCAAGCCGGGATTCTTGTTCGCGGCCTTGCCCGGATCGAAGATGCATGGCGCTGAATTCATTCAATATGCCCTGCGGATGGAGGCAGCGGCGATCCTGACCGACCGCGAAGGGGCGGCCATCGCCAAGGCCGAACTTGATGTGTCGCCTGCCGCGCTGATCATCGCCGAAAACCCGCGCCAGACGCTTGCCTTTGCCGCGGCGCTCTGGTTCGGGCGGCAGCCCGAAACCATGGTCGCCGTCACCGGCACTTCGGGAAAAACCTCGGTGGCGACCTTCACCCGCCAGATCTGGCAGGCGCTTGGGCTGAAATCCGCCAATCTGGGCACCATGGGGATCCGCGGCGATTTCCACGGCCCCCTTGCCCATACGACCCCCGAACCGATCACTCTTCACCGGGTTCTGGCCGAGATGGCGGAAGCCGGGATCACCCATGCGGCGATGGAGGCCTCAAGCCATGGCCTCGATCAGAACCGGCTGGACGGGGTGCGCCTGAAAGCCGCCGCCTTCACCAACTTCAGCCAGGATCACCTCGACTATCACGCGGATTTCGATGAATATTTTGCCGCGAAATCGCTGCTCTTCGCCCGCGTCCTGCCCGAAGAAGGCACCGCGATCATCAACATCGACGATGCCCGCGGCTCCGAAATGCGCGCCATTGTCCGCGCGCGGGGCCAGGCGGTCGTCACCATCGGCCGCGACGAGGACGCCGACCTGCGCATCACCGGCCAGCGGTTCGACGCCACAGGCCAGGACCTGCGTTTTGTCTGGAACGGCCGCCCGCATCTGGTGCGTCTGGCCCTGATCGGCGGCTTTCAGGCCGAGAACGCGCTGGCCGCCGCCGCACTTGTCGCCGGATCGGACGCGATCATCCATGACCGGATCGTCGCCACCCTCGCGGGGCTGATCACCGTGCGGGGCCGGATGGAACTGGCGGCGACCCGCACCAATGGCGCCACGGTCTTTGTCGACTATTCCCACAAGCCCGGCGCGCTGGCCTCCGCCCTGCAATCGCTGCGCCCGCATGTGATGGGCCGCATCATCTGCGTCTTCGGCGCGGGCGGCGACCGTGACCGGCTGAAACGCCCGCTGATGGGCGAAGCGGCGGCCAAACATGCCGATGTGGTGATCGTCACCGACGACAATCCGCGCAGCGAAGACCCCGCCGCCATCCGGGCCGAGGTGCTGGCCGGCTGCCCCGGTGCGACCGAGGTGGGCGACCGGGCCGAGGCGATCTTGATGGGCGTCGATGCGCTCCAGCCCGGCGACGCGCTGCTGATCGCGGGCAAGGGCCATGAAACCGGCCAGATCATCGGCACCGACATCTATCCGTTCGACGATGCCGAACAGGCGAGTGTCGCGGTCGCGGCGCTGGACGGGGTGATCTGATGGCCGCGCTCTGGGCCTCCGCCGACGCGGCCACCGCCACCGGCGGGCGGGCCACCCGCGCCTTCGCCGCGACCGGCGTGTCCATCGACACGCGCACCCTGCGGCCCGGCGATCTGTTCGTGGCGCTGAAGGATGTGCGCGACGGCCATGATTTCGTCCCCGCCGCCCTCGACAAGGGCGCGGCCGCCGCGCTCGTCTCGCACATCCCCGCAGGATGCAGCGAAGCCGATCCCCTGCTGGTCGTTCCCGACGTGCTGGCGGCGCTCGCCGCTCTCGGCGGGGCGGGCCGTGCCCGCAGTGCCGCACGGGTGGTCGCGGTGACGGGATCGGTCGGCAAGACCTCGACCAAGGACATGCTGCGCGCGGTTCTGTCCGCGCAAGGCGCGACCCACGCGGCCGAAGCCAGCTACAACAATCATTGGGGCGTGCCGCTGACGCTGGCCCGCCTGCCCGCGGACGCAAGCTTCGCCGTCATCGAGATCGGCATGAACCATCCCGGCGAGATCGCGCCCCTTGCCCGTCTCGCCCGCCCGCATGTGGCGATGATCACCACGATCGGCACCGCCCATCTTGAGGCGTTCGCCTCGGTCGACGACATCGCCCGCGAAAAGGCCGCGATCTGCGAAGGGCTGGAACCCGGCGGCATCGCCGTCCTGCCCGGCGATCTGCCGACCAGCCCGATCCTCATCGCCGCCGCCCGCACGGCGGGGGCCCAGGTCATCACCTTCGGGGAAGCGCCCGGCCTCGACTACCGGCTCATCGCCGCCACCCTCTCGCATGATGCGACCGTGGTGCAGGCCCGCCATCAGGAGGCGCCGCTGCTCTTCAAGGTCCGCACCGCGGGCCGTCATTTCGCCCGCAATGCGCTTGGCGTCATCGCCGCCGCCACCGCTCTGGGCCGCGATCCGGTGGTGATCGCCTGCGACCTGGGCCAGTGGCAGCCCCCCGCCGGTCGCGGCCAGCGCGAGCGGATCAACATGGACCCGGTCGAACCCGGCTTCTGGTTCGACCTCATCGACGATGCCTTCAACGCCAACCCCGACAGCCTGTCGGCCGCGCTCGACGTGCTGGCCGCCGCCAGCCCCCGCGACGGGGTGGGCCGCCTGCAACGCGGCCGCCGCATCGCCATCCTCGGCGACATGCTGGAACTCGGGTCGGGCGAACGCACCCTGCACGAGGCCTTCGCCCGCCATCCGGCAATGAACCGACTGACGCTCATCCATTGCGTCGGTCCGCGCATGCGCTGGCTCTGGGATCTGATTCCCGAACGCCAGCGCGGCGAATGGGTGGAGACCGCCATGGAACTGGCGCGCGAGGCCCATCATCTGGCCGACGCCGGCGATGTGATCATGGTCAAGGGCTCGAAAGGCTCGAAGGTCAGCCTTGTGGTTGACGCGCTGAGGAAACTCGGGCATCCGGTCGCGCCCGACGTGATCGGCGCCGAATAGGCGCTGACGCATAAGCAATAGGGCGCAAAGCCCATCAGGAAGGGACGAGTGGGATGCTTTACTGGTTGACGGGCCTGTCGGACGGGGGCGACTTCTTCAACCTCTTCCGCTACATCACCTTCCGCGCCGGCGGGGCCTTCTTCACCGCGCTGATCTTCGGCTTCCTCTTTGGCCAGCCGCTGATCAACTTCCTGCGCCGCAAGCAGAAGAAGGGCCAGCCGATTCGCGGTGACGGGCCGCAGACCCATCTGGCCAAGGCCGGAACGCCGACCATGGGCGGCCTCCTGATCCTCTCGGCGCTGATCTTCTCGACGGTCCTCTGGGCGCGGCCCGACAATCCTTACGTCTGGGTCGTCCTGATGGTCACCGCCGCCTTCGGCTTTCTCGGCTTCACCGATGACTATGCCAAAGTCACGAAGCAATCGACCAAAGGCACCTCCGCCCGCATCCGCCTGCTCGCCGGCCTCGTGATCGCCGCGCTCGCCGGTTACGCCGCGGCACGGCTCCATCCCGCCGACATGTCGAACCAGCTGGCGCTGCCGGTCTTCAAGGACACGCTGATCAACCTGTCGTTCCTCTTCGTGCCCTTCGCGATGTTCGTCATCGTCGGCGCCGCCAATGCGGTGAACTTCACCGACGGGCTGGATGGCCTCGCCGTCATGCCGGTGATGATTGCCGCCGGGGCCTTCGGCATCATCGCCTATTTCGTCGGCAACGCGAATTTCGCCGAATATCTCGGCGTCAATTTCATCCCCGGCACCGGCGAGATCGTGATCTTCTGTGCCGCCCTCATCGGCGGTGGTCTCGGCTTCCTCTGGTATAATGCCCCCCCGGCGGCGGTCTTCATGGGCGACACCGGCTCGCTCGCCCTCGGCGGTGCGCTCGGCGCCATCGCGGTGGTGACGAAGCACGAGATCGTGCTGGCCATCGTCGGCGGGCTTTTCGTGGTCGAAACGCTCTCGGTCATCATCCAGGTCGCCTATTTCAAGCGCACCGGCAAGCGCATCTTCCTGATGGCCCCGATCCACCACCATTACGAAAAGAAGGGCTGGTCCGAACCGCAGATCGTGATCCGCTTCTGGATCGTCTCGCTGATCCTGGCGCTCATCGGTCTGGCGACGCTGAAACTGCGCTGACCGGACCTGTCGCGCCGCCACTGGACGAACCGGCCGCGATTGCCCAGTATCGGCTCAGTTCAGGAGTGCAGCGATGACCCGCTTTCCGCGCCGGATGTGCCTGACCCCGGACCTGGTCGCCCGCGTTCCGCGCTTTGACGGCCCGCCCGGCGTCCCGCCGGCCGGCCGGGTGTTCGCCACCGACGACGATCACCGGATCACCATGGCGGAGATCCTGAAGGACCGGCCCGCCGACGGCTCAGTCTGGATCTTTGCCTACGGCTCGCTGATCTGGAACCCCGGCTTCGACTTTGTCGAGGAACGTCTCGGCACCATCTCCGGCTGGCACCGTTCCTTCTGCCTCGGCTGGATCAGGCTTTACCGCGGCTGCGCCGAACGCCCCGGCATCATGTTGGCGCTCGACGTCGGCGGCTCCTGCCGTGGCGTGGCCTACCGTCTGCCGCCGGATGCGGTCGAGCAGAACCTCATGAACATCATCCGCCGGGAACATCCGGTCAAGGGCTCCTACATTCCCGCCCGCTGGCTCACCCTGCGCGGCGCGGACGGCCCCCTGCGCGCCATCGCCTTCCCGATCGACCGCCGAAGCGATGGCTACCTCGGCGACCTGACCGAGGCGCAGGTGATCGAAGCCCTGGCCACCGCCGCGGGCGAGCGTGGCTCGATGGCCGAATATCTCCACAGCACCGTCCGCCATCTGGAGGAGCGCGGCATCCACGACCGCTATCTCTGGCGCCTGCAGGAACTTGTCGCGGCGCGCATCGAAAGCGCCTGTCCCGCGCCATCCGCCGCCGGTTCCGGCTAGGCCCCAAAGACGCGCCGTCCGCCCTTGCGGCCCCGCCCGCCAGACCGCATTGTCACGCGGAACAGCAAGGTTGGGGCGGCGAATGATTCCAGTCACGGGATATGCGGGACGCAAAGTCGCCGTTCTGGGCCTTGGCCGCTCCGGCCTCGCCACCGCGCGTGCGCTTCAGGCAGGGGACGCGGTGCCCCTCCTGTGGGACGACAGCCCCGAAGTCCGTGCCAGGGCCGAGGCCGAAGGCTTCACCCTGGCCGACCTGTCGCGCGACGCGGCCTGGGTCGAGCTCGCGCTTCTCGTCACCTCGCCCGGCATCCCGCACCTTTACCCCGCCCCGAACCGCCATATCGCCCGCGCGCTGAAGGAAGGGGTGCCGGTCGACAATGACATCGGCCTTTTCTTCCGCAGCTGGTCGACGCCGGACTGGGATCACATGGACCAGACGCCGCGCATCGTGGCCGTGACCGGATCGAACGGCAAATCGACGACCACGGCGCTCATCCACCATATCCTGAACGCGGCCGGGCGGCCCACGCAGATGGCAGGCAATATCGGGCGCGGCGTGCTCGACATCGAACCGGCGACCGACGGCGAGGTGGTGGTGCTGGAGCTTTCCTCCTACCAGACCGACCTTGCCCGCGCCCTGACGCCGGATGTGGCGGTCTTCACCAACCTCTCGCCCGATCACCTTGACCGGCACGGCGGCATGGGCGGTTATTTCGCCGCCAAGCGCCGGCTCTTCGCCGAGGGCGGCCCCGACCGCGCGGTGATCGGCGTCGACGAGGTCGAAGGCGAGTTCCTGGCGGGGCAGCTGGCGATGGGGCAGGCGGACGACCGGGTGATCCGCGTCTCGTCGGGGCAGAGGCTCGAAGGGCCGGGCTGGTCGGTCTTTGCCCGCAAGGGCTTCTTGTCGGAATGGCGCAAGGGGCGGCAGATCGCCTCCATCGACCTGCGGGAGGTGAGGGGCCTGCCCGGCGCGCACAATCACCAGAATGCCTGCGCCGCCTATGCCGCGACCCGCGCCCTCGGCCTTGCCCCGAAAGACATCGAAAAGGCGCTTCATTCGTTCGAGGGCCTGCCGCACCGCAGCCAGATCGTCGGCGAGATGGATGGCGTGCGCTTCATCAACGATTCGAAGGCCACGAACGTCGACAGCGCCGCCAAGGCCCTGCAGGCCTTCGACCATATCCGCTGGATCGCCGGCGGGCTGGGCAAGGACGGCGGGATCAGCGCACTCCTGCCCCATCTCGGATCGGTGGTGAAGGCCTATCTGATCGGCCATTCCGCCCGCGATTTTGCTCTGCAACTCGGCGACACGCCCCATGAAATCTGCGAGACGATGGACCGCGCCGTGGCCCGTGCCGCGGCCGAGGCGCGCCCCGGCGAAACCGTTCTTCTGGCCCCTGCCGCGGCCTCCTTCGATCAATATCCGAACTTCGAAAAACGCGGCGAGGATTTTACCGCGCGGGTGCAGGCGCTCGCCGGCTGACGGAAGGGGCGGGAATTTCACCGAAAACCCTGGCTGGCGGGCACGGGCTGCGCGCTCTTGTGGCGATGTGATGCCTTTGCCTGCCCCTTTCCCGCCGAACTGTCGAATTGACCGATCTTTCGCTGGAATCGCAGGATTTTCTTCGCTAGAGTTGGGCGCGAGACCCGGCAAACGGGCGTAGGCAGCGAGAGCGGTAGAATGACAGAGATGGTGTTCGGCACGGCGCCCGCGCGCGCAGGCGATCCCGTGCTTCCACGCTGGTGGCGCACGATCGACAAGGTGACGCTGACACTGATCTTCGCGCTTTTCGGGGTGGGCCTGCTTCTCGGGCTGGCCGCCTCGGTGCCCTTGGCCGAAAAGAACGAACTTCCCCCCTATTATTACGTCACCCGTCAGGCCTTCTTCGGCTTCATGGCCCTTCTGGCGATGGTTGGCTTTTCGATGATGCCGGTGGCGATGGTGCGTCGCCTGGGGATCCTGGG
Source organism: uncultured Frigidibacter sp. (assembly GCA_964600685.1). Lineage (GTDB taxonomy): Bacteria > Pseudomonadota > Alphaproteobacteria > Rhodobacterales > Rhodobacteraceae > TMP-24. Next base: position 4,008 of record CAZRKU010000027.1, on the reverse strand, counting down.
CTTCGCCGTTGCCTTCGTCTTGCTGGCCCTTCTGCCGTTTCTGGGCACCGATTACGGCAAGGGCGCGGTCCGCTGGTATTCGCTTGGCTTTGCCTCCTTCCAGCCGTCGGAATTCCTGAAACCCGGCTTCATCATCATCAGCGCCTGGCTGATGGCGGCCGCGCAGGACCTGGGCGGCCCGCCGGGGCGGCTCTACTCCTTCCTGCTCGCAGTAAGCATCGTGCTGCTGCTGGCAATGCAGCCGGATTTCGGCCAGGCCTGCCTTGTCCTCTTCGTCTGGGGGGTGATGTATTTCATCGCCGGCGCCCCCTTCCTGCCGATTGCGGTGATCGTTGGCGGCACCCTCGGCAGCGGCATGTTCGCCTATACCGCGTCCGAACATTTCGCCCGGCGGATCGACGGTTTCCTCTCGACCGAGATCGACCCCCGCACCCAGATCGGTTATGCGACGAACGCCATTCAGGAAGGCGGCTTCTTCGGCGTGGGCGTGGGCGAGGGCACGGTGAAATGGACGCTGCCTGACGCCCATACCGACTTCATCATCGCCGTCGCGGCCGAAGAGTTCGGCCTGATCCTGGTTCTGGTGATCATCCTCCTCTACATGGTGATCACCGCGCGCGCGCTGCTCAGGCTGATGCGCGAACGTGATCCCTTCACCCGCCTCGCCGGGGCGGGGCTGGCCTGCGCCTTCGGCGTTCAGGCGATGATCAACATGGGGGTGGCGGTCCGGCTTCTGCCGGCCAAGGGCATGACGCTGCCCTTCGTCAGTTACGGCGGCTCCTCGGTCATTGCCTCGGGCATCGCGGTCGGCATGCTGCTGGCCCTGACCCGCCGCCGGCCGCAGGGCGGGATCGGCGACATCCTTCTGAAACGGGGCCGCTGATGGTGGACCGCAAGCAGGACGGGCCGCTTCTGCTGATTGCAGCCGGCGGCACCGGCGGGCATATGTTTCCTGCCCAGGCGCTCGCCGAAGAAATGCTGAAACGCGGCTGGCGGGTCACCCTTTCCACCGATGCGCGCGGCGCGCGCTATAGCGGCGGCTTCCCGAAAGACGTGGCGATCCGCGAGGTGACGTCGGCCACTTTCGCGCGCGGCGGGCTTCTTGTCAAACTCGCCACCCCGCTCAGGATCGGCGAAGGCATCCTCGCGGCGCTGCGCCAGATGCGGGCGGAACCTCCTGCGGTGGTCGTTGGCTTTGGCGGCTACCCTTCGATCCCGGCGCTGGCCGCCGCCTGGATGCTCGGGCTGCCCCGGATGATCCATGAACAGAACGGCGTTCTGGGCCGGGTGAACCGGCTCTTCGCGCGCCGGGTCGATCTGGTGGCCTGCGGCATCTGGCCGACCGACCTGCCGAAAGGGCTGATCGGCCAGCATACCGGCAACCCGGTGCGCGGCGCGGTCCTTGAACGCGAAGGCGCCGCCTACATCCCGCCCGGCGACTATCCGATGAACCTCGTGGTCTTCGGCGGCAGCCAGGGCGCACGGGTCATATCCGACATCGTGCCCGGCGCGGTCGCCCGCCTGCCGGACCGGCTCCGCCGCTGGCTGCGGATCACCCATCAGGCGCGGGAGGAGGACGCCGCCCGCGTCCGCGCCGCCTATGACGCGGCGGGCATCGCCGCGCAGATCGCGCCCTTCTTCCCCGACCTGCCGCGCCTGATCGCCGAGGCGCAGCTGGTGATCTGCCGGTCCGGCGCGTCCTCGGTCGCGGATGTGTCGGTGATCGGCCGCCCCGCCATCCTCATCCCCTTCGCCGCCGCCGCCGCCGATCATCAGACCGCCAACGCGCGCAGCCTTGTCGGTGCGGGCGCCGCGGTCCTCGCCCCCGAGGCCGGGCTTGACAGCGCCAGCCTCTCCGGCCACATCGCCGCGATCCTGTCCGACCCGGCCCGCGCAACTTCCATGGCGCTGGCCGCCTACAGCCAGGGCATACCCGATGCCACCCTACGCCTCGCCGCGCTGGTCGAGGCGCTGGCCGAGTCCAAGTCCGAGAGAACCCGCCGATGAACGCAGCCACCAAACTTCCCGGCGAACTCGGGCCGATCCATTTCATCGGCATCGGCGGTATCGGCATGTCGGGCATCGCCGAAGTGCTGATGACGCTCGGCTACCGGGTGCAGGGCTCGGACGCGAAAGCCTCGAAAATCACCGAAAGGCTGGCGAAACTCGGCGCGACCTTCCACGAAGGCCAGCGCGCCGGGAACATCGGCGAAGCGGCGGTCGTCGTCATCTCCTCCGCCATCAAACGCGGCAACCCGGAACTGGAAGAGGCGCGCCGGCGCGGCCTGCCGGTGGTGCGCCGGGCCGAGATGCTGGCCGAACTCATGCGGCTGAGGTCCAACGTCGCCATTGCCGGAACCCATGGCAAGACGACCACGACCACGATGGTCGCGACGCTGCTCGACAAGGGCGGCTTCGATCCGACCGTGATCAACGGCGGCATCATCCATGCCTACGGTTCGAACGCCCGCGCCGGCGCCGGCGAGTGGATGGTGGTCGAGGCGGATGAGTCCGACGGTTCCTTCAACCGCCTGCCCGCCACCATCGCCATCGTTACCAACATCGACCCCGAACATATGGAACATTGGGGCACGATCGAAGCGCTGCGGAAGGGCTTTTTCGATTTTGTTTCGAACATTCCCTTCTACGGCCTCGCTGTCTGCTGCACCGACCATCCCGAGGTTCAGGCGCTCGTCGGCCGGATCACCGACCGGCGCATCGTGACCTTCGGCTTCAATGCCCAGGCCGATGTCCGGGCGCAGAACCTGAGTTATGAAAACGGCGTCGCCCATTTCGACATCGTGCTCCAGGGCGAAGGCGAGGGGGTGGTGATCGAAGGCTGCACCCTGCCGATGCCCGGCAACCACAATGTCTCGAACGCCCTGGCCGCCGTCGCGGTTGCCCGTCATCTGGGCATGAAAAGGGACGAGATCCGCGCGGCGCTGGCGGGCTTCGCCGGCGTCAACCGCCGCTTCACCAAGGTGGCAGAGGTGCTGGGCGGCGTGACGATCATCGACGATTACGGCCACCATCCGGTTGAAATCGCCGCCGTCCTCAAGGCCGCGCGCCAGGCAACCAAGGGCCGGGTGATCGCGGTCCACCAGCCGCACCGCTATTCGCGCCTGTCGAACCTCTTCGAGGAATTCTGCACCTGTTTCAACGAGGCGGACGTGGTGGCCATCGCCGATGTCTATGCGGCGGGCGAGGAACCCATTCCCGGTGCCTCGCGCGACGATCTGGTCGCGGGCCTCATCGCCCATGGCCACCGCCACGCGAGCGCCCTGTCGGGCGAGGATGACCTGGCGCGGCTGGTCCGGGCCGAGGCGCGGCCCGGCGACATGGTCGTCTGCCTGGGCGCGGGGTCGATCTCCGCCTGGGCCAACGGACTGCCCGGAAGGCTTGGATCATGAGTGCCGCGCTGGTTGCCGCCTGCCTTTGGGTTCTGGCGGCGACGCTGACGGCTTTCCTGCCGATGCGGCGGCAGATCGCGCCAGGGTTGGTCCTGCTGGCTCTGGTGCTGCCGCTCCTGATCTGGATCGGAACCTCGCACGGGGCCTGGCCCGCAGCACTGGGATTTCTTGCGTTCCTGTCGATGTTCCGCCGTCCGCTTCGCTATTTTGGTCGCCGGGCGCTCGGCCTGCCCGTGTCGTCCGCAAAATCAGAGGAACGGCCATGCTCTCGCTGATCGCGGCCCTGCTTTGGATGGTGACGGCTTCCGCCATCGCCATGTTCCCCTCGCGCGACAATCACTGGCGCGCCGCCTACCTGCTCATCGGCGTGGGCATCCCGATCCTCGGTTGGGTCACTTATGAGGCCGGCCCGCTGACCGGCCTTCTGGTAATGGCGGGGGCGGCTTCGATCCTGCGCTGGCCGCTTGTCCATCTCTGGCGGTGGGTGCGGCGGCGGCTGTCCGCCGGCGGGTCCTGATCCTTCGATTTCGTCCCGGCTTCGCCGGGCCGATCCGCCGGGGGCGCCGCCCCCGGACCCCCGGGATATTTGGAAACAGAT
>CAZRKU010000026.1:6678-34435 GCA_964600685.1 uncultured Frigidibacter sp. | reverse complement strand
GGCGGGACGGAGATCGCGGTGGCATCGGCGCCGGTGTTCGCAACGGCGTCATGCACGGAGTCGAAGACGGGGAGGCCGAGGTGTTCGGTCCCGCCCTTGCCGGGCGTCACGCCGCCGACCATCTTCGTGCCATAGGCGATGGCCTGTTCGGTGTGAAAGGTGCCCTGGCTGCCGGTGATGCCCTGGCAGATGACGCGGGTGTTCTGATTGACGAGAATGGCCATTGTTATCTCCGTAGGGCGGGGTTCACCCCGCCATTGGTTCGAGGATGAAGGCGGGTGAACCCCGCCCTACGGTTATCCTTTGACCGCTTTCACGATCTTCTGCGCGGCATCGCTCAGATTGTCGGCCGCGATCACGTTCAGGCCGGAATTGCGGATGATGTCCTTGCCCAGTTCAACGTTCGTGCCTTCGAGCCGCACCACCAGCGGCACCTGAAGGCCCACTTCCTTGACCGCCGCGATCACGCCTTCGGCGATGATGTCGCAGCGCATGATGCCGCCGAAGATGTTGACGAGGATGCCCTTCACGTTCGGGTCGGAGGTGATGATCTTGAAGGCTTCCGTCACCTTCTCCTTCGTCGCCCCGCCGCCCACGTCGAGGAAGTTGGCGGGTTCGGCCCCGTACAGCTTGATGATGTCCATCGTCGCCATCGCCAGGCCCGCGCCGTTGACCATGCAGCCGATCTCGCCGTCGAGCGCGATATAGTTCAGGTCGAATTTCGAGGCGGCGAGTTCCTTCGGATCCTCCTCCGACTCGTCTTTCAGCGCGGCGATGTCGGGGTGGCGGTAGATGGCGTTGCCGTCGAAACCCATCTTGGCGTCAAGGCATTTGACCGTGCCGTCGGTGGTGACCACCAGGGGGTTGATCTCCAGCATCTCCATGTCCTTCTCGACGAAGAGCCTGTAGAGAAGTTTGATCAGCGCCACGCATTGCTTGACCTGATTGCCTTCGAGGCCGAGCGCGAAGGCCACGCGGCGGCCGTGGAAATCCGAGAGGCCCGAGGCCGGATCGACCGAGAAGGAGACGATCTTTTCCGGCGTGTCATGGGCGACCTTCTCGATGTCCATGCCGCCCTCGGTCGAGACGACGAAGGAGATGCGGCTGGACTGCCGGTCGACCAGCAGGGCGAGGTAAAGCTCGCGGGCGATGTCGCTGCCGTCTTCGATGTAGATGCGGTTGACCTGCTTGCCTGCCGCGCCGGTCTGATGGGTCACGAGCGTGCGGCCGAGCATCTGGCGGGCCATTTCGGCGGCCTCGCTGACCGACCGCGCGATGCGCACCCCGCCCTTGTCGCCGGCTTCGGCCTCCTTGAACTTGCCCTTGCCGCGCCCGCCGGCGTGGATCTGCGATTTCACCACCCAGATCGGGCCATCGAGTTCGCCCGCGGCGGTCTTGGCGTCTTCGGCCTTCAGGACCACGCGCCCGTCCGAAACCGGCGCCCCGTAGCTGCGCAGAAGTGCCTTGGCCTGATACTCGTGGATGTTCATGAAGGGGATCCCGTGCTGGTCGTTGCCTGTCAGCGGTCATCGCACAGGCAGAAGGCCTGTCAAAAGGATAAATGCGTTCCGGCGGCGGAGACGGGTAAAAATTTGCAATTTGTGATCACGCCAGAAAATTGTGTGATCACAAACACTCGCGCGCCCCAGATCGGGGAAGTCAGATGGCGAAACCGAACGAGTCACCGGCCCGGAGATTTTCGAAGGCGGCCCAGCTTTTCGCGGTCACAAGCGACCCGGCCGGCATCTGGCGGCTGGCGCAGGTCGGCGAGGCGTGCTTGCCGGCCGCCCTCGTTCCGGGCGCCGCCTGATCCGCTGGCGTCAACCGCCGGCGTCAGGCAGGGCAGGCACGGCAGAGGACCTGGCCGCGCGGCAGGCGCGCGGGGTCGATCTCCAGGCGGAAGCCGGCGGTCGTGGCGAGATGGGCCAGGTCCTGAACCAGAAGATGATAGGGGGCGCGGATGTCATGGGTGACGACGCCATCGGGCTGGCGCACCGGACCAAGGCCCGCCTTCGCATCCGGGGCGAGAAAGACGGTGAAGAGGAAATTCCGCAGGTCCGGAAACCGGAGCCGCACCTGGGTCAGCGCCCGGCGCAGGTGGTTGAGCGGCAGGTGGGTGAAAACCGCGAAGGCGATGGCGAAGTCGATCGTGTCGGGGACGCCGGGGAAGGAGAAATCCGCATCCGCGATCAGTTGGGAGACGGGCAGGCGCGCCTTGTCGGCCAGTTCGGCCTCGTGCCCCTTCAGCATCAGCGGCCCCGACAGGTCGGTGCCCCAATAATGGCCGGGGTCGAGCCAGGGCACGGCGCGGCAGCCCAGGCGCAGGCTGCCGCAGCCGATGTCGAGAAGCCGGTGGTGCGGTTGCAGCCCCGCATCCAGCAGGAGCTGCATCTGCACCCGCCCGGTTTCGTCCCAGCGCCCGCCGACAATGGCACGGTGGCGCCCCCCGGCCAGCGCGTCCTTGTAGAAATCGGGGGCGTGATAGGGCGAGATATGGCCGCGCATCTGCCGCTTATCCGCCCGGCCGCGCGGCGCGCTGCGGCAGGCCGAGGCAAAGGCGGGTCGCCACCGCCATGTCCTGCACAGCGATCCATTCCAGCGGCCCGTGGATTTCCTGCGTTCCGGTGAAGATGTTGGGGCAGGGCACGCCCAGTTCGGTCAGGCGCGCGCCGTCGGTGCCGCCCCGGATCGGGACCGAGACCGGCTCGATCCCCAGATCGCGGCAGGCGTCGCGGGCCAGGTCAACCGGGGTCATGTCCTTCGCCAGCCAGTAGCGCATGTTGCGATACCGGGACGGATCGCGCAGGTGATCTCGGCGCGCGGTTCGCCCGCCTGGACGGCGGCGCAGACCTGACGCAGGATCCCGGTCAGGCGGTCGGCGAGTTCGGCATCGAAGTCGGACATCGGGTCTCGCGGAGGGGCGGGGGAAACCCCGAACTGCGGGCGTCAGCCCTTCTTTTTCGTTTCTGCCTGCGCCTTCAGGCGGGCCAGAAGTTCTGCCTTGGGGGCAGGGCGGCCGAAGGGGTTCTTGTCGGTGCCCTTGGCATTATGTTCGCTGTGGCGGGGCGTGTTCTTGCCGGCTTTCGCGCTACCGGATTTGGAATAGTCCATGGGGGCCTCTCGGGGCTGGGATAAGCTCCGGGATGCCAGAGATGGGGCGCGGGAGCAAGGGCGGGCTGTGGCGCGGCCCTATTCCGGGGCGCGGAAGGCCCGGCGGGCTTCTGTCACCCTGTCGCGGACGATGCAGCCTTCGGCGTGATCGTTCACCAGCCCCATCGCCTGCATGAAAGCGTAAACGGTTGTCGGGCCGACGAAGGACCAGCCACGTTTTTTCAGCGCCTTGGACAGGGCGACCGAGGCGGGCAGGATCGAGACGGTCTGTGGGGTCGGCAGATCGGCCGGGGCCGGTTCAAACCGCCAGAGGAAGGCGGCGAGCGATCCGGCCTCCCCGACCAGTTCCTGCGCACGGCGGGCGTTGTTGATCACCGCTTCGATCTTGCCGCGATGGCGGACGATACCGCAATCGCCCAGAAGCCGCGTCACGTCGGCCTCGTCGAACCGCGCGATCTGGTGAAAGTCGAAGTTGCGAAAGGCGGCGCGGAAATTTTCGCGCTTGGCCAGGATCGTGCGCCAGCTCAGCCCCGACTGAAAACTTTCCAGGCAGAGCTTTTCGAACAGCCGGCGGTCGTCGGCGACGGGAAAACCCCATTCGTGATCGTGATAGGCGAAAAACTCGGGCGCGGCGGCGCACCAGCGGCAGCGCGGCTGGCCATCGGGGCCGGGAATGGTGGCGCTCATGCTTCAGACTGCCTTCAGGAAATCGAGGCGCGGATCGGTGCGCGAAAGCGCCACCTCGGTGATCGTCGCCTGCACGATCCTTTCGGCCACGAAAGGATCCTGGGCGAGGCGCGCCGCGAGCTCCTCCGCCGAGGGGCCTTGTGCAAGGATTGCACCACCCCCGGCAGGGAGGAGGGAGCCGGAGGCCAGAAAGAGGCCATCGGCGAAGCCCTGGGCGAGCCAGGCATTGTGGGCGGCCATGTGCGCGGCCGCCTTGCCCCGGTTTTCGGTGAAGGTCAGGGTGACGATGAACATGCGGGGTCTTCCTTGGTCGGTGGGGCGAGGCTGCCGAGCCAGCGGTGAAGGGTCGCGACCTCGCGTCCGAGGAAGGTCGCATCCCGGGTGCAGTGCAAGAGCACGGCGATGCCCTGCGAGCGGCCGAGCAGGTGCAGGGCGAGTGCATCGGGTTCAGCGCAGCCCAGTGCGGCGAACTGGACGGAAAGCCAGTTGCGGAACAGGGCAAGGACTTCTGCCGCGCGATCCAGAAGCAGGTGATCGAGTTTGGCCAGTTCCGAGCAGAGCGTGCCGGCCGGGCAGCCGTCCTGCAGGATTTTGCTCTGATTGGTCAGCAGGATGTCGATGAAATGGCCGATGCGTCCGGCGGGGTCGGGGCTCTCGGTTTCCCAGCGGGTCAGCAGGGCCTGTGTCACAGAAAGCCTGCGGTGAATGACGGCGTCGAGGATGGCATCCTTGGTCTTGAAATGGTGATAGAAGTTCCCGCGCGAAATGCCGAGGCTGTCGGCAATGTCGCCGAACGAGGTGGTGGCGAAGCCCTGCCGGTAGATGAGGGAGTCGGCTTCTTCGGTGATGCGGGCGCGGGTGCGGGACATGGGGTGTTGCGTGTTTTCAAGAAAAGTAGGACGACCGCCCTAATTCTGTCAATCCCGTCCAGCCAGGAATGCAAGAAAAAAGCGCGCCCCGGACAGGGCACGCTTCTGAATGATGGTGTGCTTTGGCGTCGCGGCCGTGATCAGGCCAGCGACGGGTCGATGGCCTTGCAGGCGGCGACAAGGCCCTTCACGGCATCGACCGACTTGTCGAACATCGTCTGTTCGTCGGGGTTGAGCTTGATGTCGACGATCCGTTCCACGCCGTTCGCGCCAAGGATGGTGGGGACGCCGACATACATGCCGTCCAGCCCGAAGGCGCCCTTCACGAAGGCCGCGCAGGGCAGAAGGCGGCGCTGGTCCTTCAGATAGGCTTCCGCCATTTCGATGGCCGAAGTGGCCGGGGCATAGAAGGCCGAGCCGGTTTTCAGCAGGCCGACGATTTCCGCGCCGCCGTCGCGGGTGCGCTGGACGATGCCGTCGAGTTTCTCCTGCGTGGTCCAGCCCATATTCACCAGATCGGGAAGGGGGATGCCCGCGACCGTGGAATAGCGGGTCAGCGGCACCATCGTGTCGCCATGGCCACCCAGAACGAAGGCGGTCACGTCACGCATCGAGACGTTGAATTCCACCGACAGGAAATGGCGGAAACGGGCGGAGTCCAAGACGCCCGCCATGCCCACGACCTTGTTGTGCGGCAGGCCCGAGAACTCGCGCAGCGCCCAGACCATCGCATCGAGCGGGTTGGTGATGCAGATGACGAAGGCGTCGGGCGCGTGCGCCTTGATGCCTTCGCCGACCGATTTCATCACCTTGAGGTTGATGCCCAGAAGGTCATCACGGCTCATCCCCGGCTTGCGCGGCACGCCGGCGGTGACGATGCAGACATCGGCCCCCGCAATGTCTTCGTAGGAATTGGCGCCCTTCATGGCAGCGTCGAACCCTTCGGACGGGCCGGACTGGGCGATGTCGAGCGCCTTGCCCTGCGGCGTGCCCTCGGCGATGTCGAAGAGGATCACGTCCCCCAGTTCCTTGATCGCGGCAAGATGCGCAAGCGTCCCGCCGATCTGTCCCGCGCCGATGAGCGCGATCTTCGGTCTGGCCATGATGTCCTCCGGCTGTTGGATGTCGGGCGCAGGACTAATCTGTTCGCTTTCGTCACGCAAGCCCGCTGCGCTGCGGCATCGGGTGCTTTTCGGCGGCGGTTTCTTTCGTTAGCGTTGGCGGAGCGAGACCCTGCCGAAAGGGGATATGATGGATGATCCCCTGTTCTGGATGGCCGCGGTTGCGGCAGCGGTGCTGGTGGGTATGGGCAAGGGCGGATTGCCGGTCGTCGGCATGCTGGGCGTGCCGGTCCTGTCGCTGGTGATTTCGCCGGTGACGGCGGCGGGGCTTTTGCTGCCGGTCTATGTCCTGTCGGACATGTTCGGGCTTTACGCCTATCGCGGAGCGTTCGACCGACGGATTCTGGCGATCCTCGTGGTCGGCGTGACAGCGGGGGTGGCGCTGGGCTGGGCCACCGCCAGCATCACGCCGGAATGGCTGGTGACGGCGCTGGTCGGTCTGATCGGAACGCTGTTCGCGATCCGGCTCCTGGCGGGCGGTGCGGCCGAGGGGCCACGGCGCGAAGCCAAGGTCGGACCGGGCCTTTTCTGGGGCGCGATCACCGGGTTCACGAGTTTTGTGAGCCATTCCGGGGCGCCGCCCTTTCAGGTCTTTGTCCTGCCGCTCAGGTTGCCGAAGCTGATCTATGCGGGGACGAACACCATCCTTTTCGCCTATCTGAACGCGATAAAGCTGGTGCCCTATTGGGCCCTGGGGCAGTTCTCGCCGCAGAATCTGAAGGTGGCGGCGATCCTGATGCCGGCGGCGGCGGGTGCGGTCTTTCTGGGGGTGCATCTGGTGCGGATCCTGCCGGAGAGGCTGTTCTTCCGGCTGATCAGCTGGGCGCTTCTGCTGGTGTCGCTGAAGCTTTTGGCCGATGGGCTGTGGGCGGGCAGATAAGCCCGCTGTCAGGCCGGATCGCCGGGCGGCTCAGGCGCGACAGGTGCGAAATTGTCGCCTGCCGCGATCAGGCAGGCCCGGCCATCGGGCAGGGTGGCGATGATGCTGAACGTGCCGGTGCTGTCGGAGGCATAGACCTCGATCATGGCGCGCGACCCGATCAGCCCGGTCGCCCGGCCGCTTTCGCCCCAGTCGCGGGCCAGCTGTGCGACCAGTTCTTCGCGCGGCCCGCAACCTGGTGCCTCTTGCCCCTGCGCGCGGTCGGCGAGGAAAATGCAGGCCAGAAAGCCCAGAGACAGGGCGAAAAACTGACGGTCCATGGCGGCCCCCCTTGTGGAACGGTTCGCCTCATGCTGGGAGGGCGCGGGCAAGATCGGGTTAATGCAGGGTGCGCAGGCGCGCAACGCGCGGAATTTCTGCATTGCGGCATTTCTGGTCTTGCCGAAACTGTCCGATATGTGATCCCTAGCGCAAGAAAATTGCGAGGTGCCAGAATGATTCCAGCGACCCCGGACCATCCGCGCCCCTATCGGTCGGTGCTCTATATCCCCGGCGCGAACGAACGCGCGTTGCAGAAGGCGGCGGCGCTGCCCTGCGATGCGATCATATTCGATCTGGAGGATGCGGTCGCGCCCGAGGAAAAACCGCGCGCCCGTGCCCTGGTGGCCGCGATGCTGCGCAGCACCGACTATGGCGGGCGGGTGCGGATCGTGCGGATCAACGGGCTTGAGACCCAGTGGGGCCGCGAGGACTGTCTGGCCTTCGCCGACGTGCCGCTGGACGCGCTTCTGGTGCCCAAGGTCTCCAGCCCGGCGCATGTGGAGGCGGTGGCGACCCTGGTGCCGGACGTGGCGCTGTGGGCGATGATGGAAACGGCGGTGGTGGCCTGGCACGCGGCCGACATCGCGGCCCATCCGCGGATCGCGGGTTTTGTCGTGGGCACCAACGATCTGGCCAAGGACATCGGCGCGCGCCATCGGCCGGACCGGGAGCCGCTTCTGACCGCGATTTCGCTGTGTCTGCTGGCGGGCAAGGCCTATGGGCGGATCGTGATCGACGGGGTCTACAATGCCTTCAAGGATGACGAGGGGCTGCGCGCCGAATGCAACCAGGGCCGCGACATGGGCTTTGACGGCAAGACGCTGATCCATCCGGCGCAGATTGCCATCGCGAACGAGGTCTTCGCCCCTTCTGAGACAGAGGTGGACCTCGCCCGCCGCCAGATCGCCGCTTATGAGGTGGCGGAAAAAGCGGGCAAGGGCGTGGCGGTCGTCGATGGCAGGATCGTCGAAAAGTTGCATGTGGTGGCGGCTGAACGCATCCTTGCCCGCGCGGCGGCCATTGCCGGGCGCTGATCTGTCTGTAATGTGAATGGAGTTTACATGGAGAGACTCCGATGACTTTGCTGATCCTTGGTCTGGTGCTGTGGTATCTGTCGCACCTGATGAAGCGCGTGGCGCCGGGCTTGCGGGCGGCGCCGGGCGATCTGCCGGGCAAGGGCATCGTCGCCCTGCTGGCGATCCTGTCGCTTTATCTGATGGTCAAGGGCTTCCGCGCTGCGGACGTGGTGGTCCTGTGGACGCCGCCGGCCTTCCTGACCCATGTGAACAACCTCTTGATGCTGGTCGCGGTGTTCCTGGTGAGCCTTGGTTTTTCGCGCGGCGCCCTGCGCACCAGGATCCGCCATCCGATGCTGAATGCGGTCAAGACCTGGGCCATCGCGCATCTGCTGGTGAATGGCGATCTGGCGTCGGTGGTGCTGTTTGGCGGGCTGTTCGTCTGGGCGCTGGTTGACCTGATCCTGATCAACCGGCAGGAGCCGGTCTGGAACCGGCCCGCGCCGGGGCCGGTGCGAAATGACCTGATCCATGGTGTTATCGCGCTGGGTGTCTTTGGGGCGATCGGCTGGGTGCATAACTGGCTTGGCTATTGGCCTTTCGGCTAGGCGACTGGAAACGAACGATGGGAGATGAGATGAAAACCAATCCCGGCCGGTTCTTCGAGGATTATCGTCTGAACGAGGTGATCCGCCACGCGGTGCCGCGCACCCTGTCCGGGGGGGAGCGCGCGCTTTATCACGCGCTCTATCCGGCGCGGGGCGCGCTTCATTCGTCGGACGCGTTCGCGCAGTCCTGCGGCCTGTCCGCCGCGCCGATGGACGATCTGGTCGCCTTCCATACCGTGTTCGGCAAGACGGTGCCCGACATTTCGCTGAATGCGGTGGCGAACCTCGGGTATGCCGAAGGGCGCTGGCTCGCCCCGGTTTGGCCGGGCGATACGCTGCGGTCGGAATCGACAGTGATCGGGCTGAAGGAGAATTCCAACGGCGCATCCGGGGTCGTGTGGGTGCGCACGCGCGGCTTCAACCAGCGGGACGAGGTGGTTCTGGACTATGTGCGCTGGGTGATGGTGAAAAAGCGCGACCGCGCCGCGCCGGCCCCCTTCCCGCATGTGCCGGAACTGGCGGGTGTGGTCGATCCCGCGTCGCTGGTCGTGCCTGCGGGACTTGACTTCCGGGGCTACGATTTCACGCTGGCGGGCGAGCCGCATCGCTGGGACGACTATCAGCCGGGCGAGAAGATCGACCATGTGGACGGTGTCACGGTCGAGGAGGCCGAACATATGCTGGCCACACGCCTGTGGCAGAACACCGCCAAGGTGCATTTCGACCGCAGCCAGCGCGAGGATGGCAAACGGCTGATCTATGGCGGGCATGTGATGTCCCTGGCGCGCGCGCTGTCCTTCAACGGGCTGGCCAATGCGCAGATGATCGTGGCGCTGAATGGCGGGGCCCATGCCAACCCCTGTTTTGCGGGCGACACGGTGCGCGCCTGGTCGGAAGTTCTGGACAAGGCCGAAACGGGGGCACCGGGCGTGGGTGCCCTGCGGCTCAGGCTGGTCGCGGTCAGGCATGGCGCCGCGCCCTTCGCGCTGAAGGGTGAGGACGGGAAATATCTGCCCGACGTCCTGCTTGATCTGGATTACTGGGCGCTGTGCCCGCTCTGATCTCAGAGTTTCGTGATCACAGTTTTTTGCGGTGTGATCACGAAGTGGGAATAATTGGACTGATAGCGCAAAAGGCGAAAATTCCCTCTATCGTAACAAGCCGCAGGCACGCTATTCCGGCAAGCGAAGAGAAAGCCATTCGTGCCGCACGGAATTTCGCGTGGCCACAGCGAACAGGGACGACCATGCCAGAGATCAAGCGGATCCAGCGCCCTCTTTCCCCGCATCTGCAAATCTACCGTCTGCAATTGACCGCGATCACCTCGATCCTGACCCGGATCACCGGAAACGCCCTGATCCTGAGCACCTTGCTGATCGTCTGGTGGCTGTTCGCGATGACAAGGGGCGGCGACTATTACGCGCTGGTCGATGGCATCCTGCGATCCTGGCCCGGCACGATCGTGCTGACCCTTTCGCTCTGGGCGGTCTGGTATCACTATCTCGCCGGCATCCGGCACCTGATTTTCGATGCCGGGCGCGGTCTCGACCTGCCCACTGCGGAAAAGCTGGGCTGGGGTGTCATTCTCGGTTCGGTCGTGTTGACCGTCCTGACCTTTTTCGTGATCTGAGGGGGCGGCCGATGCGTTATCTCACCGACCGCAAGCGAGCCATGGGCAAGGGGGCGTCGCGCACCGGCACGGAACACCACTGGTACATGCAGGCCTCCGCCGTCGGGCTGGCCTTTCTGGTTCCGGTCTTCGTCTATTGCATCGGCCGTGCCCTGAGCCTGCCCTACGGCGAGGCATGGGCCTTTCTGATGCGGCCGCAGGTGGCAATCCTTCTGGGGCTGGCGATCTTCGTGGGCATGCGCCATGCCGCCATGGGCGCGATCATGATGATCGAGGACTACGCGCACGGCACGATGCGCAAGGCGTTGATCATCGCCGTGCTTTCGCTGTCCTACCTTGTCACCGCGGTCGGGCTTTATGCGCTGATCGTCATCACGCTCAAAGGCTGACCATGACCGCTTACCCTTATGAAGTGCACGACTATGATGTGGTCGTGGTGGGGGCCGGGGGCGCGGGTCTGCGCGCGACGCTCGGCATGGCTGAGCAGGGGTTGCGCACGGCCTGCGTGACCAAGGTCTTCCCGACGCGTTCGCACACGGTGGCCGCGCAGGGCGGCATTGCCGCGAGCCTCGGCAACATGGGGCCGGACAGCTGGCAGTGGCACATGTATGACACCGTCAAGGGCTCCGACTGGCTGGGCGACACCGACGCGATGGAATACCTGGCGCGCGAGGCGCCGAAGGCCGTCTATGAACTCGAACATTACGGCGTCCCGTTCAGCCGCACCGAAGAGGGCAAGATCTACCAGCGCCCGTTCGGCGGCCATACGACCGAATATGGCGAAGGCCCGCCGGTGCAGCGCACCTGTGCGGCGGCCGACCGCACCGGGCATGCGATCCTGCACACGCTTTACGGCCAGTCGCTGAAGAACAACGCGGAATTCTTCATCGAATATTTCGCGCTTGACCTGATCATCACCGACGGGCGCTGCACCGGCGTCGTCTGCTGGAAGCTCGACGACGGCACGATTCATGCCTTCAACGCCAAGATGACGGTCCTGGCCACGGGCGGCTACGGCCGCGCCTATTTCAGCGCGACCTCGGCCCATACCTGCACCGGCGATGGCGGCGGCATGGTGGCGCGGGCGGGGCTGCCGCTTCAGGACATGGAATTCGTGCAATTCCACCCGACCGGCATCTACGGCGCGGGCTGCCTGATCACCGAAGGGGCGCGGGGCGAGGGCGGATACCTGACGAACTCCGAAGGCGAGCGGTTCATGGAGCGGTATGCGCCGACCTACAAGGATCTGGCCTCGCGCGATGTGGTGTCGCGCTGCATCACCATCGAGATCCGCGAAGGCCGTGGCGTGGGCGAGCACAAGGATCACATGCACCTGAACCTGTCGCACATTCCCCCCGCGACCCTGCACGAACGCCTGCCCGGCATTTCGGAATCGGCGCGGATCTTTGCCGGCGTCGATGTGACGCGCGAACCGATCCCGATCCTGCCGACGGTTCATTACAACATGGGCGGCATCCCCACGAACTACTGGGGCGAGGTGCTGAACCCGACGCCCGGCAATCCCGATGCGGTGTTCCCCGGCCTGATGGCCGTGGGCGAGGCGGGCTGCGCCTCGGTGCACGGGGCGAACCGGCTGGGGTCGAATTCGCTGATCGACCTTGTGGTCTTTGGCCGCGCCGCCGCGATCCGCGCCGGTCAGATCGTGAAGCCGGACAGCGCGGTTCCGGCGACGAACCGGGCCGAGCTCGACCGTGCGCTTGATCGGTTCGACGGGCTGCGCAATGCCAACGGGGCGGTGCCGACCGCCGAGCTGCGGTTGGAGATGCAGAAGACCATGCAGGCCGATGCTGCGGTCTTCCGCACCGACAAGACGCTGGCCGAAGGCGTCGAAAAGATGCTGAAGGTCGCGGGCAAGATGACCGATCTCAAGGTTTCCGACCGTTCGCTCATCTGGAACAGCGACCTGATGGAGACGCTGGAACTGGCGAACCTGATGCCGAACGCTTTGGCCACCATCGTCGCGGCCGAGGCCCGCAAGGAAAGCCGGGGTGCGCACGCGCATGAGGATTATCCCAACCGGGACGATGCCAACTGGCGTGTCCATTCGCTTGCTCATGTCGATGGCGCGAAGGTCACTCTGTCGACGCGGCCGGTGCATCTGGAGCCGCTGACGACCGAGGCCGAAGGCGGCATTGAACTGAAGAAGATCGCGCCCAAGGCGAGGGTCTATTGATGCGGTCGCTCGCCGTCCTGATGGGTCCCGCACTGCTGTCGGCCTGCGCGCCGATGACGGTGGACCGGGCCGAGCGCGAATGTTTCCAGCGGGCGCAGCTCGCCGCCGGGCCACGCGGCGCGGTTGCCGTGGGCGTCGGATCGGGCGGGCCGCGCGCGGGCCTCAGCCTGTCGGTGTCCTCCGACTACCTGCAGGGGCGTGACCCGTCGGCGGTCTACGACAGCTGCGTGATGCAGAAATCCGGCCAGCCGCCCCGGCGGCCGCTTTATACCCGACCAGATTGGCAGGGATGATATGGTCCAGTTCACGCTTCCGAAAAACTCCAAAGTCCGCGTCGGCAAGACCTGGCCGCGCCCCGAAGGCAAGAATGTGCGGAAGTTCCGCATCTACCGCTGGGATCCCGATCTGGGCGAAAACCCGCGCGTCGACACCTATTTCCTCGACATGGACAAGTGCGGGCCGATGGTTCTCGACGCGCTGATCAAGATCAAGAACGAGGTCGACCCGACCCTGACCTTCCGCCGCTCCTGCCGTGAAGGCATCTGCGGATCCTGCGCGATGAACATCGACGGGATCAACACGCTGGCCTGCATCTACGGGCTCGACGAGGTGAAGGGCGATGTGGCGATCTATCCGCTGCCCCACATGCCGGTGGTCAAGGACCTGATCCCCGACCTCACCCATTTCTACGCCCAGCACGCGAGCATCATGCCCTGGCTGGAGACGAAGACCAGCCGCCCCGCCAAGGAATGGCGGCAGTCGATCGAGGACCGCAAGAAACTCGACGGCCTCTACGAATGCGTCATGTGCGCGTCGTGCTCGACCGCCTGCCCGAGTTACTGGTGGAACTCCGACCGCTATCTCGGCCCGGCGGCGCTTCTCCATGCCTACCGCTGGATCATCGACAGCCGCGACGAGGCGACGCCCGAACGGCTGGACATGCTCGAGGACCCGTTCAAGCTCTACCGCTGCCACACGATCATGAACTGCACCAAGACCTGCCCCAAGGGGCTGAACCCGGCCAAGGCGATCGCCGAGATCAAGAAGATGATGGTCGAACGGGTGGTGTGACAACTGGACCGTGAGGGGAGGCGTCGCTTTTTGCTGCGTTGCAGAAAGCGCATGACAGCCTTGCCGACTTGGTGGCTGAATTCAGGCCCGCTTCAGCCTATGTTGGCGGTACCAGTCATCAGATCGAAGGGTCGGATCATGTTTCGCCTGCTCAAGCGCATCTTCGCCCGCAACCCGCGTGCCCCCATCGCCGCCGCAGTTCCGGCCTATTATGCCCCCGAACGTTCCGGCCCGGTCGCCGTGCCGCGCCTGAGTGTGCTGGAGCAGATGTACGCCTATTTCGGCACCCGCTGAATAGGTTGCCCGGGATTGCGGGCGCCGCGGCGCGTGGTAGATAGCGCCATGCCGCTTCTCCTGCTGATCCTGCTTTTGTCGGTGCTCGCCTATCTCTGGCTCATGCGGCGCGGCAGCACGCTGACCCGCGCCTGCCGCTGGCGCGAGGATCGTGCCGCCGGTCTGGGTCATCACCGATGCGCGGCCTGCGGCGCGTGGACGGTGGGAAAACCACGCCATTGCCTGCGTCCCCACGATTGACGCGCGACAGCCGACTGACCAAGCTGGCCGGGTCAGACCGGAGGCCAGAATGAAACCGACGCATCCCGAAACATCCCCACCCCCCGATGCAGAGCGCCGCCGCTCCATCGCGCCAGTGGTCTGCTATCCGACCGAAGGGCTGCCGCAGGCGCCGCTGGCCCTTTACCGCGCGGCGCGTCCCGGGCTGACGCCTCTGGCCACGACGACGGTGCCGCCGCGCGACGCCCGCACGTTCCGCGTGCCGGCCGGTCACTTCTTCCGCATCCACTCGGTTGAGGGACCGCAGGTCGGCGATCTGAACCTGTGGAACGCCGCCGATCTGTCGGAGCGGTTCTTTTCCGGCAAGACCCGGGCGCTGCACGGCACGCATCTCTCGACCGGCGACCGGCTCTGGTCCTGCCTGCCGCATCTCAGGCCGATGGCGACGATCACCCGTGACACGCTCGACTGGTATGGGTTCGATGCGTTCGGCGGGTCGGTCCATGACGTGATCGGAACGCGTTGCGATCCATACACGCACAACCTGCTGAGCCATGGCGGCCAGTATCACCAATGCTGCCACTCGAACCTGACACGGGCGCTCGCCGATGAAACCGGCCTTTCCCTGCGGGCGGCCGAGCCGCATGTGCATGACGTGCTGAACGTCTTCATGTGCACCGGCTTCACCCGCGACAAGGGCCAGTATTTCATGAAAGCCTCGCCGGTGCGCCCCGGGGACTATCTGGAGTTTTTCGCCGAAATCGACCTTCTGGGTGCCCTTTCGGCCTGTCCGGGCGGGGATTGTTCGTCCGAGCATTCCTCGGACATCGCGCGCTGCCATCCGCTGCGCGTGGAGATTCTGAAACCGGCCGAAGGACGACTCGACGGCTGGAGCGCCCCGCAGCCCAATGGATATGACCGCAGCCACGGGCGCTGATTCCTCCTCCGCTCCGAAACACTCCCGGCGGTGCGGGGGCAGGCAGCCCCCGCTTTGGCGGGTTCAGCCGAAGGCCGCGCCAAGCGCGATTTCCACCATATCACCGAACGACCGTTCGCGATCCTCGGCCGACAGGGCCTCGTGCCGCAGGAGGTGGTCGGAGATCGTCAGCACCGCCAGTGCCCGCGCCCCGTGGCGGGCGGCGACGGTGTAAAGTTCGGCCGCCTCCATCTCGACGCAGAGCACGCCATGGCGGGTCAGGATCTCGTTCAGGTCGGGGCGTTCGTCGTAAAAGACGTCCGCCGAATAGATGCCGCCCACATGGATCGCGGTGCCCTTGGCCCGGCCCGCCGCGACCGCCTTTTCCAGAAGGCCATAGTCGGCCGAGGGTGCGAACTGCATCTCGCGGAAGAAGCCGCGCGATGGTGTGCTCATGGTCGAGGCGGTCATGGCGATGACCACGTCGCGGATGTTCACATGCTGCTGCATGGCGCCCGCCGATCCGATGCGGATCAGGGTTTTCGCGCCATAATCTTTAATGAGTTCATTGGCATAGATCGACAAGGATGGCATTCCCATGCCCGAGCCCTGGATGGTGACCCGGTTGCCCTTCCAGCTGCCGGTGAAGCCCAGCATGCCGCGCACCTGATTGATGCAGACGGGGTCTTTCAGGAACTTCTCCGCCGCCCATTTCGCCCGATAGGGATCCCCCGGCAGCAGAACGGTTTCGGCAATTTCGCCGGCCTTGGCGCCGATATGGAACGTCATGTCTCACCCCTCGCAAGATCGGGCCAGACTGCCGGACGAGCACGGCAGGCGCAAGGCCGGGAAGTGGCGCGCCTGTCGGTCGCGGTCGGCGGGGACGGGGGAGGGTTACCGGAAGGTTAAGGCGGGGCGGGCGTCTGTGCGGAAGGCACAAGGCAAGGTATTGATTTTGCTTAAAAGCCGCCGTCTGGCACCCGTATGGCATCCGTCGGGTTTGCGTATGGCATCCGTCCCGACAGGTGCGGCAAATATGCGGGCAAAACCGCCCCCGGGGACAAAACTCCGACTATGCTCCGCCGCAGGCGGCTTCAGGGCGCAGTCATTCCGGCCAGCGCTTCGAAGGCGGGAAGGCTCGCCTCGATCATGTCATGCGTGCCGGTCAGGCTGATCCTGAAGTCGCCCGGACGCTCGAACAGGGTTCCCGGCATCACATAGACGCCGCGTTCGGCCAAGGCTGCGGTAAAGGCCAACGCATCGCCGCCGGGCGCTTTACCCCACAAATAGAACGTGCCCGCGGGTATGGTCATCTCATACCCCCATTGCGTCATCGCGTTGTAAAGCCGGTCGCGCTTGCGCTGATAGGCGGGCACGTCGATCGAGACCGTTTCAAGATCTTTCACCGCATATTGCAGGATCGAATCCGGGAAGGCGCATCCCGATGACACCTGTGTCCTTTCGGCGGTTGCCCGCAGCGTGGCGCGAACGTCGGCGGGCATGTCCGGGCAGATCGCCAGATAGCCCAGCCGCAACCCCGGCGCCAAAAGAACCTTGGCAAAACTGTAGTCGATCAAAGTCCAGGGATAGACTTCGGCAGGGCTGGTGAAGGCCGTGCCGTCGAACCTGATCCGCCGGTAAGGCTCGTCCGAGAGGATGAAGATCGGGCGTCCGAATTCCGCCGATTTCCGGTGCAGCATTGCCGCCAGTTCTTCCAGCCTGTCCCGGCTGTAGATCACCCCTGTCGGGTTGTGCGGCGTGTTGACAATGACGATCCGCGTGCGCGCGGTGATGGCGGCCTCGATCGCGTCCACATCCAGATCGAAGTCTTCGTTCCGCAAAGGAACTTTGACGGTAACGGCATGGACCAATGACAAGCTGGTTTCATAGAGGAACCAGCCCGGCACCGGAATGATGCATTCGTCGCCGGGGTTCAGAAGGATCGAAAATGCCAGCGTAATCGCGCCATAGGCGCCCAGCGTCATGGCAATGTCTTCGGGCGCGAAGTTCAGCCCGAGTTCTGCCCGCAGACCCTCGGCGATGATGCGGCGCGGTTCTGCCTCGCTGACCTTGTAGGCAAACCAGTCCGTCGTCTGTGGCTCGATATGGGTGCGCAGGGCGCTCACCAGTTCGGGCAAGGGCGGCTCATGCGGGTTGCCGAAGGTCAAGTCGGCCACGACCTGACCCTCGGGGGCGCCAGCCCGGTAATTCTGAAAGAAATCCAGAACGTGGTGCAGGTCAGTGCCTGCCGAAACGGAATGATCGGAAACAAGTTTCATCAGACATTCTCCAAGATCAGGGCCAGTGGCAGCGCAAGGAACGTCGATTTTACCGTGGCAGGAGGTCTTTAAATCGGAACCGTTTCCGGGGCCGTCCTGCGCCGTGAGTCAAGCTCTACGCCTGCCGGCATGAACTGCAAACGAAAATTCCGGGCGCGGTATCCGGGGATATGCGCGGAACGTCTGCCTGCGGCTTCAAACCCGGCACCCCGCGCCCGATGAGGCGACGGCTGGTCGCCTTACTCCGCCGCCACCGCCTTCGGCTCGGCCAGCGTCACGATATCGCCCATGATCCGGTTCAGCTCGAAATCCTTCGGCGTATAGACGCGGGCGACGCCCATCGCGGCCAGTCGGGCGGCATCCTCGTCGGGGATGATGCCGCCGACGACCACCGGCACATGCGACAGGCCCGCCGCGCGCATCCGTTCCATCACTTCGGCGATCAGCGGCAGGTGGCTGCCGGACAGGATCGACAGGCCCACCACATGCGCCTCCTCCTCGCCCGCGCGGGCGACGATCTGTTCGGGGGTCAGGCGGATGCCTTCATAGGTGATGTCCATGCCGCAGTCCCGCGCCCGGGCGGCGATCTGTTCGGCGCCGTTCGAATGGCCGTCGAGGCCGGGCTTGCCGACCAGAAACTTCAGCCTGCGCCCGAGCTTCTTCGACACCAGATCAACTGCTTCGCGAATCGTCTCCAACCCCTCCGTCCGGTTGGACGGGCTGCGCGACACGCCGGTCGGTCCGCGATATTCGCCATGGACCCGGCGCAGGACACCGGCCCATTCGCCGGTGGTAACACCCGCCTTCGCGGCAGCCACCGATGCGGGCATGATGTTGCCGCCAGACCGGGCGGCATCGCGCAGCGCGGCCAGCGCGGCCTGCACCGCCCGCTGGTCGCGGGCCTGGCGCCACTGATTCAGGCGCCCGATCTGATCCTGTTCCATCGCCGGATCAACCGTCATGATCGCGCCGTCCCCCGCGGTCAGGGGCGAGGCTTCGGCTTCGCGCCAGCGGTTCACGCCGACGACCACGGTTTGATTGGTTTCGATCCGGTTGATGCGGGCGGCGTTGCTTTCGACCAGCCGCGATTTCATATAGTCGATGGCGGCGATCGCGCCGCCCATCCCGTCGAGCGTTTTCAGTTCCTCCCTTGCGCCCGCCTTCAACGTCTCGACCTTGGCCGCGATGGCCGGGTTGCCGTCGAACAGATCGCCATATTCGAGAAGATCGGTTTCATAGGCCAGGATCTGCTGCATCCGGAGCGACCATTGCTGATCCCAGGGGCGCGGCAGGCCCAAGGCCTCGTTCCAGGCCGGAAGCTGCACGGCGCGGGCGCGGGCGTTCTTCGAAAGCGTGACCGCCAGCATTTCCAGAAGGATGCGGTAGACGTTGTTTTCCGGCTGCTGTTCGGTCAGGCCCAGAGAATTGACCTGCACCCCATAGCGAAAGCGGCGGTATTTTTCTTCGGCGATGCCGTAGCGGTCGCGGCAGATTTCATCCCAGAGTTCCGTGAAGGCGCGCATCTTGCACAGTTCGGTGACGAAACGGATGCCCGCATTTACAAAGAAGGAAATGCGTCCGACCATGGCCGGGAAGTCCTTGGCTGCGACCTTGCCCTTCAGATCATCCAGCACCGCGATGCCGGTCGCCAAGGCGAAGGCCAGTTCCTGTTCCGGCGTCGCCCCTGCCTCTTGCAGGTGATAGGAGCAGACGTTCATCGGGTTCCACTTCGGCAGATGTTCCGCCGTGTAAGCCGCCACATCGGTGATCATCCTGAGGCTGGGCTGCGGCGGACAAATATACGTTCCGCGACTTAGATATTCCTTGATGATGTCATTCTGCACGGTTCCTTGCAGTTCCGCGACATTCGCGCCCTGCTCCTCGGCCACGGCGACATACAGCGCCAGGAGCCAGGGTGCGGTGGCGTTGATCGTCATCGAGGTGTTCATCTGGTCGAGCGGAATATCCCGGAAGAGCGCCCGCATGTCACCCAGATGGCTGACCGGCACGCCGACCTTGCCGACCTCGCCCCGCGCCAGTTCATGGTCGCTGTCATAGCCGGTCTGGGTCGGCAGGTCGAAGGCGACTGACAGGCCGGTCTGACCCTTCGAAAGGTTCGCGCGGTAGAGCGCGTTCGATTTTTCGGCGGTCGAGTGACCCGCATAGGTGCGGAAGAGCCAGGGCTTTTCCTTCTGAACCTCGGTCATCGCAGCCTCCAGAATCGTCTTGGCAAGAATATTTCGCGCTTGCAGAGATATTCGACATTTCCTGACCCTGTCAATTCGCTGCATTGCGGCATCGAGTCGGGAGAAGAGGCAGTCCTTACCCGCCACGCCAATTCCGGAGGTGTCCGGTCCGCCTTGAACCTGACGGGAGATCGCGCTGACGCGACCGCCGCCGCCCGTCGGCTCATGCCTGAAGGCGCGCCAGTCCCCCGGACCGCCGCGCCACCCTTTCAGCAGCCGTCCCGGCGCAGGTCCGTCAGTCCGTGGCGAAACAATAGAGCAGCCCGTCACCACCGGTGCTGTTCAGCGCCTCCAGCCCGCAGCCCCCGCGTGACCCGTGCGAGGCGTTCCACGACTTTGCCTGTTCGGAATCGTCAAGGCCCGTGCGGTCGTGGTGGCCCATCATGCCCACCGCTTCGACCGCGTCGCTGGTCCAGTCCTCGCAGGTCTGGCCGACGGCGACCGTGCCGTCGGGCATCGAGCCGGTGAGAATGTCGTGGCGGTTCGGCTCATCGCCGCGGCCATTCACCACCTCGCCCTTTTCGTTCAGCGCGGTTTGCTTGTTCAGGTTGTTCGCGCCGTGGAGTTGATCGACGCTGTCGGCGACCGTCACTCCGGCGGCATTGACCCAGGGTCCGGTGCCGATCCGGTCGCGGGCGTTCTCGGTGCTGCTCGACAGATAGGCGCGCCAGGTTTTTCCGGTAATGCCGGCGGCTTCGGCCAAAGCGGTGCATTGCGCGTCCGCCCCGGCGAGACCGCCGAGGTTGCCGCCCTTGCCGGGGTTCTGGCTGGTCACGAAAAAGCTCATGGCAGCATCCTGGGCCACGGCGGATGTCGCGGCGAGCGAGAACGCCGCGGCGGTGAGCAATTTGAACATCATGGCTGGTCCCTCCCTTGCATATGAGTTGATTGTCGACAATGGCAGGCTAACACACCGCCGCTCGCGGAATTCTCACGCATGTGTGAGCGATGCTGCCCGCGCCATACAATCGGCGATTTACCACCACGGGATTTTTTGCAACGGTCGCCGCATGTTCCGAACCGTCGAACTCCCGCTTTGGATGTTCCTGCTGATCATCGCCTTCGCGCTGGTGGCGTTCTTCTCGCATTTCCTGTTCCCTTCGGTGCGCTGGTTCTTTCGCGGCCGGATGGAACGGCTTGTCGGCCGTCTGAACCAGCGGCTCGACCGGCCGATCCAGCCGTTCAAGCTGATGGAACGGCATGACATGATCATCCGGCTGGCGCATGACCCGAAGGTCGCCGAGGCCATCGCCGAGGAAGCCGCCCTGACGGGCGAGCCGCAGACCGTGGTGCTGGAACGGGCGCGGCGCTACGCGCGGGAAATCGTTCCGGCCTTTTCGGCGCGGCTTTATTTCACCTGGGGCATCCGTATCGCGCGCTGGTTCGCGCAGCTTCTGTATCGGGTGCGGCTTGACGACCGGGCGTTGAGCGAAATTGATCCGGCCGCGACGGTGGTGTTCGTGATGAACCACCGGTCGAACATGGATTATGTGCTGGTGACCTATCTCGCGGCGCAGCGGTCGGCACTGTCCTATGCGGTGGGCGAATGGGCGCGGGTCTGGCCGCTCTCGGGCCTGATCCGGTCGATGGGGGCCTATTTCATCCGCCGCAAGTCCGAGCGCCCGCTTTATCGCCGGATCCTGTCGCGTTATGTGCAGATGGCAACGGCGGAGGGCGTGACCCAGGCGATCTTCCCCGAGGGCGGCCTGTCACTGGACGGGCGCACGGCGCCGGCGCGCCTTGGCATCCTGAGTTACATCGTGCAGGGCGAACGGCCAGATGGTCGCGATGTGGTTTTCGTGCCGGTTGCGTTGAACTACGACCGGATCGTCGAGGATCGGGTGCTGGTCGAGGCGCGCCGCGCCGGAGTGCGCCGGTTCCGTGCGCCGATCGGCGCGATCCTCGCCTTCGTCTGGCGGCATATCTGGCGGGCGCTGTTCGGGCGGTTCCGGGGGTTCGGCAATGCGGTCGTGCGGTTCGGCACGCCCATTTCACTTGCCGCTTTTTCCGCCGGGCGCGACGGCGATGTGACGGAGGCGCTGGCCGATCGGCTGATGGCCGAAATCACCCGCACCATCCCGGTTCTGCCGGTGCCCCTGGTCTCTGCCGCCTGGGGAGAGGCGAGCGCGACCGACCGCGCAGGCCTTGTCGCCCGGTCAGAGGCGCTGGCGGCGCAGCTGACGGCACAAGGGGCGGAACTGGTGCTGCCCGAAGGCGTCGGCGGGGCGGTCGACATGACGCTGGCCATCTTCAGGCTGAGGAAATTCATCACCGAAAGCGGCGGAAAGGTGCGCCTGAACGAGGATCGGCGGGAGGTTCTCAGGTTCTATGCGGCGTCGGCCCTGCAGCTCTTGGATGCAGGCGCAGAAACCAAAAGACGGAAAACCCGCAGAATTGCGCCGGATCTGAAACGCGAGAGACATAAAGTTTCAAAAGAGTGACAATATCCATTGCAATATTGCGCATCCGTTTGTATTTCAACCCCTAAGGCTGCGTCGATTCTGCGATGCGGCATGGATTGAGGAGGCGCGCATGGCTTTGGACACTCACCGGGGGATCGCCCCCTACGACGCTCCGGTCAAGGATCTCTATGAAATCGGGGAAATGCCGCCTTTGGGTCATGTCCCGAAGCAGATGTATGCCTGGGCGATCCGGCAGGACCGGCATGGCGAACCGGATACGGCGATGCAGGTGGAGGTGGTGGACACCTGGAAACTCGACAGCAACGAGGTGCTGGTCCTCGTGATGGCGGCGGGTGTGAACTACAATGGTGTCTGGGCGGCGCTGGGCCAGCCGATCAGCCCGTTCGATGGCCACAAGCAACCCTATCATGTTGCCGGATCCGACGCCTCCGGGATCGTCTGGGCGGTGGGCGACAAGGTGAAACGCTGGAAGGTCGGGGACGAGGTTGTCGTTCACTGCAATCAGGACGATGGCGACGACGAGGAATGCAACGGTGGCGACCCGATGTTTTCACCCACCCAGCGCATCTGGGGCTATGAGACGCCGGACGGATCGTTCAGCCAGTTCACCCGTGTTCAGTCCCAGCAGCTGATGCCGCGCCCGAAGCATCTGACCTGGGAGGAGGCGGCCTGCTATACGCTGACGCTGGCCACCGCTTACCGGATGCTCTTTGGCCATCAGCCGCATGATCTGAAACCCGGCCAGAACGTGCTGGTCTGGGGGGCGTCGGGGGGGCTTGGCTCTTACGCGATCCAGCTGATCAACACGGCCGGCGCGAATGCGGTCGGGGTGATCAGCGATGAAGCGAAGCGCGATTTCGTGATGGGCCTGGGCGCCAAGGGCGTGATCAACCGCAATGATTTCAAATGCTGGGGCCAGCTGCCGAAGGTCAACAGCGACGAATACAACACCTGGCTGAAAGAGGCGCGCAAGTTCGGCAAGGCGATCTGGGACATCACCGGCAAGGGGGTGAATGTCGACATGGTCTTCGAACATCCGGGCGAGGCGACCTTCCCGGTCTCGTCGCTCGTCTGCAAGAAGGGCGGCATGGTGGTGATCTGCGCCGGAACCAGCGGCTTCAACTGCACCTTCGACGTGCGCTACATGTGGATGCACCAGAAGCGCCTGCAGGGGTCGCACTTCGCCCATCTGAAACAGGCCGCCGCTGCCAACAAGCTGATGGTGGAGCGCCGCCTTGACCCCTGCATGTCGGAGGTCTTTCCCTGGGCGGAGATTCCGCGCGCCCATATGCTGATGCGCAAGAACCAGCACAAACCCGGCAACATGGCGGTGCTGGTGCAGGCGCCGCGCACGGGTCTGCGCACGTTCGAGGATGCGCTCGAGGCTGGACCGGGGGGCTGAGGCGGACAAAAGGCGCATCCGGGCGGCTGCCTGGTCTGGCATCCTCTGGCGCGGGCCTTTAGGGTCCGCGCCATGACTTTGCCGGTGATGCAACTTTCCGCCGATCAGGCCGACGCTTGGGACAGGGTGGCCGATCTTCTGGGCGCCGCCGGGATTGATCTGGCCAACGGGACGCTCTTGCCGGCGCCCACCGGCGGGCCTGCGGTTCTGGCGCTGGTCGGCAAGGCCGGATCGGGCAAGACCATGCTGCTGGCCGGACTGACCAAGGCCCTGGCCGAGGCGGGCGTCGACGTGATCTCCGGCGACTATGAGGGCAAACGACGCAAGGACCGTCGCACGCTTGCCGTTCTTGCGCCGACCAACAAGGCGGCAAGCGTCCTCAGATCGCGCGGGGTTCC
Source organism: uncultured Frigidibacter sp. (assembly GCA_964600685.1). GTDB lineage: Bacteria > Pseudomonadota > Alphaproteobacteria > Rhodobacterales > Rhodobacteraceae > TMP-24. The sequence continues at coordinate 10,750 of CAZRKU010000026.1, read as the reverse complement.
GGCGACGACGATCCACCGCATCCTCTATACCCCGGTCTATGACCCGGATTACGAACGTATCGCCGAATGGCTGGCCGGAAATGCCGACCGGCCAACGGTCGCGGGACTGTCCGATCAGGCGCTCGACCGGGCGAAGGCCTTCTACGATGCGATGAAGTCGATCCCCGGCGCGCTGGCGGCGGCGGGGCTGCGCGGGTCGGACTTCATCCTGGGCTGGAAACGGCGGGAGGATCCGCTGGATGTGGGCTTCATCGACGAATCCTCGATGCTGGACGACCGCCAGTTCGAAGATCTGAAAGAGATTTTCCCGACGCTGGTTCTCTTCGGCGATCCGGCCCAGTTGGCCCCGGTCGGCCAGTCGGGCGAAATGGTATTCGACAAGTTTCCTGCCAGCCGACGTTTGACTCTGCACAGGGTGCACAGGCAGGAAAAAGACAGCCCGATCCTCGATCTGGCCCATGCTCTGGGTGACGAAAGCCTGACTTTTGAAACTTTCGAACAGATGGTCGCCGATGCGGCGCGGCGCGATGACCGGGTGGTCTGGGCCGAACGGGTCGATGCGGGGCTGATGGCGCGTTCGCCCGCGCTGGTCTGGCGCAACCAGACGCGGGTGCGGCTGATCCAGGCCTTCCGCGCCGCTTTTGCGGCGCCTGCGGACAGCCTGCTGCCGGGGGAACCCCTGATCTGCGACGGGATCGAACTGCCGCTGAAACACCGCAACAAGCGCAATGATCTGGAGGCGCGGGGACTGATCAAGGGCGCGCAGGTCATCTATCTGGGACCGGGCACCAAACCCGGCTTTTCGCGGCTGCATGTGATGGGCGCGCCGGATCCCCGCGTGGCGGCCGCCTCGATCATCAAGATCGAACTTCCCGATGAGGAGGAACCCTTCATCCCCTATGCCGCGCGGATGGGCGCGGCCTTCCTGCATGGCGCGGCGGTCACGATCCACAAGGCGCAAGGCTCGCAGTGGGAGGAGGTGCAGGTCTTTGCCCCCGACCTGTTCGTCGCGGCGCGCATGGGCCGCACCGAGGCCGGCCTCGCGCTGTGGAAGCGGCTTGCGTATGTGGCGATCACCCGGGCGGAAAAGCGGCTTCACTGGGTGGTCAGGAACCGGCTCGCGCGCCCGCAGTTGGCGCTTGGGATCGAGGATCTGCCAAAGGGCGCCGCGCCCCTGTCACTGGCGCCGACGGAGGAGAGCTGAACGCTTCGGGGTTCCGGTCGGGGGCCAAAGCCGGTAGTCTGCGCGCAAAGACAGGAGAGGCCCATGCGCTGCGTTTTCGTCCAGTTCCGCTGCCACCCCGGCAAGACCTATGAAGTGGCCGACGCGATCTATGACCGCGAGGTCGTGTCCGAGCTTTATTCGACCAGCGGCGAATATGACCTGATCGCGAAAATCTACATCCCCGAGGATGAGGATGTGGGCCAATGGCTGAACGCCCGGCTGTTTACCATCGAAGGCATCAGCCGCACCCTGACCACGATGACCTTCAAGGCGTTCTGAGGTGGTGCGCACGCTGGTTGTCACCGGGGCATCGAGCGGGATCGGTCGGGCTGTCGCGCGCCGCTTTCTGGGCGAGGGGTGGAATGTCGTCCTGATTGCCCGGCGGGCGGGGGCGCTGGTCGAGGCGGCGGAGGGTTTCCCCGGGGCGCTCTGCCTGACCGGCGATGTGACCGACCCGGAAGCCGTGGATCATGCTTTCGCCTCGGCGGTCGCGCGGTTTGGCCGGGTCGACGTGCTTTTCAACAATGCCGGCATTTTCCGGCCCGCCGCGCTGATCGACGACATGCCGCTGGCGGACTGGGATCAGACGGTGGCGGTCAACCTGCACGGCATGGTCTATGCGGCCCGCGCCGCCTTTCGCCAGATGCGGTCGCAGCTGCCGCAGGGCGGGCGGATCATCAACAACGGCTCGATCTCCGCCCATGCACCCCGGCCGGGTTCCCTGGGCTATACGGTGACGAAACATGCGATCACCGGGCTGACCAAGGTGCTGGCGCTCGACGGGCGCCCCTTCGGGATCGCCTGTGGCCAGATCGACATCGGCAATGCCGAAACCGACCTTGCCGCCACGCTGGGGCAGGGGGCGCGGCAGGCGGACGGTTCGGTCAGGCCGGAACCCCTGATGGATGTGGCGCATGTGGCCGATGCGGTCCTGCACATGGCCAGCCTGCCGCCGTCGGCCAATGTGCTGGCCATGACGCTCATGGCCACGACCATGCCGTTCGTCGGGCGGGGTTAGCGGCGGATCAGCCGGAAGGCCGCCGATGCGGCCCATCCGGCGGCTGCGGCGATCACGAGGGCGAGGATGCCATAGACGGCGGGCTGCTGGTGGGCGAGGCGAAAAAGCCAGCGCTCCAGCCCGACCTTGCGCACGAAGATCGTCTTTTCGTAAAGGCTGACCACCTTCTTGTCGCGCAGCAGGAAGATGCGGGTCTTGTAATTGCCCTCGACCAGATTGGCGGGCAGGTCGATGTCGGTGCGGAAAAGCGTCTGCTCGGTCAGGCGCACGGAACCTTCGTTCAGCGCATAAAGGCTGCGCGCGGTGCGCAGGCGGATCAGGGCGTCGGTGAACTCCTGGGAATTTTCGACCGTCTGCGGCGCGCCGACCGACCGGATCGCCCGCGGGATGGAGATGGAATATCGCAGATCCTCGGTGTCGGAGACGATATCGGTGAAGGGGCCGGTGGTGGCGACGGCGTAAAAGCTCGGGGCCAGGTCGATCGTGACCACGTCAGTGTTCAGCCAGACCCCGGCAATCCGCGATTTGCGCCGGACGTTTTCCGGCGCGCTCGGCCCTTCGACGGTGACGATCACGTCGAGGGGGCCGGTCGGCAACGGGGTTTCGCGCTTGACCGCGCCGTAGATCAGGATGTCCGATCCGTCGAAATCGGCGGTGATGTCGATGCGGTCCTGGCTGAGGCCGGCCACCACATCCTCTTGCGCCAGAACCGGCAGAGCGAGGATGGTGGCAACCGCCAGGGCGGCAGTGCGGATCAAAAGCCCGTTCATCCGCTCGACCGTGCGGCGATGGAGAACAATTCATCCGGGGGCACCACCAGATCCCAGCTGAGCTTCAGGCAGACCGACAGGACCAGAAGCGCCAGAAGGACACGCAACTGTTCGGCCTTCAGCCGCATCGCAAGCTGCGCGCCGATCTGCGCGCCGATGACGCCGCCAAGGATCAGCATCAGCGCCAGCATCAGGTCGACCGATTGGTTGGTCAGCGCATGCATGAAGGTGGTGAAGGCGGTGACGAAGATGATCTGGTAGAGCGAGGTGCCGATGACCACCTTCGTCGGCATGTTCAGCAAATAGATCATGGCAGGCACCATGATGAACCCGCCGCCCACCCCCATCACCGCAGCCAGAACACCCACGAAGAAGCCGACAAGCAAGGGAGGGATCACGCTGATGTAAAGGCCGGAGGTGCGGAACTTGACCTTCAGCGGCAGGCGGTGGACCCACATGTGCTGGCTGCGTTTGACCGGCTGGGCCTTGCGCGCACGCGACAGGCTGCGCAGGCTTTCCTGAAGCATCATCGTGCCGACGATGCCCAGGAACACGACATAGGACAGTTGCACGGTCAGGTCGATCTGGCCGAGTCGGGACAAGAGGTTGAAAAGCCAGATGCCCGCCGTCGACCCCGCCAGCCCGCCCAGCATCAGGACCGTGCCCATGCGGATGTCGACGGTCTTGCGTTTGAGATGCACCAGAACGCCGGAGACGGAGGAGGCGACCACCTGGTTGGCGCCCGTGGCCACCGCGACCATGGGCGGGATACCGATGAAGAACAGAAGCGGCGTGATGAGAAAGCCGCCGCCCACACCGAAAAGCCCCGACAATATCCCGACAATGCCGCCGAGCCCGAAGAGCAGGAAAGCATTTACGGAAATCTCGGCAATTGGCAGATAAAACTGCATCGGGGCCGTCACGGTCTGGGGAAAACCTGATCGAGTGATGACCCCTCGCCCCGCCGCTGTCAAAGGGGCAGGGGACATTTTTCCCGCTTTCCGGTCACGTTTTGGGTCAATGTTGCAATGAACGCTCACGCAACTGGACTCATCGCCC
>CAZRKU010000026.1:0-6578 GCA_964600685.1 uncultured Frigidibacter sp. | reverse complement strand
AGCGCGATGTAACCCTTGCCCGCCGTCATTTCGCGCCCGAAACCCGCCGAGGGGGCCGAAGTTGCGAGGTAGGCCCCGGCGATGCCGCACAGCAGGCCGGTGATCATCACGGCGGTGAAGCGCAGCCGCACCACCGATATGCCGGCGGTATCGACGGCGGCGGGATTTTCGCCCACCGCCCTGAGCCGCAGGCCGAAGCGCGACCGGTAGAGCACCCACCAGCTGATCGGCACGGCGGCGAAGGCGGCATAGGCCAGGATCGTCTGGCCGGAGATCAGATCGGCATAGAACGGCCCGAGGATCGGCACGCCGGCAAGCGCATCGGCGAAGGGCAGGGTGATCGGCTCGAACCGCGCCTCGTTTGCCAGCGCCGGCGTGCGGCCGCCCAGACCGAACCAGGTCTGTCCGACCAGAACCGTCAGGCCCGAGGCGAGGAAATTGATCGCCACCCCGGAAATCAGCTGATTGCCCCGGAAGGTGATCGAGGCGACACCATGGATCAGGCTGAACAGGATCGAAATGCCGATCGCCGCCAGAAGCCCGACCCAGGCCGAGCCGGCGGCGAAAGCGACCGACCCGGCAAGGAAGGCGCCGACCAGCATCTTGCCTTCCAGCCCGATGTCGAAAATCCCCGACCGTTCGGAAAAAAGACCGGCCAGACAGGCCAATAGCAGCGGCACGCCGAGGCGCACCATCGAATCGAGGAGTTGCAGAAGGGTGTCGTAGTTCATCAGCGGCCCTCCTTCCGCAATGTCAGGAACAGCCGCTCGACCGGGGTGCGCACCATGTTGTCGAGCGCGCCGGTGAACATGATCACCAGCGCCTGAATGACGGTGATGAGTTCACGCGGGATCGAGGTCCAGAGCGCGAGTTCCGCGCCCCCCTGATAGAGAAAGCCGAAGAGAAGCGAGGCCAGCAGCACCCCGAACGGATGCGAGCGGCCCATCAGGGAAACCGCGATGCCGATGAAACCCGCGCCTTCCACCGAATTCAGGATGAGTTTCTCGGAATAGCCCATCACCGTGTTCAGCGCCATCATGCCGGAAAGCGCGCCGGAAATGATCATGGAAATCATGATGATGCGGAAGGGAGAGATGCCTGCATATTTTGCCGCTGCTTCGGATTTCCCGAAAGCGCGGATCATGTAGCCGAGACGGGTTTTCCAGATCAGCACCCAGATCAGCACACAGGCGGCCAGGGCGATGAACAGCGTGACGTTCGCGGGCGTGTTCTTGTCGAAGATCTGCCCGAGGATCGGCATGTCATGCAGCGTCGGCAATTTCGCGCCTTCGGGAAAGCGGGCGGAGGCCGGGTCCATCGAACCAATAGGCCGCATCACGTTCGACAGAAGGTAATTCAGGAGCGAGGCGGCGATGAAATTGAACATGATCGTGGTGATCACGATATGGCTGCCGCGTCGGGCTTGCAGCCAGGCGGGAATGGCGGCCCAGACCGCGCCGAAAAGCGCCGCGCCGACCATCGCGGCCAGAAGCGCCACCGTCCAGTGCGGCCAGGGGAAGGCCAGGCAGACGAGCGCCACGCCGAGCCCGCCCATCGTCGCCTGCCCTTCGCCGCCGATGTTGAACTGGGCAGCATGGAACGCCACCGACACGGCAAGGCCGGTGAACATGAAGTTCGTGGCGTAATAGAGCATGTAGCCCCAACCCTCGGCCCTGAGGAACGTCCCTTCGACCATGGTGCGCAGCGCCACCCAGGGATTTTCGCCGATGGCGAAGATCACGATGCCCGAAATCAGGAAGGCGATCATGAGGTTGATCAGCGGGATGAGCGCGACGTCGGCCCATTTCGGCATCTTCTGCATCAGCGTGCCCCCCTGTGCGCCGTCGCCTCGCCGACCCCGGCCATCAACAGGCCAAGTTCGCGCTCGTTCGTCTCTCCCGGCAGGCGCTCGCCCATGATCCGCCCGTCGAACATCACGGCGATCCGGTCGGAAAGGCTCATGATTTCATCCAGTTCGACGCTGACCAGAAGCACGGCCTTGCCCGCGTCGCGCAACTCGACAATGCGTTTGTGGATGAATTCGATCGCGCCGATGTCGACGCCGCGCGTGGGCTGGCCAACCAGCAAGAGGTCGGGGTTCCGTTCAATCTCGCGCGCCAGGATGATCTTCTGCTGGTTGCCGCCTGAAAAACTCTTGGCCGCAAGCGTCGGGATCGGCGGGCGCACGTCGAAACGCTCCATCTTGCCCTTCGTGTCGTCGAGCAGCGCATCATTGTCCATCAGAAGCGCGTTCTTCTGATAGGCCGGATCGTGGTGGTAGCCGAAGGCCATGTTTTCCCAGGCGGTGAAATCCATGATCATGCCCAGATGCTGGCGATCCTCGGGCACATGGGCGATGCCGTCGGCGCGCCGCGACTGGCCGTCGGAATGTTTGCCGGTCAGGTCCAGCTCGCGCCCGTTGACGCGGATGCGCCCGGTGCCGCGCTGAATGCCGCCCAGAACCTCCAGGAGCTCCGACTGGCCATTGCCCGCCACCCCGGCGATGCCGAGGATTTCGCCGGCGCGGATCGTCAGGTCGATGCCCTTCAGCCGCTCGACTCCGGCTTCATCGCGCACCCGCAGACCCTCGACCTCCAGCACGGTCGCGCCGGGGTTGGCGGGGCCTTTCGGGACGTTGAGAAGGACTTTCCGCCCGACCATGAGTTCCGCCAGTTCTTCGGGGCTGGTTTCGCTCGTCGTCACGGTCGCCGTCATTTCGCCCCGGCGCATCACGCTGACCGTATCGGTGATTTCCATGATCTCGCGCAGTTTGTGGGTGATCAGGATGATCGTCTTGCCCTGCTCCTTCAGGCCGCGCAGGATGCGGAACAGATGGTCGGCCTCGTCCGGGGTCAGGACGCCGGTCGGCTCGTCCAGGATCAGGATGTCGGCCTGCCGGTAGAGCGCCTTGAGAATCTCCACCCGCTGCTGATGGCCGACCGACAGGTCTTCGATCAGCGCATCCGGGTCGACGTCGAGTTCATATTCACTTGCAAGCCGGGAGAGCGAGGCCCGCGCCTTGGCCAGCGAGGGCCGCAACAACGCCCCGTCTTCGGCCCCGAGAATCACGTTTTCCAGGACCGAGAAATTCTGCACCAGCTTGAAATGCTGAAAAACCATGCCGATGCCGGACCGGATGGCCGCCTGGCTGTCGGGGATCAGAACCGGCTTGCCGCCGATCAGGATTTCGCCCCTGTCGGCCTTGTAGAACCCATAGAGAATCGACATCAGCGTCGACTTGCCCGCGCCATTTTCTCCGATGATCCCGTGGACGGTGCCTCGCAGCACCTTGATCGAAATATCCTTGTTGGCCTGCACCGGGCCGAAGGCTTTCGATATTCCGCGTAACTCGATGGCCGGAGCGGCAGGTGCCTGCCGCTCCTCCGGAATGCCCGCCCCCATGGCGTCCGCTCAGTTCACGGGGCAGGTATTGTCTGCCATGAAGTCGTGAACCACGATTTCGCCCGACTTGATCTTTTCGGCGGCCGCTTCGACCGCCGCCTTCATCTCAGGCGTGACCAGCGCGGCATTGTTGTCGTCCATCGCGACATCGACACCGCCGGCCTTGAGGTCCATCACGTTGATGCCCGGTGCCATTTCAGTGCCTTCCTTGAAGGCTTCGTAGACGGCATTGTCCACACGCTTCAGCATCGAGGTCAGTACCTGTCCGGGATGCAGGTAGTTCTGGTTGCTGTCCACGCCGATCGACAGGATGCCTTCGTCGGCCGCCGCCTGCAGGACACCAATGCCGGTGCCGCCCGCTGCGGCATAGATCACGTCCGCGCCCTGCGATTTCTGCGCCTTGGCGAGTTCCGCGCCCTTGACGGGGTCGTTCCAGGCGGCGGGCGTGGTGCCGGTCATGTTCTGAATGACGGTCGCATTTGCGTTCGTCGCTTTGACGCCCTGCACATAGCCGCAAGCGAACTTGCGGATCAGCGGAACATCCATGCCGCCAACGAAGCCGACGGTGCCGGACTTCGAGGCCATGGCGGCCATCACGCCCGCAAGATAGGAACCCTGTTCCTCGGCGAAGACCACCGACTTCACGTTGGGCTGATCGACGACCATGTCGACGATCGCGAACTTCGTATCCGGGAAATCGGGCGCGACAACATTCAGCACGTCGGCAAAGGCAAAGCCGGTCATCACGATCGGGTTGGCACCGGCTTCGGCCAGACGGCGCAGCGCCTGCTCGCGCTGGGCCTCGGACTGCATTTCCAGTTCCTTGAACGTTCCGCCGGTTTCCTCGGCCCAGCGGGTCGCACCAGCGAACGCGGCCTCGTTGAACGATTTGTCGAACTTGCCACCAAGGTCGAAGATGATCGCCGGGTCCGCCGCAGCGATGCCCGTGGTCAAAGCGAGGGTCGCAGCAGCACCGAGGAATTTCTGCATGAGGGTCATTTCAAGCTCCCTGAATGACGTTTCTGGTCCAAATTTCGGACAGGCCCGCATCACACGCGGGGCGATCTCTTTCGGATCGGTTCGATTAGGGCGGAAGGCCGCAGGGCGGTCAACTGGATTCTGAAAGTGAAGAAGAATTTTTTGATCAAACAGTAAAGTTATTCAGGGAAATCAGGGACAAGACCCCTTTCGGTGCCGATCTCCAGCCGCAGGACCAGTGCGTCGATCCTGCGGCGGCCGTCGGAATAATAGGCCTCCCGCCGACCAGCCTCGGCGAAGCCTGCAGCGCGGTAAAGCGCGATGGCCGAGTCGTTTTCGGCGCTGACCTCCAGGAACAGCGCGGTCGCGCCGCGCGCGGCGATCCGGTCGATCAGGTCGGACAGGAGCTTGCGGCCGGTTCCCTGGCGGCGGGCGTCCGGGTGGACCGCGATGGTCAGGAGTTCCGCCTCGTCGGCGGTGACCCGGCCGAGGGCAAACCCGTGCGTGGTGGTGATCGCGACGACGGTGGGCGAGGCGAGAAGGCTTGCGAACTCCGCCGACGTCCAGGGGCGGGGGACGGTGAAACATGCGGCGTGCAGCGCGGCAAGCTCGTCCGCCGTCATGGCAGGATTACCGGCGGGGCATCGCGCGGCGGCGCCGCGTCGGCGGGCAGGAGATAGAGCGGGGCGGGGCGGGTCGCGGGCGGTGGGCGGGCAGCGGCTATACGCGCCATGGCATGGGGCAGGGTCAGCGCCGCCGCCATGACCGGCTGGCGGCCGTGCGCGGTGATCGAACCTGCGGCGTCCCCGGCCAGGCAGGCCGCCTCCCGGACCAACCGTTCGGGGATCGTGTTGGAGTTTGTAATCAGGGGCGGGTGCCCCGCCCCGTTGAAAAGCTGCAGATAGACGCGGCCAGAGCGCGCATCGAGCGCCACCAGGCAGGGGCGCGGCAGGCCGTGGGCAGTGGCCTCAAACCGGCTGACGCCGTGGACCGGAATCTTCAGCCCGAGCGCCAGTCCGCGCGCGGCCGACACCGACAGGCGCACGCCGGTAAAGTTTCCGGGGCCGATCCCGACCGCGAGCCCGCTCAGATCCGACCAGCCAACGCCGACCCCTGCAAGCATCGCCTCCAGCATCGGGAAAAGGTGTTCGGCCTGCCCCTTGGCCATCGGCTCAAGCCGCTCAGTCAGAAGCCGGTCGCCGGAAACGAGAGCGGCCGCGCAATGCGCGGCCGATGTGTCGAACGCCAGGATCAGTGGCTCAGGCGGCAACGGGCCGCACCTCTGTCACTTCGGGGATGTAATGACGCAGCAGGTTCTCGATGCCCATCTTCAGCGTCAGCGTTGACGACGGGCAACCGGCGCAGGCGCCTTGCATATGCAGATAGACCACCCCCCGGTCAAAGCCGTGGAAAGTTATGTCACCGCCGTCCTGCGCGACGGCCGGGCGCACGCGCGTGTCCAGGAGTTCCTTTATCTGCTTGACGATGTCGCTGTCCGGCCCCGAATGTTCGGCATGGCCATCGCCCGCTGGCGCAGCGCCTTCGATCACCGGCGCACCCGATTGGAAATGTTCCATGATCGCGCCGAGGATCGCGGGCTTGACATGCGCCCAGTCGACGCCCTCGGCCTTGGTCACCGTCACGAAATCGGTGCCGAAGAACACGCCCGTGACGCCGCTCACCGCGAAGATACGCGACGCGAGCGGCGACTTTCCGGCGGTGTCCATGCTCGGGAAATCCGCGGTTCCCATGTCGAGAACGGTGCGGCCCGGCAGGAATTTCAACGTTGCGGGGTTCGGCGTGGATTCCGTCTGGATGAACATGGCGGGACTTTCCTACTATTCCAGTCGGATATGCGCCCGCAGGGGGGCGAAGTCAAGGTTCGGCCGCTGCGACATCGGCGCGCAAAGCGGTCAGGTGATGCTTTCCAGCCGTTCCTTCGAAATATCGCCGGGCACGATCGTGATCGGAATCGGCAGGCTGCCGGAGGATCGCGACATCTGCGTGACCAGCGGGCCGGGGCCGCTCTTGTCGGTTCCGGCCCCCAGAACCAGAACGCCGATCTCCGGGTCTTCGCGGATCAGGGTCAGAATCTCGCCGACAGGTTCGCCCTCACGGATGACGAGTTCGGGGTTCACGCCCTGCCGGTCGCGCATCCATTTGGCGAAGACCTCGAAATGCGCCTCGATCCGTTCGCG
>CAZRKU010000025.1:0-34476 GCA_964600685.1 uncultured Frigidibacter sp. | reverse complement strand
CACGCCTGCCGGGCCGTCGATCGTCGTCGCGGCCTTCGTGCTGTTCCTTCTGTCGCTGATCCGCACCGCGCAGCGCTAGATTTTGCGTGGGGCACGGGCTATTCCCTGCCAAACGGCAGGGGGCATCCGATGGGCAATCACCTTTACGACGCGCTTTTCCTGCCGCATCAGGCCAGCCAGAGGCCCTTCCTGATCCTGCCGGACGGCGCGCGGATGACCTATGACGCCTTTCTGCGCCTGACCGCGCAATATGCGGGTGTCCTGGTCGAGCTCGGGCTGAAACCCGGCGACCGGATCGCCCTGCAACTGGAAAAAAGCCCGCAGATGCTGGCGGTGATTGCGGCAGCCATCGCGGCGGGCGTGGTGTTCCTGCCGCTCAACACCGCCTATACGCCGACGGAAGTGTCCTATTTCGTCAGTGACGCGGGCGCGCATGTGTTGCTGGCCGATGAAGTTCGACGCGCGGCGCTCGCGCAGCCGGCTGGGCAGGCAGGTGCCCGGCTTCTGACGCTGAACGCGGATGGCCGAGGCAGCTTTGCCGACGCGGCCGGGGCGATGCCCGCCGCTTTCCGACCCGTATCGCGCGGGCCGCACGATCTGGCGGCGTTCCTTTACACCTCCGGCACCACGGGCCGGTCCAAGGGGGCGATGCTGAGCCACGACAACCTGCTGTCGAACGCGCAGGTTCTGGTCGACGCCTGGCGCTTCACGGCGGATGACGTGCTGCTCCATGCCCTGCCGATCTTCCACACGCATGGGCTGTTCGTGGCCACGAATGTCGCGCTGCTGGCCGGGTGTCCGCTGATCTTCCTGCCGAAGTTCGATGCCGATCAGGTGATCGGCCTTCTGCCACAGGCCACGGCGATGATGGGCGTTCCGACCTTCTATACCCGGCTTCTCGCCGACCCCCGCCTTGACCGGATGCTGACCAAAGGGGTCCGGCTGTTCGTGTCCGGCTCCGCCCCGCTTCTGACCGAGACGCATCGGGAGTGGCAGGACCGCACCGGCCACACGATCCTTGAACGCTATGGCATGACCGAGACGAACATGAACACTTCGAACCCCTACCTGGGCGAGCGGCGCGCCGGGACGGTCGGCCTGCCCCTGCCGGGGATCGAGGTGCGCATCTGCGATCAGACCGGCAAGGAATTGCCGCTGGGCGCGGTGGGCGTGATCGAGGTGCGCGGCCCGAACGTCTTTCTCGGCTACTGGCAGATGCCGGAAAAGACGCGCGAGGAACTGCGGGAGAACGGCTTCTTCCTCACCGGCGATCTGGGGGTGATGGGGGCTGACGGCTACGTCACCATCGTCGGTCGGGCGAAGGATCTGGTGATCTCCGGCGGGTTCAACATCTATCCCAAGGAGGTCGAGGATCTGCTCGACGCCCAGTCCGGCGTTCTGGAAAGCGCGGTGATCGGCGTGCCGCACCCGGATTTCGGCGAGGCGGTGGTGGCGGTGGTGGTCGCCGCGCCGGACATGTCGCCCGACCCGACCGCCCTGCGGGCCGCGCTGGCACGCGATCTGGCGAAGTTCAAGCAGCCCAAACATATCGAGATCGTGGGCGAACTGCCACGCAATACGATGGGCAAGGTGCAGAAGAACCTGCTGCGCGACCGGTTCAAGGGGCTCTTTCAGTAGTCCGGCCGGGCTCAGCCCAGCCTGTCCCGAAGGATAGCCGCGAATTTCGCGATCCGTTCGGGGGTGGCATCAGCAAACCCGCTGACCAGCCCCGAAAGCCGCGTCCGAAGGCTGTAGGAGGAGAGCGCCGCCGTCCCGAACCCGGCCCGATGGAGCGCGGCAAGACACGTCTCCTCCTTCCCCTCCGGCAGATGAACGGCAAGCTGGACGCCACCCTCCGGGTCGTCGGCCCGCACACCGGGCAGGGCGCGGACAGCGGCGGCCAACGCGCGGCCGCGTTCGCCGTAACGTGCCGCGATCCGCATCAGATGGGCACGATAGCGGCCGCTGTCGATCAGATCGGCAAGCGCCGCCTGCGCATGGACATTGGCGGCCAGCCCGAGCGCCCGCTGCGCGGCGGCCAGCGGCCCGGCAAGGTTGGGCGGCGCCACCATCCAGCCGAGCCTGAGGCCCGGCATCAGCGCCTTCGACAGGGTGCCGAGCGTGACTGTCCGTTCCGGGGCCTGCCCCTGAAGGGCGGCAATCTCGCGCCCGTGCCAGAGGAATTCGCTGTCATAATCATCTTCGATCAGCACGGCATTGTGGCGGGTCGCATGGGCGATCAACGCCCGACGGCGTGAAACGGAAAGGCGGTGGCCGAGCGGATATTGATTGGCGGGGGTCAGATAGATCAGCCGCGCGGGCGGCGCCCCCGACGGGTCCGCCCCTTCCCGGTCGACGGGCAGGGGCGCCAGGGCCAGCCCCGCGCCCGTGAAGGCCGCGCGTGCGCCGCCATAACCCGGATCTTCGATCAGGGCGCGGTCGCCCGGGCTGGCCAGCGTCAGGGCGATCAGCGTCAGCGACCCTTGCGTGCCCGGCGTGATCAGGATCTGTTCGGGCGACAGGACCATGCCCCGGTCAGCCGCAAGCCGCCGGGCGAGGATCGCGCGCAAGCGCGGCAGACCGGCATAATGCGGATAGCCGAAGGCCGCCCCCAGCGGCTGACGCGCCGCGCGCCGCAAGAGCCGTGCCCATTCATCCTTCGGGAACAGCCCCTCGTCCGGCTGGCCGGGAGCCATGCAGGCGGCGCGGTCACGGTCGCGGCTGCTCTCCGCCCACAGATGACCGCGCGGCGAAAGACCAAGATCGGCTGCCCGCTCTGCCGGGCGCACCGCAGCCGCGGCCGTGACCAGCACTTTCGGCGCGGCGCCGGGAGAGATCGCCACCGCGCCATCCGCCCGCAGAAGATCATAGGCCGTGTTGACCGTGTTGCGCGACAGGCCAAGCGCCGCCGCCGCGGCGCGCGACGAGGGCAGACGGCCGGTGGGCACGCGTCCTGCGACGATGGCGGCCAAGAGATCGCGGTAAAGCTGGACCGCAAGCGGCTCCTGCCGGTCCGGTGACGGGGCCGTGAGCGTGCTGAATAAAACTGGTTCCATAATTTTTCTGAAAACTGGAGCTTAGATAGAACCATATCCTCCGCTAGAAGCGCAGGCAACAGCGCAGGAGACCATCGTGACCGACCAGCCCGATTTCGCGAAAATCCGCTATGTGAAGCGCAAGGTGGAGGATGAGGCGATTGCCCATGCGATCCTCGATCAGGGGCTGGTCGCGCATGTGGGCTTCGTGGCCGACGGTCGGCCCATGGTCATCCCCATGGCCTATGCGCGTGATGGAGACCGGCTTTACATCCATGGTGCGTCGAAAACCCGGATCGTCCGCAAGACCGGCGGCCTGCCCATGTGCCTGGCCGTGACCCATATCGACGGGCTGGTGGTGGCGCGGTCCGGGTTCAACCATTCGGTCAACTACCGCTCCTGCGTGGTGCACGGCATGGCGCGGCCGGTGACGGACGAGGCGGAGTTCGACCGTGCGCTGCAACGGATCACCGAACATCTGCTGCCCGACCGTTACGCCGAAATCCGTCCGGTCACCGCGCAGGAACGCAAGGCGACCGGCGTTCTGGCGCTGGAGATCGAGGCGATCACGGTAAAGGTGCGCAGCGGCCCGCCGATGGACGAGCCGGAGGATCATCCGCTGGATCTCTGGAGCGGCATCTTGCCGATTTCCCCGTCCTTCGGACGCGGCGTGCCGGATGGTCACACGGCCGCGACCAAGCCCGAGCCCGCGAGCCTGTCGGCGGCACGGCGCAAGTTCTGCGGCTGAGATATGCCGATCTTGTCCGGCAAACGAGGTCATGGCCGCTTGCGACAACGCTGTAGGAAGCGGCGCGTCGTTGGGCTATTCTGATCCAGCCGACCGTCCGCCGGCGGGCGGCAGGGACCGACAGAGCCGAAAGGACCGTAACGATGGGCAACACCGTCACGATGCACCGCGTTCTGAAGGCCCCGCCGGACCGGGTCTATCGCGCCTTCATTGAACCGCAGGCGCTGGCCAAATGGCTGCCTCCCGATGGTTTTACCTGCATGGTGCATGATCTGGAGGCGAAAGTCGGCGGCACGTTCAGGATGTCGTTCACGAATTTTGCCACCCGCCACAGCCATGCGTTCGGCGGCACCTATCTGGAGCTGCGCCCCGGCGAAAGGCTGCGCTACACGGACAGGTTCGACGACCCGAACCTGCCGGGCGAAATCATGGTCACGGTGGTGCTGAAATCCGTCTCCTGCGGAACCGAGATCGACATCACCCAGGAAAACGTCCCCGAGATCATTCCGCTGGAGATGTGTTACCTCGGCTGGCAGGATTCGATGCGCCAGCTGGCCCACCTGGTCGAAACGACCGCGCCCTGAGGCGCAGCCAGCGGTTGCCCGCGGCCGACGCGCGCGCTAGCGACCGACGCCAGCGTAGGCAACGAAGCCTGCCTTTTTCGCATCTGCTGAGGAATAGACATTCCTGAGATCAGCCATGCGCGCCGTCGCCATGCCGCCCGCCAGCCGTTTCAGGTCAAGCGCGCGGAACTCGTTCCATTCGGTCAGGATCACCACCACATCGGCGCCCTTTGCGGCCTGATAGGCATCATCCATCCATTCGACGCCGGGCAGAAGGTGCTTGCCTTCGCGCTGGCCCTGCGGATCGACCGCACGCACGTTCGCGCCGCTGCCCACCAGCGCAGGCACGATGGTCAGCGAAGGCGCATCGCGCATGTCGTCGGTGTTGGGCTTGAAAGTGACCCCCAGAACGGCAACCGTCTTGCCGTTCACCGACCCGTCGCACAGGTCCATGATCTTCGTCACCATGCGGCGCTTGATTTCCTCGTTCACCTTGATGACGGTTTCGACGATCTGCATGGGGGCTGCATATTCCTGCGCGGTGCGCGCAAGGGCCTGCGTGTCCTTCGGGAAACATGACCCGCCATACCCCGGCCCGGCATGCAGGAACTTGTTGCCGATGCGTCCATCAAGCCCGATGCCCTTCGACACCTGCTTCACATCCGCGCCGACCTTTTCGCAGAGCGTCGCGATTTCGTTGATGAAGGTGATCTTGGTGGCAAGGAAGGCATTCGCCGCATATTTGATCATCTCGGCGGTTTCGAGATCGGTATAAAGCACCGGAAATTCGCGCAGGAACAGCGGGCGGTAGATCTCGCCCATCAGGGTTTTGGCCCGGTCGCCTTCGACGCCGACCACCACGCGGTCGGGACGCATGAAATCGTCGATCGCGGCCCCTTCGCGCAGGAATTCCGGGTTCGAGGCCACGTCGAAATCGGCTGCGGGCGCCGCCTGGCGGATCGCGTCGGCGACGGCGCGGTTGGTGCCGACGGGCACGGTCGACTTGGTCACGACAACCGCGTAACCGGTCAGCGCGCGGCCAATCTCCTCGGCCGCGGCCATTACATAACTCAGGTCCGCATGGCCGTCACCGCGCCGCGTGGGTGTGCCGACCGCGATGAAAACCGCATCCGCGCCGTCGACCGCCGCCGCCAGATCGCCGGTGAAGGACAGGCGCCCCGCGGCCACGTTCTTTTCCATGAGCGTATCGAGGCCGGGCTCGTAGATCGGCACCTGGCCGTTCTTCAGCATCTCGACCTTGTGCGGATCCTTGTCCACGCAGGTCACCTGATGGCCGAAATCGGAAAAACACACGCCGGATACCAGCCCGACATAACCCGTGCCGATCATCGCGATTTTCATGGAAGCAACCTCGTGAGACGTCTGCGCCCTGACATGGGCGAAAGCCGGGGGGACTGTCAACGCCACCGGCGTCGGCCTCGATGCAAGATCGGGGATTTGTTGGGGAACCGCGAACAATTGCGCGACTCTTCGCCCTTCCTTGCCGGGATGGGGGTCAGAAACGGCTGGGACGGAGCGCGGCGAGGCGCGGATCGCTCCGGTCACCGCGCAGACAGGCCAGAACCAGTTCCGCCGTGACCGGCGCAAGCGTCAGGCCGATATGGCCGTGGCCGAAGGCATGGATCACGTCATCCCCGCCCGACGATTGGCCGACAACGGGAAGGCTGTCGGGAAGGGAGGGGCGGAAGCCCATCCAACTGCGCACCGGTGCCCCAAGTTCCGGAAAGATCGCCCTTGCGCCCGCTTCAAGCCTTGCCAGCCGGTGCGGAGAGGGCGGGGCGGTCAGCCCGCCCAACTCGACCGTGCCCGCCACGCGCAGGCGGCCCGCCATCGGACAGAGGTAGAACCCCCGAGCGGTCGGGCAAACCGGGCGCGAAAGTCGGGGCGCGTCCATGTCCCATTCCAGGTGATAGCCGCGCTCCGTCTCGAGCGGCACCCGGTCGCCGGCCTGCCAGACCAGCGCCCGCCCGTGCGCGCCGGTGGCCAGCACCACCTTGCGGGCCGACAGGGAAAAACCGGCGCCGGAGAGGTGAACGCAGCCCGATTGCCGCTGAAGCCGTGTCACCGCCCCCTGGCGGAAGACCGCCCCCGCCTGAGCGACCGCTGCGGCCAATCGCGCCACCATCGCCCCCGGATCCGACATGAACCGCGCGTTCGGGAAATAGGCCGCCCCTCCTTCCGAGACGGGCAGGGTCGGCTCAAGCTGCCGCAGTTCCGCCGCCGTCAACAGGTCGACCCTTACCCCCAGGTCCCGCCGAAAGGCGAGGTCGGCCTTGGCGGCCTTCAGCGCGGCATCGGTCTGATACCAGTAAAGACAACCGCGATCCTGCAGAAGGTCCGCCCCGCCGATCTCCCCGGCCAGCGCCTGCCAGCGCGCTGTCGCATCGGCCAGAAGAGCCGCCAGCGCTCGCGCATTCGCGTGCGCCGCTCCGGGCAGAGACTGACGGGCAAAGCGCAAAAGCCAGGGGGCCAACGTCGGCAAGGCCGCGCGCCGGATGGCAAGGGGGGAGTTGCGGTCAAACAGAAGCGACGGCAGGTTGCGCAGCACGTCCGGCGTGCCGACCGGCTGCACTGCGTAATCCGCCACCGTTCCGGCGTTGCCGTATGACGCGCCCGATCCGGGGGCGTTTCCGTCGATCAGCATGACCTCGCGCCCTGCCGCCAACAGCCGATGCGCGATGGCCAGCCCGATCACCCCCGCGCCGATGACCGCAATCTCAGCCTTTTCCATACTGGTCTCCCCAAGCGAAAGGGCAGACCCGCGCCTGCCCTTTCATTCTGGTTCAAATATCCTCGCCGAAGGCTCGGTCCCGCCGCAGGGCGGGCCACCACCCCTCACATGCAGGCGTCAAAGAGCTTGCGGGTGTTTTCCTTCGTCATCGCAATCGGGTTGCCACCGCAGGACGGGTCTTCCAGTGCCATATCGGTCAGCCTGTCGAGATCGCCATACTGGACCCCCATTGCCGACAGGTTTTCGGGGATGTTCAACGCTGTCCGGAGTTCCATGATCCGGTCATGAAAACCCGCGAACCCGCCGTCGATGCCCAGATAGGCCGCCGCCGCCCTGATCCGGTCCTCGATGGCCGGGCGGTTGAACTCCAGCACCATCGGCATGACGACGGCGTTCGTGGTGCCGTGGTGGGTGTTGTAGACCGCGCCGACCGGGTGGCTGAGGCTGTGGATCGCGCCCAGCCCCTTCTGGAAGGCGACTGCGCCCATGGCCGCCGCGCTCATCATCTGGGCGCGCGCTTCAAGGTCATTCGGGTTGTCGTAGGCCTTCACCAGGTTTTCGAAGACGAGCCGCATACCTTCCAGCGCAATGCCCTGGCTCATCGGGTGGTAGAAGGGCGAGCAGTAGGCTTCAAGACAGTGGGCCAATGCATCCATGCCGGTGCCCGCCGTGATGAATTTCGGCATGCCCACGGTCAGCGCCGGGTCGCAGATGGTCACGACGGGCATCAGCCTCGGATGGAAGATGATCTTCTTCTTGTGGGTCGCGGAATTGGTCAGAACGCCGGCGCGGCCCACTTCCGATCCCGTCCCGGCGGTGGTCGGCACCGCGATGATCGGCGCGATCTTTCCGGGGTCGGCGCGGGTGAACCAGTCGTCGATATCCTCCAGATCCCAGACCGACAGGTCCGGGCGCTGACCGGCCATCAGCGCGATCATCTTGCCGAGGTCGAGCGCCGAGCCGCCGCCGAAGCAGATCACCCCGTCGTGGCCGCCCGCCTTGTAGACGGCGATCCCGTCGGCCATGTTCCTTTCGTTCGGGTTCGGGTCGACCTCGGAAAAGACCGCGCGGCCAAGTCCGGCACCTTCCAGGACATCCAGCGCGGCGGCCGTGATCGGCAGCGACGCCAGCGCCTTGTCGGTCACCAGAAGCGGCTTTTTCAGCCCGGCCGACCGCGCATGTTCGGCCAGTTCCGAAAGGCGGCCGACGCCGAACTTGATCGCGGTCGGATAGGACCAGTTGCGGTTGGGAACATTGTGGCTCATCGGATCAGACCTTCTTCAGATGGTAGGATTTCGGGCGGGTGACGGAATGAAGCCCAAGGTAGGAGAGCGAGCCGCCGCGCCCGGTGTCCTTGCAGCCCGTCCAGCACAGCGCCGGGTCCAGGTAGTCGGCGCGGTTCATGAAGATCGTGCCGGTCTCGATCTGCGCGCCGATCTCGGCGGCGACGTCGTAGTCCTCGGTCCAGATGGCGGCGGTCAGGCCATAGGGGCTGTCGTTCATCAGGCGGATCGCTTCCTCGTCGCCCGAGACTTTCATGATGCCGACCACGGGGCCGAAGCTTTCCTCCATCATCACGCGCATGGAATGATCGACGTTCACCAGCACCTGTGGGGCGAGATAGGCACCACCATCGTCCGCCGGGAAGAGTTTCGGGTCGATCAGCGGTTTCGCCCCCGCCGCGATGGCTTCGGCGATCTGGCCGCGCACGGTGGCCGCGAAGCGCTTGTTGGCCATCGGGCCGAGGGTGGTGGCCTGATCGAACGGATTGCCGAGTTTTAGGCCCGACGCCCAGGCGACTGCGCCTTCGACGAAGCGGTCGAAGTGCCTTTCATGGACATAGATGCGCTCGATCCCGCAGCAGCACTGGCCGGCGTTGTACATCGCGCCGTCCATCAGCGTGTCGATGGCCGCATCCACATTCGCGTCGGCGCGCACATAACCCGGATCCTTGCCGCCGAGTTCCAGCCCGAGTGGCGTGAAGGTGCCCGCCGCCGCGCGTTCCATCGCCTGCCCGCCACCGACTGATCCGGTGAAGTTCACGAAGCCGAAGGCCCGCCCGGCGATCAGCGCTTCGGTCGTCGCGTGATCGAGAACGACATTCTGGAACACATCCTCCGGCACGCCCGCCGCGTGGAACGCCTGCGCCAGACGCTCTCCCACCAGCATGGTCTGGCTGGCGTGTTTCAGCACCACCGTGTTCCCGGCGATCAGCGCGGGAACCAGCGTGTTGATCGTGGTGAGGTAAGGATAGTTCCAGGGCGCGACGATGAAGACAACGCCGAGGGGTTCGCGTGCCAGGTAGCGGCGGAAGGCGTTCGAATCCTCGACCATCAGCGGTGCAAGGGTCTTTTCGGCGATCTCCGCCATATATTCGGTGCGCGCGTTCACGCCGCCGAATTCGCCGCCGAAGCGGGTCGGGCGACCCATCTGCCAGGCGATTTCCTCGACGATCGGGTCTTTCATCTCGTTCAGTTTCGCGACACCGGCACGCACCAGTTCGATACGCTCGGCCAGCGGGCGCGCCGCCCAGCCTTTCTGGGCGGCCCTGGCGCGGGCGACGGCCGCTTTGGCGGCTTCGGGCGTCAGGGGCGTGCGTTCGGCATAGACCGAACCATCGACCGGAGTGATGAGTTGAATGGGTTTCATAGGTCTCGTCCTCGTAGGGCGGGCCTCAGCCCGCCATTGCATGCGGAAGGCGGGCTGAAGCCCGCCCTACAATTCACGCCCGTTCCAGCAGCCTTTGAATCTCGAAGTCCGTGACCACGCGGTCGGTTTCCGAAATCTCCCACTGGCAGGCATGGTGATAGTGGTCGATCACATCATCCCCGAAGGCCGCGCGCAACATCTTCGATGTGTTCAGCAGGTCCGCAGCTTCGCGCAGCGTGTGGGGGATCTCGCGGATGCCCTTGGCCGAATACATGTCGCCCGAGAGTTCGGGTTCCAGCTCCATCTTCTTCTCGATCCCGTCAAGACCGGCGGCCAGCAGCGCCGCGCAGGCCAGATAGGGGTTCACGTCCGATCCGGGGATGCGACATTCCACGCGCACGGCCTTGGTGTGTTCGCCGCAGATGCGGAAGCCCGCGGTGCGGTTGTCGGCCGACCAGACCGCCTTCGTGGGCGCAAAGAGCCCGATGCAGAAGCGCTTGTAGCTGTTCACATAGGGGGCAAGGAAGGCGGTGATGTCGCGGGCGTGCGTCAGCTGCCCGGCCAGGAAATGCTTCATTGTGGCGGACATGCCATGCGCATCGGCCTTGTCGGCAAAGACCGGCTTGCCGTCCTTGGTCCAGAGCGACTGGTGGATGTGCGAGGACGACCCGGCCTTCTTGGTGTCATACTTGGCCATGAATGTGACCGAGCGTCCCTTCGACCAGGCAATTTCCTTCACACCCGTCTTGACGATCGTGTGGTTGTCGGCGGTGTCGAGCGCGTCCGAATAGCGGTAGTTGATCTCTTCCTGTCCGCTGTCGGCCTCGCCCTTGGAGTTTTCGACCGGGATGCCCGCGCCATAAAGCCCGTTGCGGACGGCGCGCATCACGTCTTCTTCCTTGGTGGTCTGGAAGATGTGGTAGTCTTCGTTATAGGCGCTGATCGGGTGCAGGCCGGTGAAGTTGCCGTCGCGCAGCGCCTCGTAGCTGTTTTCGAACAGATAAAACTCAAGCTCCGTCGCCATCATCGGCTCGAACCCCATGGCGCGGGCGCGCTCCACCTGACCTTTCAGGATCGAACGCGGGGCGTGCGGCACCAGTTCATGCGTGTGGTGGTCCAGCAGATCACAGAGCACGAGTGCGGTCGCGGGCAACCAGGGGATGACGCGCAGCGTCGACAGATCCGGCTTCATCACGTAATCGCCATATCCCTTTTCCCAGCTCGACGACTTGTAGCCGGGGACGGTGGTCATCTCCATGTCCACGGCCAGAAGATAGTTGCAGCAATGGGTTTCCTCCCAGCCGCCGTCCACGAAGAACTGCGCATGGAAGCGCTTGCCCATCAGGCGGCCCTGCATGTCGGTCGCCGCCACCAGAACCGTGTCGATCTCGCCTGCCTTGACCGCTTTTCGCAGCGCATCGAGTGTCAGATTTCCAACCATTCATTCTCTCCCGTAAATGGGCGGGCGCGCACCTCCGGCAACAGCCCGACCCCTTGCTTCCTGTTCATTTCCTGCCGGATCGTCCGGCGGCCCGGTTCAGGCGCTTCGATGCCGGCCACGCTGAAGTTCGCTCAGCGCAGAGCGCAGCACCGGCGCAAGCCGATGGGCCATGTCATCTTCCGCCTGTGGGTTGGCAATCAGGTCGTTGCGGATTTCCAGCATCACGTTGTGAAGCGCGTAGGGCGTGGCCTGAAGACGCAGGGTGTGCGTCACCTGATCCGCAGCGGAATAGGGTTCGTTCAGGCGGGTGTTCAGTTGCGTCTGGTGCCGCGCCTCTTCCACCACATTGAGCGCCAGCGACGGATCGGCATCATGGATGACGCCAAACTCCACGTCGCGCTTCTTGCCGAAATAGATTGGCGTGAAGGAATGGATGGTGACGATGACCGGCGGGCGACCAAGGGCGATCCGCCGGACGATCTCGCCGTGCAGCGCCGCATGGAAGGGCAGATAGATCGCCTCGGTCCGGGCCGCCCGCTCTTCCGGCGTCAGGTCGGCATTGCCGGGGACGTCAAAGACTTCACTTTTCGCAGGCATCGCCCCCGGCGCATGGGGCGGGCGGTTCAGATCGTAGATGAGCCGCGTCACCGTGGCATGCACCAGGCCGGCGTTCAGCCGCTGCGCCAGCCCGCGTGCCAGGCCGAGCGCGCCGGGATCCCAGGCGATATGGGCCTTGCGTGCCACCGCGCTCAGACCCAGTGTGCCGTAGGCCCCGGGGAAGCGGTTCGACGCATGTTCGCAGACCAGCAGAAAATCGCTCTGACCGTCGCGATTCTCGACGGCAAAAACCGGATCTGTCGGGCCAGCGCTGGCAGACATGTGCTTCGGAATCCCCCCTGATGCGAATGTGACGGTCATATGCCGGCTGGCGACTGTCAAGATGTTTCCGGGCAGAAAATTTCTGTTACGATCTTTACGAAACGACCCGCGTGAAACGGAGTTGCCAGTGACTAAAGCGATGCCCACAATCGAACAGCAGATCAAGGTCGCCTTCGATGGGCTGACGCGGGCCGAGCGGCAACTCGCCAGCCACATCATGCGCAATTATCCAGTGGCGGCGCTGGGCTCGATCACCGCGCTGGCGAAGGGGGCCGATGTCTCAACGCCAACGGTCGTGCGCCTGACCCAGAAGCTCGGCTACAAGGGCTACCCCGACTTCCAGTCGGTCGTGCGCTCGGAGGTGGAGGAACGGTTGATCTCCCCCCTCGCCAAACATGACCGTTGGGCGGGCGGCGTGCCGCAGACCCACATGCTCAACCGTTTCGCCGATGCGGTGATGGGCAATGTGCAAGCGACGCTGGCCCAGATCGACCATGCGGAGTTCGACGCGATTGCGGGCCTGATGGCCGACCCGGCGCGCAAGGTCTATGCGACGGGCGGGCGGATCACCCACGCGCTGGCCGATTATTTCGTGACCCATATGAACGTCATCCGGGCCGGGGTGTCGCTGCTGTCCGACCGTGGCAGCGCCTGGCCCCCGGCACTGATCGAAATGAAACCCGGCGACGTGCTTCTGGTGCTGGATATCCGCCGTTATGAAAGCAGCGTCCTGCAACTGGCCGAAATGGCGGCCGATCAGGGGGCGCTGGTGGTGCTGATCACCGACCAGTGGGTTTCGCCGGCCAGCACCTTTGCCAGTCACCGGCTTTCGGCGCATGTCGAGGCCCCCTCGGCCTGGGATTCGACCGTGGCCATCCAGCTTCTGCTGGAGACGCTTCTGGCGACCGTCGAAAACCAGACATGGCCGGAGACCCAGGGCCGGATGCAGCGGCTTGAGGAGCTTTACGCGCGGTCGCGCTTTTTCCGGCGCGGCAAGTAGCGGGTGGTTGGGGCGCCCTCAGGCGCCGATCACCAGCAGATCGCTTGCCGCGAGTGACAGCGCCACCTCATCTCCGACCCTGGGTGGCGGGGCCTCGGACGTGTTGAACGTGTCGAACGCCAGTGTGCTGCCGCCGATATCGGCCCTCAGACGGATCACGGAGCCGAGGAAATGCACGTCGGTGATCCGGCCATTCAGCATCGTATCCCGCCCCGGATGTTTCCCGAGACTGATCATTTCCGGGCGCGAGGCCAGCGTGATCTTGCCCGACGGAACTGCACGACCGAGCGTGATCTCCTGCCCGGCGACCTTGACCCGCCCGGTGGCCTGATCGGTCACTTCGCCTTCCAGCGTGTTCAGCGTGCCGACGAAATTCGCGACGAACCGCGTCGTGGGACGGTTGTAGATTTCGAACGGCGTGCCGATCTGGTCGGCGATGCCCTGATGCATGACGACCACGCGGTCCGAGATCGACAGCGCCTCCTCCTGATCATGGGTCACGAAGATCGTCGTGATCCCCAGCCGCTGCTGGATTGCGCGCATCTCTTCGCGCAAGCTGACGCGGATCTTCGCGTCGAGCGCCGAAAGCGGTTCGTCGAGCAGCAGGACGCGCGGCCTGACCGCCAGCGCGCGGGCCAGGGCCACACGCTGCTGCTGGCCGCCCGACAGCTGGAACGGATAGCGGCTCCCAAGCTCGGGCAGGCCGATCAGGTCCAGCATCTCGGTCACGCGCCTGGTGCTTTCGGCCTTGTCCACGCCCGCGACCTTCAGTCCGAACGCCACGTTCTGCGCCACGGTCAGGTTCGGAAACAGCGCATAGGCCTGAAACATCATGCCGATGTTGCGCCGGTTGGGCTTCAGCCCCACCACATCCTCGCCATCAATATGGATGCGGCCGGAAGTCGGCGTCTCGAACCCCGCCACCATGCGCAGCACGGTCGTCTTGCCGCAGCCCGACGGCCCGAGCAGCGAGACGAATTCGCCCTTGTCGATCGTGAGGTTGAAGTCCTTCACCACGCGGGTCGGGCCGAAGGATTTTTCCAGATGTTCGATGTCGAGAAAGGCCATCAGCGTCCTGCTTTCGTATGTTTGGAGAACCGGGTGATGAGCTGGATGAAGCCCATGCAGATCCAGGTGATTGCGAAGGAAATGACGGCCAGCGCAGACGGCTCATAGGCGCGATTGGCGCCCAGCAGCTGCATGTAGGGGCCGAAGGCGGGACGGTTCAGCAGCGCCGCCATGGTGAATTCGCCGATGACGATGGCAAAGGTCAGGAACGCGCCCGACAGAACCGCCACCAGAACGTTCGGCAAGATGATCCGTGCCAGGATCGTCCCCCAACCCGCGCCCAGCGTTTGCGCGGCTTCGGTCAGGGTGGCCACGTCGATGGTGCGCAGGCCGGTATCGACGGCGCGGTACATATAGGGCAGTGCCAGCGTGGCATAGCCGAACATCAACAGCAGGTTCGTGCCCGTTGCCGTTCCGGTCAGCGGCAACCAGCTTGAGGTGTTGAACAGCCGGATGTAACCGAACACGATCACGATCGCCGGGATGACCAGCGGCAGCAGCGTGATGAATTCGATATAGGGCCTGAGCCCCGGCAGTTTCAGCCGCACCCAATAGGCGGTGGGGACGACCAGAAGCACACCAAAGGCAATCGTGAACAGCGCCATGATCACCGAATAGGTGAAGGTCGCCTGAAACTGCGGATCGCCCAGCACTTTGGCATAGGCGTCAAACGAAAGCTCGCCTCGCCGCATTCGCAACGAGAATATGGTCATCCCCAACAGCGGCAGCGCGAAGTAAAGCAGGCTGAACGCCAGAACGGACCAGGACCAGAGACGGGTCATTTCAGCCACCTTTCGGACCGGGCGCGCAGCCAGATATAAAGGATGTTCGCCACCCCGGTGATGACGATCATCCCGAATGCCAGCGCATAGCCCAGATTGGGATTGCCAAGGACATCGCCGCGGATCTGCGAGAAAAGCTTGAGCGGCACGATGTTCAGCGCCGGTCCGGCCAGCGCATAGGCTGTCGCCACGGCGCCGAAAGAGTTGGCAAACAGCAGCGCGAACGTCCCCAGAAGCGACGGAAGCAGGATCGGGAACGCGACCATGCGCCAATATTGAACCCCGGTCGCCCCAAGGATCGCGGCGGCTTCCTTCCATTCCTTCTTCAGCCCATCCAGCGCCGGAGTGATGATCAGAACCATCAGAGGGATCTGAAAGAACAGATAGGTGATCGTCAGCCCCCAATAGGACAGAAGATTGAACCCCATTGCCCGCAGATTGATGCCCCAGGCGTTTTTCAGGTAAAGCGTGATCAGTCCGGCGGGACCGATCGTGGCGATGAAGGCAAAGGCCAGCGGCAGCCCGGCGAAGTTCGACGCCACGCCGGAAAAACTCAGCAGCGGGCTGCGGATCCATTTCGGCAACCCGCCCAGCACCACGGCCGCGGCCAGGGCAAAGCCGATGGCGCAGCCAAGAAACGCCGATGTCAGGCTGATCTTGATCGACACCCAATAGGCCGACCTGATGGAATCGGTGTTCAGGTCGGCCATGTTCTGAAACGTGAACGTGCCTTCCGCCGTTCTGAACGCGCCCAGAATGATGTTCATGGTCGGCAGGATCAGAAACAGCAGGGCAAAAATCAGAAAAGGGGCAACGCCCAGCCAGTGCAGCGGCAGGCGCATTCGCGCTGTCGGCCCTTTGTCGGTCTGCATGGAATGTCCCGTGTCGGTTCTTGCGATTATTATGAACCCGCCCCGGAACGGTCTTGCAACCGGCCGGGGCGGGCAATGTCCTGGGTCGTCGGATTATTCGACGTTCGCGCCGACGACGCTGTCCCAGCCTTCAGTCACGGCCTTCTTGTTGGCGTCGACCTCTTCCAGCGTCGGGAAGTAGGCGGCCTCGTAGGACGCGGCCGGCGGCAGGGCGTCCAGAAGCTCCTGCGGGATCTTGCCGGCGGCCGACATCGCGTTGAAGCGGGCCGGGTGGCAGTAGCCTTTCAGCCACAGCGTCTGGCCTTCGTCCGAATAGAGGTATTCCATCCAGAGTTTCGCCGCGTTCGGGTGGGGCGCATAGGCGCTGATCGCCTGAACATAGACGCCGGCCTGCACGCCGGTCGCCGGAACCACGACCTCGACCGGCGGGTTGCCGGCAAGCGTGTCCTTGGCGGCCAGCGCGTTATAGTCCCACATCACGACGATGGGCGTCGCGCCCTGTGCCAGCGTGCCCGACTTGCCGATGACCGGCACGAAGTTGCCCGCCTTGTTCAGTTCGGCGAAATAGTCGAGACCGGCCTTGCCGGCGGCCTCGCCCGCCGCGGCGCCCTTGCCCAGACCCGCGGCATGAACGGCGAGGATCGCCTGGTTCGACGCGCGCGGATCGCCCGCCAGCGCCACCTGGCCGGCATATTCCGGCTTCAGCAGATCGGCCCAGTCGGTCGGGGTATTGGCGACCAGATCCTTGTTCACCAGGAAGGACATCACGCCATAATAGTCGCCGTACCAGTAGCCTTCCGCATCCTTGATGTTGTCGGGAATCTCGTCCCAGGTCGCAACCTTGTAGGGCTGGATCAGGCCTTCGGCCTTCGAAGACGGGCCATAGGCCAGGCCCACGTCGATGACGTCAGGCGCCTGCGGGCCGGTGTTGTCCTTGTTGGCCTTGATCGCCTCGATCTCATCGGCCGAACCTGCGTCGGGGTTCAGTTCGTTGACGGTGATTTCGGGATATTTGGCCTTGAATCCATCAATCACCGCGCCGTAACCGCACCAGTCGCGCGGCAGGGCGATGGTGGTCAGCATGCCTTCGGCCTTGGCCGCGGCTTCAAGATCGGCCAACGCATCGGCTTGGGCGAACGTCGCCGAAGCGACAAGCGCCAGAATGCTCGTCGAAAGAACGAACTTTGTGCATTTCATAGGTTTAACTCCCGTTGTGAAGTCTGGGCCCATTGTTGGGCTCCAGTTTGCCTTAGCGGGCGTGCATGAAGCTTTTGCGACGCGCCACAGAAAAGCTGCCTTACCTAACCGCTGAATCGGACGACTTGCAACAAAGCCGTTACATTTCTGTTACAAATCTTTCGCGGGCCTGTTCCAGCCCTCCGCAAAGCTCAGGTTGGGGCATTGGGCGAACCGCCCCAGACGTTCCAGTTCCGCCAGGAGCCGATCCTGCCGGCCGCGTCCCATCGCAGTGCCTTTTTCTGGCCAAAACGCTGAAATCACGAGCGTTTCATCCGACCGGCGGCATCTGGCATCCAACCTGCCAATCAGGCGCGACCCTTCCATGACCGGAAAGACATAATAGCCGAACTGGCGTTTGGGTTCGGGGACGAAGACTTCGATCCTGTAGTGGAAACCGAACAGCCGCTCGGCTCTTTTGCGGTCGCGAAGCGCCGGATCGAAGGGGGAAAGGATTCGCACGCGCGACGGTGGCTCCGGTGACGCAACGGCAGATTCGACCAGCCCCGGCAGGGCGAAACAGCGCCGGTCGCTGCCGTCCGCACCTTCGACCAGAGCCTCGACGATCTCGCCAGAGGCGAGCGCCTGCGCGCACCAGGCCTTTGCCTCCTCCGGCCCGGCCTTTGCCCAGAAGGCCGCGATCTCGCCGCTCGTGGCAAAGCCCAGCCGCTCCAGCGCTTCGCGGCAGGCCCAGTCGACGGTTTCCTCGGGCGTGGGGGTGGCGCAGGACGGATAGACCCGTTCGGCCAGATCATAGATCTTGGCAAAACCGTCGCGGCGAC
Source organism: uncultured Frigidibacter sp. (assembly GCA_964600685.1). GTDB lineage: Bacteria > Pseudomonadota > Alphaproteobacteria > Rhodobacterales > Rhodobacteraceae > TMP-24. The sequence goes on along the minus strand of CAZRKU010000025.1, from coordinate 16,669 downwards.
ACACCGCAAGCCTGCCCGCACGCCAGAGATATTCAAGCGCCGCCTTCGACGGATGCCAGTCCCACCAGCCGCCCTTGCCGCGTGCCTCGTCTTCGCCCACATCACCGGTGCCGACCGGGCCATTGATGCGGACATGGTCCAGCACATCTTGCACCTTGCCCCGGAAGGCGGTGCCCTGCCAGCCTTCCCAGCGGTCGGGAATGCGGGCGTGATCGCGGGCGAAGCGCAGACCCCAATAGGGCAGGAACTCGGTCGGGATCACCGACGCATCATGGGTCCAATGTTCAAAGAGCGTCCGGTCGCGCTCCAGCAGCGGCTTGAGATATTCGGGCCGGTAACTCTGACGCCGGGACCAGAGGATCATGTGATGGGCACGTTCGACGGTATTGATACTGTCGACCTGCACGAAGCCCAGCCGCCGGATCAGTGCCAGCAGATCGGCACCCTTCGCCGGGCCCGTTGGCGGTTCGGCCAGCGCGTGGCGGTCCAGAAAGACGCGCCGCGCGCTTTCATTGTCCAGCCGGGGCAGGGCCATGGTCAGCCGCCCCAGGTCCGGGTCAGAAGCGCCAGCCAGTTTTCATGGGCAATCTTGCGCAGAAGCGCCTCGCCAAACCCATGGGTGCGGAGCGCGTCCAGAAGGCGCGGCAGCCCGGCGACATCGCCCAGGTCGGCGGGCAGTTCCGCCCCGTCGAAGTCGGAGCCGAGACCCACCTGATCTTCACCAAGGTGCGTCAGAAGGTGATCGAGATGCCTGAAGACCGGATCCCAGCCCGCAAAGGGCGCGCGCCTGCCCCCGGGGTCGAGGAACACGGTGGCAAAGTTCAGCCCGACCATGCCGCCGCTGTCGCGGATCACCGCCAGTTGCCGGTCGGAGAGGTTGCGGGTCGAGGGCGTGACGGCATGCGCATTCGAATGGGTCGCGACCAGCGGTGCATCCGACAGGGCCGCCACATCATCGAAGCCCTTCTCGTTCAGATGGCTGAGGTCGAGCATGATCTTCAGCGCGTTGCATTGCCTGACCAGCCGTTTGCCCGCCTCGGTCAGGCCCGGCCCGATGTCGGGCGTTCCGGGGAACTGGAAGGGCACGCCATGCCCGAAGATCGTCGGGCGCGACCAGACCGGACCGATCGAGCGCAGCCCGACCGAATGCCAGACATGCAGCGCATCGAGGCTTTCGTCGATCGCCTCTGCGCCTTCCATGTGCAGGATCGCGGCGATCCGTCCCTTGGCCATCACCAGGCGGATGTCGGCGACGCTGCGGCAGATCGACAGGGCGCCGGTCCGTTCCAGCGCCAGAAGATGCCCGGCCATGTCGAGCGCCACCGCCTGCGCCCGTGCCAGCGGCACCGGCGCGGGCAGCGGGAGCGCAAAGGGCGGGTGGTTCATCACCTGGTCCATGGTGGCCATGTCCACGGAGTCGGGGCCGGACGGCGAGGGGACATAGATCGCGAAAAAGCCGCCCGCGAAACCGCCCGCCTTCATGCGCGGCAGGTCGAGGTGACCCTTGCCTTCCGCCCCGGACCAGATCGCCTGACGTTGACCGGGGTGGGTGTGAAAGCGCAACAGAAGATCGTTGTGGCCGTCGAATACCGGGATCATGCCGCCTTGCCCTTCGCCTGTTAAGCGCCCAAGCCGTCGCACGACGTGCATGCGAGGGCAAGACCCGAGCAGGGGTCAAAGGGCGCCTGCGACCTCCCTCATCGGCGCGCCGCCAACCGGCCCCGGAAAGTGACAGGCGACCTGATGTGAAGTGCCGATCAGCGCCGGCACCTCGGAGGCGCATCTGGCTTGCGCACGCGGGCAACGGGTGCGGAACACGCAGCCCGACGGCGGCGCAAGCGGCGAAGGCAGGTCGCCCTCCAGCGGGATGGCCTGCTTCGCCCGTTCGGCCACCGGGTCGGGAATCGGCACCGACGACAGAAGCGCCTGCGTATAGGGATGTTCGGGGTCCGCATAAAGCGCGCGGCTTTCCGCCACCTCCATCGCGCGGCCGAGGTAAAGCACCATCGCGCGGCCGAGGTAAAGCACCATCGCGCGGCCGAGGTAAAGCACCATCATCCGGTCGCTGATATGTTTCACCACGCTCAGGTCATGGGCGATGAAGATCATCGCCAGCCCCAGATCGCGCTGAAGCTGCATCAGAAGGTTGATCACCTGCGCCTGGATCGACACATCGAGCGCCGAGACGGGCTCGTCGCAGATCAGCAGCTTCGGATCCACGACCAGCGCGCGGGCGATGCCGATGCGCTGGCACTGACCGCCGGAAAACTCGTGCGGATAGCGGTTGATCTGGTTGGGCAGCAGGCCGACCTTTTCCATCATCGCCTTGACGCGCACCTTCACCTCGTCCTTCGACAGGCCGGGATTGTGGGTCGTCAGCGGTTCCGCGATGATCTGTCCCACGGTCATCCGGGGATTGAGGCTCGCAAGCGGATCCTGGAACACCATCTGGATATGGGACCGGTACTTCAGCGTCTCGCGCGATGTCAGCGACAGAAGGTCGGTCTCGCCCTGCCCCCAGCGTAAAGCGGGCGTGTCACCTTTTCCGCGAGTCGGAACGGCTGCGCATTTTTGGCCATAATTTCCCACAACCGGTCCGGGAAAAGGTCGAAGTGCCGCCATCTTTGCGTCATCCTTCGGATTTACGAATTAACCAACGACCGACACGACCGAGGAGCGGACGATGAAAATTCTGGCCACACTGATCGCGCGTGTTTCCCGTAAAAAGTCCGATGTTCCCGATGCTTTCGAAATCCGGCTGAAGTCGCTCACCAGCGGCAAATCCGACCGTCGCGTGGTCCGCGCGGCCCAGATGCATCCGCCGATCCTGTTCCGGCGGGGTGCGACCGCCTGACGGATCAGAAACCGACGCTCACGCCCGGCAGTTCCAGCGCCTTCATCAGATCGCGCACCTCCTGCCGGGCGGCGACGTTCGAGATGTTCAGGCCTTCCACGCCGACATCGCGCAGATCCAGAAGCGTCAGCCCGCGCGGGAACAGTTCGCGGAAGATCACGCGTTCCGAAAAGCCCGGCGCAACGCGGAACCCGATGCGCTTGGAGAGTTGCTCCAGCGCATCCCCCACCTTCTTCTTGTTGTGCATCTGCTGCGCGCCCAGACGGTTGCGCAGCACGATCCAGTCAATCGGCTTCAACCCCGCCCGGGCGCGCAACTGCCGCGCGCTCCAGACCATTTCCGAATAGATCGACGGGCCGGTCACGCGGCTCGTCTCCGGATCGATCCGGGCGAGGAGGTCGAAGTCGATGAAACTGTCGTTCAAGGGCGTCATCAGCGTATCGGCCAGCGAATGCGCCACCTGGCTCAGCCGGGTGTGGCTGCCGGGACAGTCGATGATGATGAAGTCCGCATCCTTTTCCAGCCCGGCGACCGCCGCCGAAAGCCGCCGGTCGAAAGCGTTCTCGCCGGGTTCCAGGCCCTTCTCGTCGATCTCAGGCAGGTCGCGGTAGTCCGGCGACGGCAGGCTCAGCCCCTCGCGTTTCAGATAGGCCTGACGATTTTCGATATAGCGCCCGAAGCTGCGCTGCCGCAGGTCCAGATCCAGCGCGCCCACCTTGTGCCCCATGCGGGCCAGCGCCGTCGCCACATGCATGCAGGTGGTCGACTTGCCCGACCCGCCCTTTTCGTTGCCTACGACGATGATGTGCGCCACGGTTGCGTCCTTCGGATTCCAGAGACTGAAAAGGCGCGCTGTTTCCAGCGCGCCCTTACTATATGTTGTATGCGCCCTTCTGCAAAGCGCGAGATGATCAGAAGCCGAGGCCCGCGTACTTGTTTTTGAACTTCGACACGCGGCCGCCGGTGTCCAGCAGTTTCGCCGAGCCGCCGGTCCAGGCCGGGTGCACCGTCGGGTCGATGTCGAGCGACAGCGTGTCGCCTTCCTTGCCCCAGGTCGAACGGGTCTGGTAGGTCGAGCCGTCGGTCATCTTGACGGTGATGAAGTGGTAGTCGGGGTGAACGCCTTGTTTCATGGGTCCGCTCCTTACTCGGCTTTGGCTTTATAGGTCGAATCTTCCGCGATCCGGGCCGATTTGCCGCGACGGTCGCGAAGATAATACAGCTTCGCACGGCGCACGCGGCCACGGCGGACCACTTCGATCGCTTCGATGTTGGTCGAATAGAGCGGGAACACACGTTCCACGCCTTCGCCGAACGAGATCTTGCGCACGGTGAACGAGGCGGAGATGGTCGCGCCGCCCTTGCGGCTGATGCAGACGCCTTCGTAGTTCTGCACACGGGTGCGGGTGCCTTCGGTGACCTTGTAACCGACGCGCAGGGTGTCGCCCGATTTGAAATCCGGGATCTTCTTGGCAAGGCTGGCGATCTGCTCGGCCTCGATCTGTGCGATAATATCCATCGCTGGTCCTCATCTTGCTCGCGGTTGGTCCGCGAAGGTCTGCCACGATCCCAGAGCTCTCGGTCTTCGTCCGGGTCCGCGAGAGGCCAGAAAGCCCAGGCGCCCGCCAGAGGTAGGGTCATTCGATTTTGCCATTCTCCCGGCCCGTTTCCCGCCGAAGAAGGCAGGCGCGTCGGCCAAAAGACATGGGTCCGGACGACTCATGCAAGCCCCGGACAGAGGGCGTATAGGGGGAAGGCGGTGATGGGTCAAGCAAGCGGACGGGTCGTCGCGAAATCTTTCGACCGGCGCATGGCCCCCGGTCACTCAGCCATACCGAGCGCGGCCCACAAATCCGGCCGCCTTTCCCGCGTGATCCGCTCCGCCTCCGCCCGCCGCCACTTGGCGATCTCGCCGTGATGGCCGGAGATCAGCACCGGCGGAATCTCGCGGCCTTCCCAGACCTGGGGGCGGGTGTATTGCGGATATTCCAGAAGGCCCGCCGAAAAGCTTTCCTCCTCGGTCGAGCTGGTGTTGCCCAGAACGCCGGGCAGGAGCCGCACGGCGGCGTCGAGCATGGCTTGCGCCGCGATCTCGCCCCCGGTCAGGACGAAATCGCCAAGGCTCACTTCCTCGATCCCGTAGTGGTCGAGCACCCGCTGGTCCACACCTTCGAACCGACCGCAGAGGAGGGTCACGCCGTCGGCTGCGGCCCAGCGGCGGGCGGCGGCCTGATCGAAGCGCCCACCGCGCGGGGACAGGTAGAGGAGGGGCCAGCGCGCCCGGTCGGGTGGCGTGCCGACGGCGGCGGCGTCAAGGGCGCGGGCCACCACGTCGGCGCGCAGCACCATGCCCGCGCCACCGCCCGCCGGGTTGTCGTCGACATTGCGGTGCTTGCCCTCGCCAAAGGGGCGCAGGTCGATGGTCTCCAGCCGCCAGCGTCCCTCGGCCAGCGCCTTGCCGGTCAGGCTGAGGCCAAGCGTTCCGGGGAATGTTTCGGGGAAGAGGGTGATGATCCGGGCGATCCATGCGCCCTGCAGGTGGGGGTCGTCCCCCATCAGTTCGCGCGGTTTCAGGCTGGGCGAAGCGGCCAGCCGCCCGTGCGATCTGGGTTTGACCTCACTCACCCTCCGTATCCTCGCCTGCTTCTTCGGGCGGGTCGGCGATGATGCGCCGTGCCGTCAGATCGACGGTCGGCACCGCCTTTTTCGTGAAGGGAATCAACAGGGTGGTCTTTCGCCCCGGTCCGTGGATTTCCAGAATATCGCCCGCGCCGTGGTTGTAGACCGCGCGCACATGGCCAAGGATCGCCCCGCCGGTATCCAGCACTTCAAGCCCGATCAGGTCGGTGTGATAGAATTCGTCGTCGGGAAGGTTGGGCAGCCGGTCGCGGTCGGCGTAGAGTTCGACCCCGCGCAGCGCGTCCGCTTCTTCCTTTGTGTCGATGCCGGAAAGCCGCGCGGTCAGCCCGGTGCCGGAGCCGCGGGTCAGCTTCAGGGTGAAGCTGCGGCTGCCGTCCTCGGTCCAGAGGGGGGCGTAGGCCACGATCGCCTCCGGCTGGGCGCAGAAGCTTTTCAGCCGCACCTCGCCCCTGACGCCGAAGGCGCCGGCGATGGCGCCGACGCAGATACGGTCAGGTGCCATCTGTCCCTCCGGCGCAGTTTGCCGCCGGGGCCGGGGCCCCGGCAGCGAACAGGTTATCGGCCTTCACGCCCGCCCAGAAGGCCGCCGCACAGAGCGCGACGGTGACGATCCGGCGCAGGAAAAAGCCAATGAACATGGTGGCTTACTCCGCCGAAACTTCGGTTTTCTTGGCCTTTTCGGCGGCGCGCTTCTTGGCCTTGTCGCCGGGTTCGGCTTTCTTCAGGTTGGCGCGGGCGGCTTTCGGGCGGGCACCCGAGGCTTCGAGGAAGCGGGCGACGCGGTCGGTGGGCTGGGCGCCCTGGCTCAGCCAGTAGGTCACACGCTCCATGTTCAGCTTGACGCGCTCTTCGCTGTCCTTGGCAAGCAGCGGGTTGTAGATCCCGAGCTTTTCGAGGAAGCGGCCGTCACGCGGCATGCGCGAGTCGGTCGCGACGATCGAGTAGAATGGGCGTTTTTTCGAGCCGCCACGTGCCAGACGGATTTTCATAGCCATGTTGTTTCTCCTTTGAAGATGGCTGTTTAACCGGGGCAAGCCCCTGTTATTTCTGTAGTTTCTCGTGATGCCTGATGACTTCGGAGATGATGAAGGTCAGGAATTTCTTGGCCAGTTCCGGCTCCAGATCGGCGGCCTTGGCCAGCTGGTCGAGCCGTTCCATCTGCCGCGCTTCGCGGGCCGGGTCGGAGGGCGGCAGGTCGTGCGCGGCCTTCAGTCGGCCCACCGCCTGGGTCAGCTTGAACCGCTCGGCCAGCGTATAGACGAGGATGGCGTCCAGCCGGTCGATGGAGGCGCGATGATCCCGGAGGAGTTCGGCGGCGCGGGACGTGGCGTCGGTCATTCGGGCCTCCGGTCGGGGGTGGCTTCGGGGGTGCTTTGCGTATGGCAAACGTATGGCAAACGTATGCCAATCGTGCCGACGGCGAATTGATGCGTCATGCCAGCCCCCCGAGATCATGGCGGATCACCACGTCGCCCGCATCGACACCGGGCAGCGTCGGGTCGATGACGCCGCCCAGGCGCAGGCCGAGGGCGAGCGAACGGTCGTTCGCGGGGTCGATGATGCTGACCAGCCGGTCCCAGCCGAAGGTCTGGCGCGCCCAGATCATCACGGCGCGGGCCGCTTCGGTCGCATAGCCCTGGCCTTCGGCCTCGGGCAGGACGAACCAGCCAAGTTTCGGTTCGGGGAAGTCGTCGCCGTGGTAGATGCCGACCTCGCCCAGATAGGCGCCGGTCGCGCGGTCGTCGATGCCGAAGGGGCCGTAGCCCTTGAGGGGCCAGAGCGCGACGTCGGATGCCCAGGTGCGCCAGGCGTCGGGACGCGCCAGCAGCCCGCGTTCGTGCGCCGATCGGGCCGAGGCGAAGAACGCCGCCCAATGCTCGAAGTCCGCAAGCTTCGGCATCCTGAGCGTCAACCGCGCCGTATGGAGGGTCGGGGCGATCACTTCTTCTTCCCGAAGCCCCCGAGGCCCGAAAGGCCGCCGGGAAGCTTCAGGCCGCCAAGGCCGCCCATGCCGCCCAGACCACCGGCAAGACCCTTGCCGCCCATGCCCATCTTCATCGCCTTCGCGGCTTCTTCCATCTTCGCGGGGTCCATGCCCGCGAGGTCGGCGGGCATGTCGCCCCCGCCCGCACCCTTGCCGCCCATCAGACCCTTCATCGCCTGTTTGAGCATGCCGCCCTTGCCCATCTTGCCCATCTTCTTCATCACGTCGGCCATCTGCCGGTGCATCTTCAGAAGCTTGTTCAGTTCGGCCACGTCGAGGCCCGCCCCCGCCGCGATGCGCCGCTTGCGGCTGGCGGCCAGAAGGTCGGGGTTGGCGCGTTCCTTCTTGGTCATCGAATGGATGAGCGCGATCTGGCGGCGCAGCATCTTGTCGTCAAAGCCCGCCTGTTCGGCCTGTTTGGCCATCTTGCCCATGCCGGGCATCATGCCCATCAGCCCCTGCATGCCGCCCATCTTCAGCATCTGCTCGAGCTGGCCGCGCAGGTCGTTCATGTTGAAGAGACCCTTGGCGAAGCGCTTGGCCATGCGCTCCGCCTCGGCCAGTTCGATGGTTTCCTGGGCCTTCTCGACCAGGGCGACGATGTCGCCCATGCCAAGGATGCGGCCGGCGATCCGTTCGGCCTCGAACGTCTCGAGCGCGTCCATCTTTTCGCCAAGGCCGACGAAGCGGATCGGCTTGCCGGTGACGGCGCGCATGGAAAGGGCGGCGCCGCCGCGCCCGTCGCCGTCCATCCGGGTGAGGACGACGCCGGTGATGCCGACCTTGGCCTCGAACTCGGTCGCGACATTGACCGCGTCCTGCCCGGTCAGGCCATCGACCACCAGAAGCGTTTCGCGCGGGCTGACCGCATCGCGGACCGCCTGCACCTCGTCCATCAGGACTTCGTCGATGTGCAGGCGTCCGGCGGTGTCGAGCATGTAGACGTCGTAGCCGCCAAGCGTCGCCTGCTGTTTGGCGCGTCTGGCGATCTGGACGGCATTTTCGCCCTTGACGATCGGCAGGGTGTCGACGCCGATCTGCGCGCCGAGGATCTGCAACTGCTCCATCGCCGCCGGACGGTTGGTGTCGAGCGACGCCATCAGGATGCGCTTGCCGTTCTTTTCCGACAGGCGCCGCGCGAGTTTGGCGGTGGTGGTGGTCTTGCCCGAGCCTTGCAGGCCGACCATCAGGAGGGCCGAGGGCGGGTTGTCGATCTTCAGCGCTTCGGGGGCGGCGTCGCCGGCGAGGACGCGGATCAGTTCGTCATGGACGATCTTGACGACCTGCTGGCCGGGCGTGACCGATTTCGTCACCGCCTGCCCGGTCGCCTTCGCTTCCACCGCCTTCACGAAATCCTGCGCGACGGAAAGGGAAACGTCGGCCTCCAGGAGGGCCACCCGCACTTCGCGGAGCGCGGTTTTCACGTCGGCCTCGCTCAGCGCGCCCTGTTTGGTCAGGCGGTCGAAGACACCGCCAAGGCGTTCTGACAGGTTCTCGAACATGGGTCTCTCCTCGGTCGTGGGCCCCGACGGATACAGGCGCCTGGCCTTCTGGCCCCAAGCAAAGCCTGATCACACCTGTGGGCGCAACGCGCTGACAGGTGGCGATCCCGGCAAAAGCCATGGGACCGGAAGCGCAAGCCTCCGGGGGTTTGGGGTGGCAGATACGCGGGGCGGCGGCGGGAGTCAAGCATCGCGGCCCGCAGCAGGCGGTCCTTGAACCGGCCGGGCATCACTCCGGAGGACACGAGGACGTGCGGAAGGCCCGGTCGGTCCGGGCGATCGGGCTGGGCAGGGCCAGGTTCTCGAACAGGAAGAACCGGCGGGCCATGCGGCCTTCGCCGCAAAGGGCGGCCAGCGCCGTGCCGTCATCGCCGGGCTTCGGCCGGGTGTCGGTCAGGCCGTGGAAGGAAAAGCGGATGTGGCCGATGATGGGCCGTTCGTCAAACAAGGGTCACGCTTTCATCTTGCCCCGGAGACTGCTGGCCCGGAGGCTGCTGGATCGGCTGTCGCCGCGGCGGTCAAGGGCCCTCGCGGGCTGACGGACGGGGGGAAGGTGCTTGCGCTTTCGCCGCGTTCGGGTTCTATCTGGCGCAACGCGCAACGACAGGGGTTCGTCCCATGGAAAACTGGGATGAAATCCGCACCGCCTGGCAGGTGGCCCGCCTCGGCACCGTTTCGGGCGCGGCGGAGGTCATGGGGGTTCACCACGCGACCGTCATCCGCCATATCGACGCGCTTGAGGGGCGGCTCGGCACCAAGCTGTTCCAGCGCCATGCGCGCGGCTATACGCCCACCGACGCGGGGCGCGAGCTGCTGGACGTGGCGCAGGGCGCGGCCGACCGGTTCGACCAGCTCGCGAGCCGCATCAAGGGCCAGGGCGAGACGGTCACGGGCGAGCTGATCATCACCGCGATTTCCGGCATTCCCGCGCTCCTGTCGCCGGCGATCGCCGGCTTCCAGGCCGACCATCCCGGCCTGACCGTGCGCTTCCTGACCGACATGCGGCTTTTCCGGCTGAACTCCGGCGAGGCGCATGTCGCGATCCGCGCCGGGGCGCGGCCGGAAGATCCCGATTATGTGGTCCAGAAATTCATCCAGCTGCGCAACGGGATGTATGCGGCGAAAAGTTACGCGGCCCGCCATGGTCTGCCGAAGTCCGAGGCTGAACTGGCACGGCATCTGTTCGTCGGCGCGGACGATCCGCAGAACCGCGCGCCCTTCTATGGCTGGCTGAGGGCGAACGTGCCCGCCGACCGGGTGATCTATCGCACCTCCGAGGCGGCGGCGACCGAGGCGGCGGTGCGCGCGGGTGCCGGGATCGGTTTCCTGTCGCTGCGCGAGGCGGTGAAGGATCCCGACCTGATCGAGGTGATGGCGCCGCGACCGGAATGGACCTCGCCGCTGTGGCTGGTCACCCATGTCGACCTGCACCGCACGATCAAGGTGCAGAAGTTCCTTGCCCATATCAAGGCGGTCGCCGAAAGCTGGACCGATCTGTGAGTGCCGCGGTCCGCGGCCATCTGGCGATGCTGGCCTTTTCGGCGCTGGTCGCCGGGTCGTTTTCGCTGGGCGGCCTGACCGCGAACCTGATTTCGCCGGTGGCCTTTTCGGCGCTGCGGTTTCTCACGGCGGCGGGGTTCGTGGGGGCGGCGGCGCTCGCCACCGGGGCCTTTCGCCGGGGCGACGCCAAGGCGCCCTGGCGCTATGGGGTGTTGGGCCTGAGCCTGGCTGTCTATTTCGTCCTGATGTTCGAGGGGCTGAAGACCGCGCCGCCGGTGGCGACGGCGGCGGTTTTCACGCTGACGCCGATCCTCGCGGCGGGCTTCGGCTGGCTGCTGCTGCGCCAGATCACCACGCCGCGCATCGCGGGCGCGCTGGCCATCGGCGGGGCGGGGGCGGTCTGGGTGATCTTCCGCGCCGATCTGGCCGCGCTTTTGCGGTTCGAGGTGGGGCGGGGCGAGGTCACCTATTTCTGGGGCTGCGTGGCGCATGCGCTTTACACGCCACTGATCCGCAAGCTGAACCGGGGGGAGAGCCCGCTGGTCTTTTCCTTCGGCGTGCTGGTGACCGGCTTCGGGTTGCTGACGGTCTGGGGCTGGGGCGACATCACGGCAACCGACTGGGCGGCGCTGCCGGGGATCGTCTGGATCACGCTGCTCTACACCGCGCTGTTCGCCAGCGCCGTGACCTTCGTGCTGCTGCAATATGCGGCGCTCAGGCTGCCGGCGGCGAAGGTGATGGCCTATACCTACCTGACGCCAAGCTGGGTGATCCTGTGGGAGATCGCGCTGGGCAAGCCGGTGCCGTCGGGGCTGGTGCTGGTGGGCGTGGCCATGACGGTGGCGGCGTTGGGGATGCTGGTGAGGGAGTGAGGCGGGCCAGAACCTGCCGCGCCTCGGAACCTCTGAGAGGTCTTGCGCCGGCAATCCCGTTTTTGTCGCCGGTTCCCATCGCCCCGCCCGGCGGATAGGCCGGGCAGCACCCGCGCCGTGCGGCGGACAGTTCAGTCGGCCTTGTCGCTGACTTCCCCCTCCAGAAACCGCTCGAACGCATCCAGATCCAGCGCCTCGAACATCCCGAACCCGGAAATCCACACGGTCGCCGCCCGCATGGCGTCGGGTTCGAGTTTGCACCAGATCACCCGGCCGCGGCGTTCCTGGGTGATCAGGCCCGCCTCGGCCAGCACCTTGAGGTGTTTGGAGATCGCGGCGAGGGACATGGCGAAGGGGTGGGCCACGTCGGTGACGGCCATGTCATCCTCCAGAAGCATCGCCAGGATGCCGCGCCGGGTCGGGTCGGCGAGCGCGGCGAAGATCTGATCGAGGCATCTGTCGGCGGGGTTGGTCATGGCTGTGGCGTGGCCTGACGGTCACCGATGCGCGCGAAGGTCTGGCGCATTTCCTCGGGCGAGGCGCCGGAGCCGGACAGGACGGCGGCGAGGATGCGGGCCTTGCGGCCGGTGAGGTCGCCCGCGAAGATCGCGCCTGCGTCGGCCAGCACCTTGCCGCCGCCGGGGCCGCCATAGGCGGGCAGAACCCGGCCGTCGCCGCAGCGGCTGGTGACGATCAGGGGAATCCCCGCCCGGCAGATTTCCGTCACGGCGGCCGCAACCGGGGGGGTGACATTGCCGCGCCCGAAAGCCTCCAGCACGATGGCCCTGGCGCCGCTGGCGGCGGCGGCGCGGATCAGCCGGTCGTCGCAGCCCATGGTCATGGTTATGAGGTCGACCAGGGGTTCGATCCGGGGGGTGGCAAGGGTGAGGCGCGGGGCGGGGCGGCGGGCGATGGTCACGGCTTCGCCGTCGACTTCGCCCAGCTTGCCATGGCTGGCGGAGCGGAAGGCGTCGACGCGCGAGGTGTGGGCCTTGGTCACGTCGCGGGCGGCGTGCAGGTGCTGCTCGAAAAGCACCATGACGCCCATCGCCCGGCTGGCGGGGGCGGCGGCGGCGGTCAGCGCGTCGGTCAGGTTGCGCGGGCCGTCGCTGGCGGGGTCGTCGGCGGCCTTCTGCGCGCCGGTGAAGATCACCGGCTTGTCGCCGCCGACCAGCAGGTCAGCCAGAAAGGCGGTTTCCTCCATCGTGTCGGTGCCGTGGGCGACCACCACGCCGAGGCAGTCGGCGTCGGCAAGGCGCTGGCCGATGCGCTGGCAGAGTTCGAAGGCCAGGGGCAGGGTCATCGCCGGGCTGAGGATGCTGGCGAATTCCTCGACCGTGACCGAGACCCCCGCAGGCAGGCGGTCGACCGTGCCGAGGACCGACTGGCCGCTGAGCCCGACATCCAGCCGGTCGGCGCCCGGCACCTTGCGCGAGGCGATGGTGCCGCCGGTGGTGATCAGGCAGATATGGGCCATGGGCGCGGATCCTTTCGGCGGGTTCTCTTGGGTGTTCATCGGGCGGGCGCGGCCAATCGTCAACCGGAAGGTTGAATATGGGCGGGCGGGGATTTCACGCCCTGCGGCGGAAAAGGCGGCGGAATCCACGCGATGGTTTAACTTATCATATTGATATATATATTAAATTCAGACGATGGCAGGACCGACAAGCCCCATTGACTCATGCCGCGCCCGACAGTAGCTATCGCGCAACTTCCCGGCCACCGGGTTTTGGGGGACAGGGCATGCAAGAGGGACCGGATCCCGTCAGGCTGAAACGGCTTGAGGAGCGGATCGACGCCGTCAAGCAGGCACGCGCGCCCAAGCCGAAGGTCGAGGATCACTACAGCGCGGCCAGTCAGGGCTGGCGCATGGTGATCGAACTGGTCTCCGGTCTTGGGGTCGGGTTCGTCATCGGATACGGGCTCGATGCCCTGTTCGACACCATGCCGATCTTTCTGGTGCTGTTTACATTGCTGGGCTTTGCCGCCGGGGTGAACGTGATGCTCCGGACTGCGCGCGAGGTCCAGGCGAAGAGCGCGGCGGAGGCAGCCGCCAGGGACGAAGGGGAATAGACGTGGCAGTCGTAGCTGAGGTCGTGGCTGAAGCCGTAGCCGAAAAGGAAGGTCTTGCGTTCCATCCGATGGAGCAGTTCAAGGTCGAGCCGCTCTTTGGCGAGGCTCTGGACTATTTCGCGGTGTCGAACGTGACGCTGTGGATGGCGATCACCGTTGTCTGCGTCATCCTCCTGTTCGTTCTCGGCACCAGCAAGCGGTCGGTCATTCCGGGCCGCCTGCAGTCCGTTGCCGAACTCGCCTACAGCTTCGTTCACAAGATGGTCGAGGATGTGGCGGGCCATGAGGGCGTGAAATATTTCCCCTATGTCTTCACGCTCTTCATCTTCATCGTCTTTTCGAACTTCCTGGGGCTGATCCCCGGCGCCTTCACCACCACCGCGCAGATTGCCGTGACGGCGGTTCTGGCGATGATGGTGTTCCTGTTCGTCACGATCCTGGGCTTCGTGAAGAACGGCACGCATTTCCTCGGCCTCTTCTGGGTGTCGTCCGCGCCGCTGGCGCTGCGGCCGATCCTTGCGGTGATCGAGCTGATTTCCTATTTCGTGCGCCCGGTCAGCCACTCGATCCGACTTGCGGGCAACATGATGGCCGGCCATGCCGTGATCAAGGTGTTTGCGGCTTTTGCCCCCCTGATCCTGATCTCGGGCATCGGTGTCGTCGTGACGCCGCTCTCCATCCTCGCGATCACGGCCATGTTTGGCCTCGAAGTCCTGGTCAGCTTCATCCAGGCCTATGTGTTCACCATTCTGACCTGTGTGTACCTGAGGGATGCGTTGCATCCGGGCCACTAGGGTTCGATAGACTTCCAAACCAACGCCAAATTCCAACCGTAAGGAGTGACTGAATATGCAAGGCGATATCGTTCAAATGGGTGCTTACATCGGCGCTGGCCTTGCCTGCATGGGCATGGGCGGCTCGGCCATCGGTGTGGGCAACGTGGCTGGCAACTTCCTGGCGGGCGCGCTGCGCAATCCGTCGGCAGCCGCGGGCCAGACCGCCACGCTCTTCATCGGCATCGCGTTCGCCGAAGCGCTGGGGATCTTCTCGTTCCTCGTCGCGCTTCTGCTGATGTTCGCCGTCTGATCCTGACCGAACCATCCTTACGGCCGGGCGGGGGCGTCTGACGCGCCCGCCTGCGAAGTAAACAGGTTCTCCGGGGGACTGAATGGCCACACATCTCACTACTGCGACCGACATCGCCGAGGGCACCGCCGAGTCCGTGGGCAAGGCCGCGGAAGCGGCCGAATCCGTCGGCATGCCGCAACTTGATTTCTCGACCTTCCCGAACCAGATTTTCTGGCTTCTGGTGGCGCTTGTCGCCATCTACTTCGTCCTGTCGAAGATCGCCTTGCCGCGCATCGGTGGTATCCTTGCCGACCGGCAGGGGCGCATCACCCGCGACATCGAAGCGGCGGAGAAGCTCAAGGCGCAGGCCCTGGACGCCGAGAAGGCCTATAACCAGGCGCTGATCGACGCACGGGCGGAGGCGGGCAAGATCGTTGCCGCCGCCAAGGCCGACATCCAGGCCGACCTCGCCAAGGCCATCGCCAAGGCCGACGCAGAGATTGCGGCGCGCGGGGCGGAATCGGCCAAGCGTATCGAGGAAGTGCGTGCAGGCGCGGTCGCAGCGGTTGCCGAAGTGGCCCGGGACACGGCCGCGGCCATAGTCGCCGCACTGGGCGGCACGGCGGATGCCAAGACGGTTGCGGCAGCGGTCGCGGCCCGGATGAAAGGCTGAGACGATGAAAAAACTCTCGATCGTTTTCATGCTGGCGGCCGGGCCCGCTTTTGCGGCCGTCGGTTCGTTCGTCTCGCTGCGCAACACGGAATTCGTGGCTCTCCTCGCGTTTCTGCTGTTCATCGCGGTTTTGCTGAAGTTCAAGGTGCCGGGCCTTGTGGCCGGGCTTCTGGACAAGCGCGCCGAGGGGATTCAGGCCGACCTGGACACCGCGCGGGCGCTGCGCGACGAGGCTGAGGCGCTCTTGGCGTCCTACGAGGCCAAGCGCAAGGAAATGCAGGCCCAGGCCGGCAACATCGTCGAAAGCGCGAAACGCGAGGCGATGGCCGCAGCCGAACAGGCCAAGGTCGATCTGAAAGCCTCGATCGCGCGGCGTCTGCAGTCTGCACAGGATCAGATTGCGTCGGCCGAAGCCGCCGCGGTGCGCGAAGTGCGCGACAGCGCGGTCAATGTCGCGGTGGCGGTGGCGGGCGACCTGATCGGCAAGCAGATGACGGCGGCCGAGCGTGGCAAGCTGGTCGACGCCGCGATCGGCGAAGTCGAAGCAAAGCTTCACTGAAGGGCTGAAACCCAGGACAAAGGCCCGGTCGTCGGACCGGGCCTTTCGTTTTTTTGCTGCGCGACCATGGGCTTGGGGATTTGGTCCTTGCGTCCCGGTGACCGGAAAAGGATTCGCCACATGGCCCGGAAAATTGGCCATGGGCGGGCGGATCGGACGGAAAAGCGAAACAATCGGACGACCTGGATCAAGCGGTGACAGCGGGCGACCGTTGCGCTCTGGCCGGC
This sequence comes from uncultured Frigidibacter sp., assembly GCA_964600685.1. GTDB lineage: Bacteria > Pseudomonadota > Alphaproteobacteria > Rhodobacterales > Rhodobacteraceae > TMP-24. The sequence goes on along the minus strand of CAZRKU010000025.1, from coordinate 717 downwards.
GGGCTGAAGGCTGTTGGCCGGTCTTGTTGCTGGGTCTTTAGTGTAAGCACATGATTGCAAACAGATAGTTCGCCATCTGCGCCATTCGATCCAGAGAAGCCGAGGGGACGCCCGCCCCGCCCGTATTCGCCTTATGGATGACGGATGTTGCGGCAGACGGCATATTTCGCCAGATTGAGCCTGTGCATTGAAGATTGCCGCAAATTTGACGTTCGGTCCTGTCAGAACCACCCTTACCCCTGTGGCTGAAGGGGGGTGTCGGGCAAGCTGGCCCGGACAGGCGGGAGCCGCAATCCGGGAGGGTGGTGAAGAATGAGCGTGACATCCAGACGTGTCCTCGTGACCGGGGGCGCGGGCTTTCTGGGGTCGCATCTGTGCGAGCGGCTGGTCGCGGCCGGTCACGATGTGCTGTGCCTGGACAATTACTTCACCGGGCGCCGGGACAATGTCGCCCATCTGATCGGCAATCCGCGCTTCGAGATCATGCGCCATGACGTGACCTTCCCGCTCTATGTGGAGGTGGACGAGATCTACAACCTCGCCTGTCCGGCAAGCCCGGTGCATTACCAGCACGACCCGGTGCAGACGACGAAGACCAGCGTGCATGGCGCGATCAACATGCTGGGCCTCGCCAAGCGGTTGGGGGCCAAAATCCTCCAGGCGTCGACATCCGAAGTCTACGGCGATCCGGCTGTGCATCCGCAGACCGAGGACTAC
>CAZRKU010000024.1:0-34619 GCA_964600685.1 uncultured Frigidibacter sp. | reverse complement strand
CGCCCTTGCCGCCAGCATCTTGCGGCGCAGGGGGGAAAGGTGGTCGAGATAGGTCTTGCCGTTCAGATGGTCGATCTGGTGCTGCACGCTCGTCGCCCAAAGGCCGACGAAATCCCGCTCCTCGATCTTGCCCGCTTCGTTCAGGAAGCGCACGGTGACGGCACGCGGCCGTTCGATGATCGCCGCGACGCCGGGCAGGTTGGGGCTGGCTTCTTCATGCTTGCGCACCTGGACGGAGGCATGGAGCACCTCGGGGTTGGCCATGCGCACCGCCTGCCCGCGCTTGTCGGAGGCATCGACCACGGCCAGGCGCAGCATGATTCCGATCTGCGGCGCGGCAAGGCCCACGCCGGGCATGGCATCCATGGTTTCGACCATGTCGTCCCAGATCATGCGGACGGTTTCAGTGACGGTTTCCACCGGCGCGGCGGGTGTGCGCAGGCGCTGGTCGGGATAGGGGATGAAGGAGCGGACGGTCATCTCAGTCGCGCACCCGGTCGCGCTTCAGCTTTTCCATCTTGCGGGTGATGAGTTGGCGTTTCAGGGGCGACAGATAGTCGATGAACAGCTTGCCATCGAGATGGTCCATCTCGTGCTGGGCACAGGTCGCCCAGAGGCCGGTGAAATGTTCCTCGTGATGGTCCCCGTCAAGGCCCAGCCAGCGCACCTTCACCTCGGCCGGGCGGGTCACTTCGGCATATTGTTCGGGGATCGACAGGCAGCCTTCCTCGTAGACGTTGCTTTCGTCCGAGGTCCAGACGATCTCGGGGTTGAGGAGCACCATCGGGCGCGGCGCAAGATCGGGGTCTTTCACGCAGTCCATCACGAAGATGCGGCTCATCAGGCCGATCTGCGGCCCGGCGAGGCCGACGCCCGGCGCCTCGTACATCGTCTCCAGCATGTCGCTGGCGGCGGCGCGCAGATCGTCGGTGATCTCTTGCACCGGGGCGCAGAGTTTCTTCAGGCGGGGATCGGGATGGATCAGGATCTGGCGCAGCGTCATGGCCACGATTTAGGACAAGGCGAGTTCCGGTGCAATGCCACAGGTTCCGGTGTGGTTTAGAGGATGTTGGTCTTTTGAGGCGGTGGTTTTTGGTAGTTTGTTCCTCGTGGCGGAGTATGTCGAATGCAATATTCTGCAATGGCGGGAATTGAGGGCATTTGTCCTTTCGACTATGCAAGGCGCTGCCGGGCGCTTGCGGCCTTCCATAAACCGTTTAAGTCTGCGCCCAAGTGTTCAGGGAGTTTCCATGGATTTCGACCGTATCATCGACCGTCGCGGCACCCATTCGGAGAAATGGGACATGATGGAGGCGGCCTTCGGCGTGAAGCCCGATGACGGGATTGCCATGTGGGTCGCCGACATGGACTTCCCGCCGCCCGCCTGCGTGCAGCAGGCGGTCGAGAACATGGCCGCGCATGGCGTCTATGGCTATTTCGGCGATGACCGCGCCTATCTGGAGGCGATCGGCTGGTGGATGAAGGAACGCCACGGCTGGGCGGTCGAGCCGAAATGGATTTTCACCACCCATGGCCTTGTCCACGGCACGGCGATGTGTGTCGACGCCTTCACCCAACCCGGCGACGGGATTGTCCTGATGACGCCGGTGTATCACGCGTTTGCCCGCGTGATCAAAGCGGCGGGGCGACGGGTGGTCGAATGCCGTCTGAAGAATGACGACGGCCGCTACGGCCTCGACCTCGACGCCTGGGATGCGCAGATGGCCGGGCGGGAGAAGATGCTGATCCTCTGCTCGCCGCACAATCCCGGCGGGCGGGTCTGGAGCGTGGGCGAGTTGCGCGCCATCGCGGATTTCTGCAAACGCCATGATCTGCTTCTGGTTTCCGACGAAATCCACCATGACCTGATCTATCCGGGCTCGACCCACACGGTGACGGCCAAGGCCGCGCCCGATCTTCTCGACCGGATGATCCTGATGGCGGCGACGACCAAGACCTTCAACATCGCGGGCTGTCATTCCGGTAATGTGATCATCCCCGACGAAAAGCTGCGCGCGATTTTCGCGGGCCGGATGATGGCGATGGGCATCTCGCCCAATTCCTTTGGCATCCATATGGCGACGGCAGCCTATTCGCCGGAAGGCGCGGCCTGGGTCGACGGGCTGATGACCTACCTGCAGGGCAATCGCCAGGTCTTCGACCGGGGCATCGCCGCCATTCCCGGCCTTGCCTCCATGCCGCTTGAGGCGACCTATCTGGCCTGGGTGGATTTTGCCGGAACCGGGATGGCGGCGGCCGAGTTCATCCGGCGCGTCGAAAAGGACGCCCGGATTGCGGCGAACCATGGGGCCAAGTTCGGGGCGGGGGGTGAAAGTTTCCTGCGCTTCAACATCGCAACCCCGCGTGCCCATGTGACGGAGGCGGTCGCCCGCCTGCAGGAAGCCTTCGCCGATCTGCAATGAACCTCGTGTTCGGCCCGCCGCACCTCTCGGCGGGTCGCTGCCGCGGTGGGATCAGAAGCCCGGCAGATAGCCGGCCGGCGCGTTCTCGTCGCGCGCATAGTCGAGCGGTGCCACATCGGTATTGCGCCGGGTCCATTTCATCGTGCAGACCAGTTCCCCCCCGGTCACGTCCGATGCCATGATCAGACATTGCGCCAGATGCCGCGCGCCATCGTACAGGTCGACGAGGCCCCGCAGATGCGCCACCTGATCGGCGTCGAGCGTGAAACCTTCGGGCAGCATCCTGAGCACCGGATAGGTTTCATCCCCGGTGATGATCCGCAGGCGTGAGCGTTTCCTCAGCGCCTTCTTGCGGGCGGCTTCCATTTCGGCCAGCATTTCACGCGACAGAAACTCCGTCATGATCCATCCCTTTGCGCAGGGCTCTGCATGGTTGCGATCAGCCTGCGCTCTCCGCCCCCTCACTCAAGATAAGTGTGAAATCTGTAAGCAATGTGAAGAAGATGCGGCCAAATAGGTGGAACTGTTGCGAAATTGACTCGAAACTCGCGGTAGCCGCCAGCGAAAGCCGACGCTGAGACGAACACCCGAAGGGCTTGATCCGCGCCGGCTTTTCGCGCAGCTTGGTTGCGGATTTGATCATATGCTGCGCGAGGGGGCCATGATGCCAACGCTGATCCTGACCAATGCCCGGATCCTGACGATGGATCCGGCCCGACCCCGCGCCAGTGCCGTAGCACTTGCCGGCGACCGTATCCTGGCGCTTGGCGCGCGTGCGCCGATCGAGGCGCTGGCGGGCCCGCAGACCGAGGTGATCGACTGCGCAGGCGCGACGCTCTTGCCGGGCTTCGTGGAAAGCCACCTGCACCTGGTCCTTGGCGGGGCCGAGCTGGCGCATCTGCAGCTGGGCGGCATCGAGGGGACCGAGGCTCTGGCCGATGCTTTCCGCAACTTTGGCGCAAGGCACCCCGGCCGGCCGCTTCTGATGGCGCAGGGCGGGCATTATGCGATGCTCGATCATCCGATGAACCGCCATGACCTCGATGCGATCATCGCCGACCGGCCAATCGCGATCACCGCCCACGACCATCATACCGTCTGGGCGAACACCGCCGCGCTGAAGGCCGCGGGCCTGTTGCAGGGGGCCGTGATGCCGCATGGGCACGAGGTGGTGATGGGGGACGACGGCCTGGCCTCAGGCGAGTTGCGTGAATTCGAAGCCTTCGCTTCGGTCATTGCGCTCGGGGGTGAGGCGCGGCTCAATCTCGGGATTGCGACGGGCGGCGAACCTTCGCCCTGGCCCTCCGATGCCGAACAGGCCATCGACCGGGCCAAGGTGGCGAACGGTCTTGCGCACTGCGCCCGCCATGGCGTCACCTCGATGGTCAACATGGATGGCAACCTCTATACGCTCGAACTCCTGCGGGCGCTTCAGCGCCAGGGTGGCCTGACCGCGCGGGTCAAGGTGCCCTTCCATTTCAAGCCGCACATGGATCTCGCAGAGCTTGCGCGGGCCGACGAGATGACCGGATCCTTCAACGACGAGTGGCTTTCGTCCGGGTTCGTGAAGATGTTCATGGACGGCGTGATGGACAGCCGCACCGCCTTCATGCTGAACGACTATGCAGGCCACCCCGGGCACCGGGGCGATCCGCTCTTCCCGCCCGCGCGCTTCAACCAGATCGCGACCGAAATCGACCGGCGCGGGCTGCAGATCGCCGTTCATGCCATCGGCGACGGGGCGGTGCGCACGACGATTGATGGGTATGAGGCGGCGCAGCGCGCCAACGGCGTGCGCGACAGCCGCCACCGGATCGAACATATCGAACTGATCGACCCCGCCGACATTCCGCGCCTTGGGGACTTGGGGATCATCGCCTCGGTCCAGCCGGTCCATGCGCCCGGCGCCATGGACTTCGGGCTGGAACCCACCATCCACACTATCGGGGCCGCGCGGCTGAAGGATGCCTATCTGGCCCGGACCCTTGCCGAAGCCGGCGCGGCCCTTGCCTTTGCCTCGGACTGGCCGGTGACGGACATTTCGGTGCTGCGCGGCATTGGGGCTGCGGTGACGCGGCAGACGTTCGATGCGCCGGGCGCCAGCGATCAGCGGGTCAGCCTGCCGGAGACGCTGCAGGCCTATACCGCCGGAGGGGCCCATGCGGCGCATTGGGAAAAGTTGACCGGGACGCTCAGGCCCGGTCTGGCCGCCGACATCGTGGTTCTGTCGGGCGATATCGAGCAGGCGCGGCCCGATCAGATCGCCGGTCTGTCGGCCGCGCTCACGATTGCCGGGGGGCGGATCACCTTCCGGGCCTGACGTCCGGAGCCTGCCTTCAGCGGGTTCCCGAGAAGAATGGTGCCGCTGAAGGGACTCGAACCCCCGACCCCATCATTACGAATGACGTGGGGAAGCGCCTAACCCGCTTGTTTTCATTGGATTTTCGCTAAGCCGTCTGCTGCATTGCAAGGATGTTGCAAGAGTGACGCAGAAGGCGAACGCGTGCCCCAATCCGGATTCGAACCGAAGACCCCTTCATTACGAATGAAGTGCTCTACCAGCTGAGCTATTGGGGCTACGCGACGCCTCGTTTAAACGACGAAGCGCCGACGTGCAACAGCAATTGGTCGCCGTCACCCGCTCTGCTACCTCTTTGTCATGGCAGACAATAACCGCGGACGAGACATAGGCAAGCTGCGCGTTTACGCCCCTCAGGAGCGTGACCCCGCCACCATGTCCGAAGCGGAGGCCGCTGCCGAACGCAAGCGGATCATCGCGCGCCGGAAGGTCATGGCGAAGTTGGAACCGACCATCAGAGAGCAACAATCGCTGTTCGGGATCGGGACAACCCTGAGTGACAAGCAACGCGACAAGCTGCGCAAGCTAGTCCTTGAAGCCCTCAGCTTGGGCCTTGATGACCAGTTGCCGAGAGGTTTGCCGGCATGACGGCCGGACTTTGGGTGCCGCAGTGCCGGATGCGCACCTCCGGGACCGGCGGGATCGCAAGCTTTCTCGGGATTGCCTGCCCGACCTGCAACAAGATCCTGATGCTGATTTTCGGTGGGCCGGCCCTGCTGGCCTGGTTCGATCCCATTCGGCCCTATCTGGCAACGGCAGGCGTTATTGCCATGGGGGTCGCGGCCTTTGGTGCCTGGCGGGCATTTCGTGATGCCGGGGGGCCGCCCCTCCATTCCGCAAGGCCCGGTTCAGCTTCGGATGGAGGAATCGAATGAACATGTCGGAAAGCGCGGGGGCACGGCCCGTTGTCCGTCACCTCCTGCAAAAGACGATGGTCCGCCATGCGGTCGTGGTGGCTCTCGGGGCGATGCTCGTGCTCGGCTTTTCCATGGTGCATGGCGGTTGGAGCCCGATGCATCGCTGGAACCGGGCGTTCGCGGACGCCTCACTGGTGCTTGTCGCGATGTCTGTCGGTCTCGGACCGCTGACGCGTTTCCTGCGGCGGGCCACCCTCATCCTGCCGCTCCGGCGCGAGTTTGGCATCCACGGCTGTCTTCTTGCCCTTGTCCACACCGCCGTGATCCTGGTCGGCTGGGTCGAATGGGACCTGATGCGGCTCTTCGGGTTTGAATGGCACCCGGAGCTTCGGGTTTACGTCATGGTCCAGAACGGTTTTGCGCTTGCCAATGCCATCGGGCTTGCCGCGCTTGTCCTGACCATCCTTCTTGCCGCGACATCCAGCGACATGGCTATGCGACGGCTTGGCGTTTCGGGCTGGAAGTTCCTCCAGATGGGCATTTTGCCGCTGTGGTGGCTGACCGTCGCGCATGTCGCCTATTTCCTGTTCGCTCATTTCCTGAGTTTCCATCGTGCGGTTCCCGATCCGAACCCGTTGCAGCCCTGGTTCGTGGGGCTGGTCCTTGTTGTCTTCTCATTGCGCGGGGCCGCCTACCTGCGGACCGTCGGCGCAAGGGGTTGGTCTGACCCGACAAGGGAGGGTGGCGACCGTGCGCAGACCTGATCGGCAAACCGCTCTGGCCGGCAAAGCGACAGCGCGACGGGCCATCGTGCCTCGGGGCGCCGTGGCATCGTTCACCGGCATCCTGGGCCTGCGGATGTGGCAACCGGGTGTCCGCGATGCAGAGCAATATTCCGCGCTTGCCGAGGAATACCGGATCAGCCTGCGGCTTGTCCGGCCCGATCGCGGCCGGGTTTGCGACCGGGCCGGGATGATCGTTGCCGACGACGAGCCGGCCTGTCGCATCGCACTGGCGACCCAAGACACCAAACTGTCATATGACGAAGCCAGATTGACCTGATAGGAGCATTCCATGGTCTTTCTGGGTATCCAAATTCGCGCTTTGGTTCTGGCAGCTTATGCGCTGGTGACGCTGGTGCCCGTGCTGACCCTGACCGAAGCTGGGCCGCAGATGGCGGCGGGACATGTCCAGATGATGGTCATGGCTGGCCACACGGTTGCCATGACCGGGATGGACGAGGCTCAGACTGACGACGCACAGATGCTGTTGTGCCGACAGCATTGCCTCGTTGCGGCGGCGACCCTGCCGGTGGCCAACCGTAGCGTCGAAAGGGTGGCGCAGGCCGCCGACCTGCACATCGGTCATGCGCCGCTCGCGCCGTTGCTGGCCATTCCGCCGCCCGGCCCCCCGCCGAAAGTCGCAGTGATCTGACCTTGCGGATCGGAAGCCATTGCTCCGGTCTGGCCGTTCCTCACTTCCTGCGACTCACTGGAGAACTCACATGTCGCTTCTGACACGCCGCGGCTTTCTGGCCGCCTCGACGGCTTCGGCCGCTTCCCTGATCCTGCCCGCCCGGTTGCGGGCCCAATCCACCCGGATGACGCTTTCGGCCACCACCCGCACGATCGACGTGCGGGGCAAGGCCGCAACCGTCTGGGGCCTGCTGGATGGCGCTGGCCGCTCCGGTCTTGTGCTTGATCCCGGCCAGGCCTTTGCCGTCGATCTGACCAACACGCTGGACGCGCCGACGATCATCCATTGGCACGGGCAGCTTCCGCCGAATGCCCAGGACGGCGTCCCGGACCTGCCGATGCCGATGCTGCAACCGGGCGAGACGCGCGCCTATGACTTTGCCGCCCGGCCCGGCACGCACTGGATGCACGCCCATGTCCCCGAGCACGAGATGCTGCTGCTTGCCGCGCCGCTGGTGGTCCGGCGGCCCGAGGACATGGCCGCCGACCGGCAGGAGGTGACGCTGTTCCTGCACGATTTCTCGTTCAGGTCGCCCGCCGAGGTGCTGGCCGAGATCACCGGCGGTGCGTCGATGCAGGGCATGGCCGGAATGGACATGGGCCAGCCCGCGACCGGCGCGATGTCCATGCCGGAAGGGCAGGGCATGGGCAACATGCAGGGCATGGACATGTCGGGCATGGACATGGGCGCGATGGGGCAGGGCGCGATGACGATGCCGGGCACGGCCGGCATGGAGATGGACCTGAACGACTACAACTTCGATGCCTACCTCGCCAACGATCGCACGCTCGACGACCCCGAGGTCGTGCAGGTGGACAGGGGCGGCCGTGTGCTGGTCCGCGTCATCAACGCGGCGGCGGCGACGGTGTTCTGGCTTGATACCGGCACTTTGCCGGGGCGGCTGGTCGCCGTGGACGGCGAGCCGGTGCAGCCCTTGCCCGGCAGCCGCTTTGGCCTGGCCATGGGCCAGCGGCTCGACATCGAGCTGGAGGTGCCGGGCGAGGGCGGGGCCTTCCCGATCCTTGCGCTGCGGGAAGGCGCGAAAGAGCGGACAGGTCTGATCCTTGCCACGCCCGGCGCGGCCGTGACGAAGGTTGCAGACCTGTCCGAGGCCGACCATCCGGCCTTCAGCGCCGATCTGACGCAGGAGGCCGCGCTGCGCGCGGTGACGCCCCTGCCGGAACGGGCAGCCTCGTCGCAGCCGATGTTGATGCTGGGCGGGTCAATGATGCCCTATGTCTGGACGATCAACGGCCAGACCTGGGGCAGCCACATTCCGGTGACGGCGAAAACCGGCGAGCGGGTGGAGATCACCTTCCACAACATGTCAATGATGCCGCATCCGATGCACCTGCACGGCCATGCCTTCCAGGTGGTGGGCGTCAACATGCAGCGCATCGCCGGCGCGGTGCGCGATACGGTGCATGTGCCGCCGATGGGCATGGTGACGATCGCGGTGGATGCGGGCGAGGTCGCGCGCTGGATGCTGCACTGCCACCACATGCCGCATCTGGCGACGGGCATGATGACCGAGTTTGCCGTCTCGGCATGATCGACATCGGGGTCCGCGGGTTGCCGCGGGCCCCGACCCCCGGGTGCGGCGCCCTGGATGAACAAACGTCCCGGCCGCGGCGCTGCTTTTGTGGCCATCGGCACCACTTGGGCCGTCGGTCCTTCCCTGGCGAGACGCCATTCCGGCTGCGCGCGGCTCGTCAGCCCCTGCTGTCGCCCCCCTGCCGGGACGGGGCGGGGGATCGGTCGCGAACACCGGTCCTGCGACGGGATCGGGTTCGCCCGTCTCCCGCTTTTCCGGGTGGAGTGTCTGCGGGTTATGGGACAGGCAGGGTCTGGGCGAACTCGGGCGCCCGCAAGCCATAGACAATGGCCGAGGCAATTGCGCAGCCGGATAGTTGGTGAACACCTCAAGCGTGCCATCGCGCTTGATGAGAAGGACATCGTAGGCATCGCGACCATCCTCCGATCCCATTCCCGGGGAGCCATATGGCATATCGGGCACAGCGAGACCGAGCGCATCGGGTTTTTCGACCAGCAGCCGACGGATATCTGCCGCAGGCGCATGGCGCTTCAAGCGCATATCCGTTGATCGTCCCAGTATGGCAAGAGAATGCCCTGGCGGGAATTCCAAGGTCCATCTTGTAGCGGATCAAAAGGGTCGCGTAGGAAATCTCATCCGTGACGGTCAACCCCTCGCTGCGCAGCTAAGCCACCCATCCTTCGCAGCCCCTTCCCTTTACCACGTGAATGGGCGGCGCTGACCCTTGCCGGCGCTAGCGCAGCGGCAGCTGCCCCTGCGAGGATGAACTGCCGACGACCAATGCGCAGGAAGGTCATCCTTTGTTCTCCGGTGAAGTTCGTGCGAAACCGGTCGCCCGGCGCCATGTTTCAAGCGCACCGAGGTCGTCAGCTGACGCAATTTCCTGTTCCGGCAGGGCGTCGCGGTCCGTCGGATCTACGGGCCGACCGTCGACGCGCACCTCGTAATGAAGGTTAGGGCCGCTGACGAGGCCGGTTGCCCCGACAGCTGCGATCCTGTCACCGGCCTTCACGCGTACCCCTTCGCGCACTGTTTCCGTGATCTTTGAAAGATGCGCATAGCGCGTCACAACGCCACCCCCACGCGGAACTCCGCAGCCGTGCGGGCGACCTGGTCGGCCGGGCCATTTGCCCACGATGACCGGTGAGCTGCCAGCCCATGTCGTCGAGGGGCAGCGGCAGGACGGCGCTTGCGGTCGGATTGTTGCGCGTGCGCCAGGCGCCAAGGCCCAGCATGAAGGCCAGGGCGGCAGCGGCCCCGCCGAGGCCGAGAATCACTGTCCGGCGTCCGCGCAATCCGAACCCTCCGCACGCAAGGACAGGACGTCGACGCTGACCGTGACCTCGCCTGCCTTTTCGAAGCGCAGCGTGACCGGGAAGCGGTCTCCCTCCTTCAGCGCCGCGGCAAGGCCCATCAGCATGCCGTGAAAGCCGCCGGGGGCCAGTTCGGCGCTCTGACCCGCCGGAACCGGAACGGACATGGCGTGTGGCATCGAGGCGACGCCATCGGTGACCACGGTCTCATGCAGCATCGGCTTGCCGGCCGCCGGGGTCGCGATGCCGACAAGGGCGTCATCTGTAGCACCATTGTTGGCAATCTCGACATAGAACACGGCCGGGCGGCTCGCGCCGATGGTCGCCTTTGACCAGGCATGTCCGATTGTCAGGTCGCCGAGCGTGACGGTCTCGCAGGCGTAGGCTGCGGGCGCTGCGAGGGTCAGGGCAGTTGTCAGGATCAGGCGTTTCATGACTCAGAGTCTCGATTGAAGGTCGGAAAGAATCTCTGCGGCGGGCGTGCCGTAGGTGAACTGGCGTATCCATGCACCGTCCGGGCCGACGAGGAAAAGGCCCGGGCTGTGCGACATGGTGTAGCCGTCCGGCGCGGAGGTATCGTCCTCACGCTCGAAATAGATCTTGAAGCTCTCTGCGGCGGCGCGCGTTTCCGTCTCTGTCCCGGCAAGGCCAATGATCGCCGGGTGGAAGGCTTGGGTGAAGTCATCAAGACCCAGCCGCCGATCCCGTTCGGGATCGACCGAGATGAAGATTGGCCGCACCTTGTCGGCATCCGGCCCAAGATCATCCATGACCTGCGCCACCTCGGCCAGAGTGGTCGGGCAGACATCCGGGCAATTGGTGAACCCGAAGAAGACGAGCAGGAACCTGCCGCGAAACTCGCCAGTGGTCCGAACCCTGCCTTCACCGTCCGCCAAGGCGAATGTCGGTTCGAAGGTTGATGCAGACAGCGCAGTTCCTTGGTCCTCGGCAATCCACCGCGACCAGCCAAAAAGAAGGGTCGCCGCAAGGGCGGCCATCCAAAGCGTGATTTGCAGGGGGCGAAGGCGCATGAAGAATCCGGGTGATTGATTGCGACTGCGCTCTAGAACCTTTGGCAACCAGAGGTTCAAGCGACATATCCGTGAGTCTTCCATCACAGGCGATGTTTCGCCGATCAGCAGGACGTGGCTTCGGAAAGGATTGCACGCGACCGGTTCGATGCCGGGTCAGCAGCGGCGGCTGCCACGGGCAAGCAGCGTGCCGGATCACGTCCGCCTGCCATCTGGCATGGTTCAACCCGATGGCACCGGTCGTGTCAGACCTTGATCAGCGCCGCGGTGGCATACATGAACGCGATCCCGCCCAGAAAGCCGCCCAGAACCGCCGGGGACAGCAGCACCGCCTGCCGGTCGCTGTTCTGGCGCATCAGATAGGCGCTGACCTCGACCATGACCTGCAGAATGGCACCCGCCCCGATGGCCAGTGCCAATGCTGACCATTGCGGCGCATAGGCGAGGCTGCCTGCCCACATTCCCAGCACGGCCGGGCCGCCGGCCAGAAGCGTCAGGGCGGCGAAGGTCCAGAGCGGCGGGCGGATGCGAAGGATCGGCGCGGCAATGCCGATGCCTTCGGTCACGTTGTGCAGTGCGAAGCCGAGGACGAGGAACGTGCCAAGCCCCGCCGATCCTGCCGCAAAGGCGCCGCCGATTGCCAGACCTTCACCGAAGTTATGCAACCCGATGCCGAAGGCGATGAAATAGGCCAGCGCCAGACCTTCCGGGCTGCCGCGCCAGCGTCCGATCGCCATCAGCAGGAGGAAGCTCGCCAGCGCCGCCAGCCAGACCATGGCCGAACCCTGAAACACGGCAGCGGCCTCGGCGGCCAGTTCCATCGACTCGGACAGGGTGTCGAGCAGCAGAAAGGCCAGCATGCCCACGGTCAGCGCCAGCACGAAGTTCATGCCGCCCCGGCCGAAACTGCGCATTGCCGGATAAAACATCAGGCCAACGGCCACCGGCAGCAGGCCGACGAGAGCACCGACCATGGCCTGAAGGCGAAGCTGGGCAGCGGCAGGTTTGGGCGTCGGCACGGCCACCGCGATCTGTTCCTCGAAGATCGTGCCGGTATTCGACAGCAGCGCGACAAGATGCGCCTCGCCAACAACCCAAGGGTAAGGGATCTGGACCCAGACGGCCTCACCGCGCTTGATCGGTCCCGGCGGGTCTTGCGTGAAGGTCCAGAAGGCGTCGTCCACTGCCACCTGGGCGATTTTCATGGCTTCCGACCCGCCGGCGCGGACCAGGAGACCGATCCCGTTCTCGTCCAGGATGGTCCGCTCGATCGTCAGCGACTCGACGGGTGGCGCGCCATTGTTGAAACCGCGCAGGGGATCGAGCCAGGCGATCCAGACGAACGCTGCAAGTATCGCCGCCAGCGGCAGCAACACCAAAAGGATACGCATCAGCGGCGGGTGTGCCGGTGTGGATTGATCGCTCATGCGCCGGGCCCCCTCACGTCGAACATGCCGACCCAGCCAAGTTCGGTGAACTCGGACTGGTGGGCGTGGAACATGTAAAGACCATCCTCATGCTCGGCGAAGCTGAATTCGAGGATGCCGCGCTGCCCCTGGCACTGCATGATGATGTCGACGGTGCGCAAGGTCGGCGTCAGCGTAGTGCCGGAATCGTAGTAGTCAAAGAAATTGCCATGCAAATGCAAGGAGTTGATCGGGTCGAACTCGGTCACGTTCACCAGGTAGAGCCGCACCGGACGTGTCTTGTCGATCTGGATCGGCACGTTCATGTAGGCTTGGCCCACGGTGTTGCAGGCATAGACCTCGTTGCCACCGTCGAAATTGGTGTCGAAGGCGTTCATCACCATCGCCAGTTCCTGCCATTCGGCATTCTCGGGGCTGCCCAGCACGCGCGAGGCCGCGACCGCAGCCTGGTCGGGGTGGCGCGCGGGATCGGGGTCGATCACGAACAGACCGTACATGCCCTTGTGGATATGCCGTTTCAGCGGCAGGGCGTGACAGTGGTAGAGATGGCAGCCAAAGGGTTTGGCGTCGAACTCATAGACAAATTCATCGCCGGGACCGATCAGTCCGGCGCCGGGAATGCCATCCATCCGCGCCGCGTGGATGCCGTGGAAATGCATCGAATGGGGGTGCGAGCCATTGTTGCGGAAGATGATCCGCAGCTTTTCGCCTTCCTTCGCCCGGAATGCGGGGCCGGGCACGCGGCCGTTGTAGGTCCAAGCGGGAAAGAAGATGCCGGGCGCGATCTCGATGTCCTTGTCGATGGCATCGACCTCGAAGGTGCGCAGCGTCCGGCCATCAGGTAATATTTCTGTTCGGCCCGTCTCCCAGTCCGTCAGCATTTCCGTTGGGTCGAAGCCGTTCCTGGCATGATCTACCCGGCCCACGGTCGTCATGTTGCCATGCGCCATGCCTGGCATCGGCGCCGCATAGGGATCGGTCGGCATGGCGGACATGTCGTGACCTGCCATGGGGGCGGGTGCGGTCTGCGACCGCGCGCTGGTGCCGGCTATGACAGCCCCGCTGGCGGCGACAAGCCCGCCAACCAGCAGCGCCCGGCGCGAGGGATCAACCGAAGTCACTTTGTCGGCGGGCATGGGTCAGGCTTTCCTTGCTGGCGCGCGAATCAAAGGGTCGGCGGCAAAAGTTAGACATGGCTAACAATCCACTCTACGCCTTTACCTGTCAATCCGGTTCGTGCGAGACTGCAGCAATGATGCACGATGATTTTCAGCCCCCTCTGTCCGCCGTTGGCGAAGAGCGTTCAGCAGATACCCGTGCGGAAGCGTTTCAGGGTGTGCGAGCAGCACGGCGCAGCGAACTTGCAGAGGACTACGTCGAATTGATCGCGGAACTGATCCTCGCCCAGGGCGAGGCTCGTCCCGTGGACATCGCGGCAAAGCTTGGTGTGCGCGTGCCGACGGTGACAAAAACGCTGGACCGGCTGGCCCGCGAGGGGCTGGTCACGCGCGCGAAATACCGTTCGGTCTTTCTGACGGAAGACGGTCGGTCGCTTGCTCTGGAGTGTCGCCGTCGTCACGATATCGTGCTGCGGTTCCTGGTCCGGCTTGGTCTTGACCCTGAGACGGCGGAACATGATGCGGAGGGGATCGAGCATCACGTCAGTGAGCGGACACTGGCCCTGTTGGCCGCCTTCGCCGGCCGCGGCTGAGCCCGGCGGGTCACGCCGGGCGGTGTCAGGTCTGGGCGGGTCAGGTCTGGCCCAATTCGCGGCGGACGGCGTCGTAGAGTGCCTTTTCGTCGGCTTCGAGGATCTGCTTGGCATTGACGAAGAAGGTGGGCGTGCCACGAATGCCCGCCGCCTGCACGTCGGCATTGTCCTGATTGATGATGGCGACGATACCCGGCAATTCGCGATCGACCTTGGCCTTCGCCAGATCAAGCCCGTTCTCGCCCGCGATCTGCCAGGCCAGATCCAGGTCTGGAGCGCCGTCCTTGGCCCATTCCGGCTGCCGGTCCAGCAGCACGTTCAGAATCGGCTCGAACATATCCTGCGCGCGGGCGGTTTCGAGGATGCGCACCGCCTCGTCCGAGCCCTGATGGAACATGGTGTAACGCATGACGATGCGCAGTTCCTTCTGGAACGTCCCGCGCAGGCGTTGGAGGATCGGGTGGAAATAGCGGCAGGCCTCGCAGGACGGATCGAAGAACTCCACCAGCGTGACCGGCGCATCGGCGGGACCCAGAACTGGCGAGTTCGGGCGGATCAGGATCGAAGGATCGAAGCCGGGGCCATCGGTGTTGGCCTTGTCCTGCGCAGCGGCCAGTTCGGCGGCACGGCGGCGCGAAACAACCGCATAGCCGCCGCCAAACACGGCAAGGCCAACGGCGGCGGTTCCAAGGATGAGGGTGCGGCGGTTCATGTTCTGGGTCCTTTCACGACAAAAAGGCTGCTGAGGATGCCCGCGAAGGACAAAAGCGAGAGGTAGGGGATGGGAAATCCCAGGATGAGCATCCCCGCGTCGGTGCAGGAGGGGCCATTTTTGGTGCAAGGGGCAACCGCCTTGGGGATCACGCCGGCGTAGAGGCCGCTGTGCCAGACCGCCACGGCCAGTCCGGCCAGTGCCAGCGGCAGGGCATAGGCGCGCACGGCCGGATCGTTCCGCACCAGGCCGACGCCCAGGATCACCGCCAGCGGGAACATGGCGATGCGCTGATACCAGCACAGCACGCAGGGCGTCTGCCCCAGCACCTCGCCGATGAAAAGCGCCCCAAGCGTTGCCGCCAGCGCGATCAGGAAGGCGATCATCAGCGGCAGGTCATCGCGGGACAGGGTCTGGCGGTCAGTTTCGGTCAAGATGCGGACTCCTTGTGACGACGAGGGGGAAGAACGGCCCCCAGGACGCAAAGGGCGCCCAGCGCTATCGCTATATCCGCAACATTGAACGTCGGCCAGTGCCAGTCGCGCCAGTAAAGATCGAGGAAGTCAGTTACCGCGCCCTGCCGCAACCGGTCGAAAATATTGCCAAGCGCGCCGCCCACGATCAGCGCAAAACCTGCCCTTTCCAGAGGGTGGTTCGCCCGAATGGCCATGACGGCGATCATCAGGGCCAGAAGCCCTGTCAGAGCCACCATCAGCAGCGGCTTGCCCGCCATGACGCCCGACATCATGCCGAAACTCGCCCCTTCGTTGAAGCCGAGGGTCAGGTTGAAGCCGGGCAGCACCGGGATGAGACGCGGAGGCCGCATGACCACCGCGACCATCAGCCATTTCGTGAACTGATCCAACGCGAAAGCAGTCATCATGACCCCGATCAGGGCCGCGGGTCCGGGCAGCGGCCGTTTGGAGGGGGGCGCGTCAGTCAAACAGATCCCTCAGCCAGGATCGGCGTCCATGCTTGTCATAGCCGCCCGATGAGCCGTGATGCCCGCCGCCCCGGTGGCTGCCGCCATGACCCTGCCCGCCCTGCGATTGCGGATACCCTTGGGGCGGATAGGCCGGAGGCGCCGCGGGATCGGGGTAGGGGGCGGCGCGGGGTCCGCCGCGCGCCCCTTCCTGATCAAGGCTGCGCTCGATGATCTTGTCGATCTCGCCCCGGTCCAGCCAGATCCCGCGGCATTTCGGGCAGTAGTCGATCTCGACACCCTGCTTGTCGGCCATCACCAGATCGACGCGGCAGACCGGGCACAGCATGCCGCCTTGCGGCCCGCCCGGTTCGCGCAGAGTAACAGGTTGTTCAGACATGGCTCTTCCTCATGTTTTGGCCGTCGCGGCCGGGGTTCCATGCGCCATGATGATGGCGCCGGGCGGGTCAACCTGAACCGTTACATGATCTATATCGTGGCGGTCGTGAAGGCGCTTCACGACAAGTTCAGGCAAAGTCAGCGCATCGGCCCCCGGTGCGGGCGTGACATGCACCGTCGCCACAGTGGAATTGTCAGTCAATACCCAGGCATGAAAATGCCCGGCCGAGGCGATGCCGGGCAGGGTGGCCAGATCGATTTCGACCGCGCGCGCATCGACGCCTTGCGGCACGGCCTGCAACAGCACGCGGAGCGATTCGGATACCAGAGTCCAGGCGGACCGGACCACCAGCGCCGCCACCAGCACGGACAGCAAGGGATCGAGGATCACCCAGCCGGTGAGCAGGATGCCGATCGCCGCAAGAATCGCGCCGACCGATCCCAGGAGGTCGCCCAGAACGTGCAGGAACGCGCCCTTCAGGTTGGTGTCGCGCCGGTCCCCCCGCGACAGGTACCAGGCCCCGAACAGGTTGACGGACAGCCCGATGCAGGCGATGGCCAGCATCGGCCCGGCCAGAATTTCGATTGGCTGGCCGATCCGCCCCACGGCCTCCCAGGTGATCCAGGCCACCAGCAGCAGCAACGAGGCCCCGTTGGCCAGCGCCGCCAACACCCGCACGCGGTGAAAGCCGTAGGTCCGTGTCGCATCCGCCGCCCGTGCCGCGACACGGTAGGCGATCAGCGCCAGCAGCAGTGCCGCGGCATCCGACACCATGTGACCGCTGTCGGCGATCAGCGCCAGCGAGCCGGAGTACCAGCCGCCGACGGCCTGCACCGCCGCATAGCTTGCGGTCAGCCAGAACACCACCCGGACACGGTCGACGTTTCCGGTCTGCAGATCGCCGCCATGGCTGTGGGCTTCGCCCAACTTTCACCCCTCGCGCTCGGGGTTGAAGCGCAAGAGCCGCAGCGCGTTCAGCGTGACCAGCACGGTCGCGCCGGTATCGGCCAGAATCGCGATCCAGAGCCCTGTCAGCCCCAGAACCGAGGTCACAAGGAACACGCCCTTCAGGCCAAGCGCGATGGTGACATTCTGGCGGATGTTGGCCATGGCGGCGCGGGTCAGGCGGATCTTGGCCGGAACATCGGTCACCCGGTCGCGCAGGATCGCCGCATCGGCGGTTTCCAGCGCCACATCGGTGCCCGACCCCATCGCCACGCCGACGCTCGCCTGTTTCAGCGCCGGGGCATCGTTGATGCCGTCGCCGATCATCATCACGCCACCGTGCTCGCTCAGGGTGCGGATGTAGTTCAGCTTGTCCTCGGGCATCATGTCGGCCTCGAACTCAAGGCCGAGACTGCCCGCGATGGCCTTGGCCGTGCGCGGGTTGTCGCCGGTCAGCATGACCGAGGTGATGCCCATGGCCTTGAGCTGGCGCACCGCCTCGGGGGCATCGGCGCGCGGCTCGTCGCGCATGGCGATCAGGCCCAGCGGGGTCTTGTCGCGATAGACCGCCACCGCCGTCTTGCCCTCGTCCTCGAACACGGCGGCGCGGGTGAGGCCGGCTGCGTCAAGCCCGCCGTTCTGGCTGGCGTAGCGCGGCGAGGCCACCCAGGCCGGCGCATCGCCGACGGTGGCGACCACGCCCTTGCCCATCAGCGCCTTGGCATCCTTCGACGGCAACGCCCCGATGCCCGCCTCCTTGGCCCTGTTCAGGATGGCAACCGCGAGCGGATGGCTCGATCCGGTCTCGACACCCGCGGCAACGGCCAGGAGTTCGGCCTCGGTCGTGGTGCCGAAGGTGACGACATCGGTGACGCGCGGCTTGCCATGGGTCAGCGTGCCGGTCTTGTCAAAGGCGATGCGGCTGACCTTGGACGCGGCTTCGATCACCGCGCCGCCCTTCATCAGCATCCCGCGCCGTGCGCCTGTGGACAGCGCCGAAGCGATCGAGGCCGGGACCGAGATCACCAGCGCGCAGGGGCAGCCGATCAGCAGGAGCGCGAGGCCGCGGTAGATCCAGGTGTCCCAGGGCTGGCCATAGGCCAGTGGCGGCACCAGGATGACCAGCGCCGCGACACCGACGATGGCGGGCATATACCAGCGGCTGAACCGGTCGATGAAGCGTTCGGTCGGCGCGCGCGCCTCCTCGGCCTCCTCGACCAGCCGGATGATGCGGGCGATGGTGTTGTCCTCGGGGCCCTTGGTGACGGTCACCTTCAGCACCGCCTCGGTGTTGATCGAGCCGGCATAGACCGGATCGCCCGGCCCCTTGGTCACCGGCATGCTTTCGCCCGTCACCGGGCTGTCATCGACGCCGCTGGTGCCCTCGGTTATCGCGCCGTCGGCCGGGATGCGGTCACCGGGGCGGACGAGGACGGTCTGCCCGACCTCGAGGCTGGCGGCCGGAACTTCGCGCGTGGTGCCGTTCACCAGCAGTTGCGCGGTTTTCGGCACCAGATTGGCCAGTGCCCGGATACCGTCGCGCGCCTTGCCGGCGGCCACGCCTTCCAGCAATTCGCCGACCGCGAACAGGAACACGACCAGCGCCGCCTCGGCCGCAGCGTCGATGAACAGCGCGCCGGTGGCGGCCACGGTCATTAGCATCTCGATGGTGAAGGGCTGGCCCACGCGCAACGCGGCAAAGGCCCGCCGCGCCACCGGCGCGGCACCGATCACGGTGGCCGCGATGAACGCCCATCTGCCGATCTGCGGCGCGAAATACTCCACGATCCAGGCCACGCCCAGCAGGACGGCGGTGAAGATCACCAGCTTGCCCTTGCCGGTCTGGTACCAGCTCTTGCCGCGGTCGGCGGGATCGTCATGCACATGACCGGGGCTGCCATGGCCGCTGTCGTCACGTTTCGCTGCGGTGGCAGTCTTCGGGCCGTGGTCATGGCCCTTGTGATCGTGACCGGAATGATCGTGGCCCGCGTGGTCATGGCCGGAATGGTCATGCCCGTCGTGGTCGTGCCTCGAATGATCATGTCCGGCATGCGCGTCGCCATGCTCCTTGGCCGGGGCGGCGCCGGGCAGCACGAACCCCATCTTCGCCCCCGCCGCGCGCGGCGTCAGGCCGTAGCCCAGCGACTTCACCACCTTTTCGACCTTGTCGCGGCCGGTCTTGGTCTCGTCCAGCGTCAGGCGCAGGCGTTCGGACATCAGGCCGATCTCCACGCCGCTCACCCCCGGCAGGCGCGCCACCGCATCCTTGATCTTGTTCGCGCAGGATCCGCAATCCATGCCCGACACGTTCCAGTCGCAGGCAGTGCCCGATTCCGTTGCAGCTCCCGTAGCAGCCATTTTCTTCTCCCAGCCCGGTCGGGCAGTTGTCTTTATCGAATCAGGTAACTAATGTCTCTAGCAACTATAGCTTCAAGGGGAATCTGATGTTGACCATAGGGAAGCTTGGCGCTTCGGCCAGGGTGAAGGTGCCGACGATCCGCTACTATGAACAGATCGGTCTTTTGCCCGAAGCCGAACGCAGTGCCGGCAACCAGCGGCTTTACAGCCGCAAGGCGCTCGACCGGCTGGCCTTCATCCGCCATGCGCGCGACCTGGGCTTCACGCTGGAGGCGATCCGCGACCTGCTCAGCCTTTCGGACCGGCCCGACCAGCCCTGCGCTGCGGCCGATGCCATTGCCAAAGCACAACTTGCCGAAGTCGAAAGCCGCCTTGCGCGGCTGACGGCGCTGAAGGCGGAATTGGAGCGCATGGTCGTGCAATGCGCGGGCGGTAGCATCGCCGACTGCCGGGTGATCGAGGTGCTGGGCGACCATTCGCTCTGTGTGTCTGACCATCGCCACCCGGAAGCCGAGGCCGCTGCGTGACCCCGGCGGGAACCCTTGCGGTCTATGCGGGTGCGGCGCTTGCCGAGATCGCGGGCTGCTTCGCCGTCTGGGCCTGGATGCGGCAGGGGGCAAGCGCCCTCTGGCTGCTTCCCGGTCTTGTGAGCCTTGCCGTATTCGCCTGGCTGCTGACGCTCGCCCCGTCGGACTTTGCCGGTCGGGCCTATGCGGCCTATGGCGGCGTCTATGTCACGGCCTCTCTGCTTTGGTTATGGTTGGTCGAGAGTCGCAGGCCGGATCACTGGGATCTGGCCGGCGCGACGATCATCCTTGTGGGGGCGGCGATCATTCTTTGGGCGCCGCGGGCAGGGTGAGGGTCAGATCAATCGCAACGTGATCCAGGTCAGAACAATGTAGCGCCCCCCCTTGGCCAGCGTGACGACCAGCGCAACGCGCCAGAGCGGTTCGCGCATCAGCCCTGCCGCCACTACCAGCGGATCGCCGACGATCGGCAGCCACGACCCGAACAGCGTCCACCACCCGCGGCGGCCATACCACACCTGGGCGCGTTGTATCTGTTCCGGTGAGGCGGGGAACCAGCCGGGGTGCGCAAAGCCCTGCAGAAACCTGCCAAGCGCCCAGTTTACCAAAGACCCCAGCACATTGCCTGTCGTTGCGACAGCAAGCAGCAGCCAGACCGGATTCACTTCCGCCAGAAGCATGCCGACCAGCACCGCCTCTGATTGGGCCGGGATCAATGTCGCCGCGGCAAACGCAGCGAGAAACAGGGCGGATAACGTCCACATCCGGTCAGGTCGCCGATGGCCAGCGGCGGTGAAGGTCGTCGATCAGGTAGGCGTGGCGGTGGCCCTGTGCCGCAAGCTCCCTGAGGTGGGGATGGTCGGGCGGCAGGTCGGCATGGTCATGCGCGATGTCGTCCGGGTCGTGGGACGGCCAGAGCATCATGACCGCAGCCAAGGCCACCGCGCCGATCACCGCGAGGATGACAGCGGCGGCGGACAGACCGAACGCCGAACCGGCCCAGCCCGCCAGCGGGTAGGTGACAAGCCAGGCGGCGTGGGAGAGCGCGAACTGGGCGGCAAAGACGGCGGGCCGGTCCTCGGGCCGGGCCGAGCGGTTCAGAATGCGGCCGATCGGCGTCTGGGTCAGCGAGAACCCGAACCCGACGACGGCCCAGAGCGCCAGCAGCAGGCCAAGCCCGCCCGCAAGCGAAGTCACCGCGACCCCCGCCACCATCAGCGCCGCACCCGACAGCATCACCGGCCGGTCGGGGAGACGCTCGAGGATCTTCGGCAGCAGGAACGCCGCCAGCATCGACCCGGCACCAAACGCGGCAAAGGCGAGCGCCACCTGCGGCTCGCCCAGGGCAAGCTTTGCCTGCACCAGCACCACGGTGTTGACATAGACCATCGCCCCCGCCGCCGCGACCGACATTTCCATGACCATCAGCCCGCGCAGGCGGGGCGTCGCCAGATAGATGCGTGCGCCCTTGGTGACGCCGGCCCAGAACCCCTGCGGCGCGCCCACCGCGCGGGCGGGCAGGGCGACCGTCGCCACCAGCAGCGCCGAGGCGACAAAACCCGCGACCGTGCCGCCGAACAGGACCGGGAAGCTGACGACCGTCAGCAGGGCGGCGGCCAGCATCGGGCTGACGAGCTGCTCCAGATCCTCGGTCAGCCGCATGAGCGAGAGCGCGTTGGTATAGTCCTTCTCCTCGGGCAGCACGTCGGGAATGGTCGCCTGGAACGCCGGCGTGAAGCCGGCCGAAGCCGCCTGCAACAGGAAGATCAGCACATAGACCTGCCAGACTTCGGTCACGAGGGGCAGGAACAGCACGACGCCCGCGCGCACCAGATCAAGGGCAACCAGAAAGGCCCGGCGCGGCAGACGTTCCGCCAGGGCTGCGGCGACCGGCGCCAGAGTGACATAGGCGACCATCTTGATCGCCAGTGCGGTGCCCAGCACCAGGCCCGCGTTCTCGCCCGCCAGTTGCCAGGCCAGCAGGCCGAGCGCGACCGTGGCCAGCCCGGTGCCGATCAGCGCGATCAGCTGGGCGGCGAAGAGATGTCGGAAAGTTCGGTTGGCAAGGATATTCAGCATCGGGCGCTTTCGGGCAAGGAGGTTCGGCTCAGTGCGGGTGATGCCCTTCGGGTTCGGTCATCCGGAACGGCAGGTCGAGCGCCAGTCCCGCCGCCTGCAACGCCAGTCGGGCGCTGAATTCATGCGGCTCCGCCGGGGCCTCGGCACTTTGCAGGTGGGAGGGGGCGGCGGGGTCGGGCAGCAGGGCCAGGGTTTCGGGACCAGCGGGCCGGTCGATGACCACCCGCGCCGTCAGCCCTTCGGCGTGACGGGCCAAGGTCAGGCGCATCCGTTCGCCCTGCGGCGTGTCGACGATTTTCAGCACCCCCTCGGCCAGGGCGCAGTTCACCTTGAACGGGTCGGGGGCGTGGTGGTGGCCATGCGGGCTGGTGGCGGGCACGGCGGCGGCAGCGGCAAGAGACGCCTCCCCTGCCGCGTCCTCGATGCGGATGCTGACCTGCGCCAGCACCGGCAGGTGTTCGGTCAGTTCGGCCTTCAGCGTCGCGACGATGGCCTGCGCCTGCGCCAGACTCTGCGTCTTGTCCAGCTGCACCGCCATTTCGGCATGCAGCTTGTGCCCCAGCCAGCGCGCCTGCACGGCATGGACGCGCTGCACCCCCCTGACATGCACGGCCGCATGGTCGATCCCGGCCAGGATCTCGGGCTCCACCCCGTCCAGCATGCGGGTGATGACGGCCCGGCCCGATTGCCAGACGATGCCGAAGATCGCCACGGTGATCAGCAACCCGATGATCGGATCGGCGAGCGGAAAGCCCAGCCAGACGCCGAACGCCCCCAGAACCACGGCAAGGCTGGTGAAGCCGTCGGTGCGGGCGTGATAGCCGTCGGCAATCAGCGCCGCCGAATTGATCTCGCGGCCGACCCGGATGCGAAACTCCGCCACCCCTTCATTGGCGACAAAGCCGATGATCCCGGCGGCGGCAACCCAGCCGAGATAGCCGATCGGCTCGGGGTTCAGCAGCCGCTGCACCGACTGGTAACCCGCCACGCTGGCCGAAAACAGGATCAGGCCGACGATGGCAAGGCCCGCCAGATCCTCGGCCCGGCCGAGGCCATAGGTGAAGGTGCGGCTTGGCTTGCGGCGGGCCAGCATGAAGGCGACCCACAGCGGAATCGCCGTCACCGCATCGCCGAAATTGTGGATCGTGTCGGCCAGAAGCGCGATGCTGCCGGAAAAGGCCATGATGGCCGCCTGAACCAGTGCGGCGACGAACAGCACCGCGAAGGACCATTTGATCGCCCAGATGCCGCGCGTGGTGGTGGCGATGGTCGGATCCATCACGCCGTGGGTGTGACCGTGCCCGCCCTCGTCACTACCATGCTGGTGCCCTTGGCCGGCCCCCTCGTATCCGGCGCTGCCGTAGCCGAACCATTCCCGTGCCGCTTTCAGCATCATGTCCTCAAAGGTATTTGGCGATCAGTTTGAATTCTTCGATCCGCGCCCGTTCCTCGCGCGGCAGGGGGGCGGACAGGTCATCGAGACAATGGTCGATATGGTCATGGATCAGCGTGCGCTTCGCCTCGCTGACGGCCCGTTCCACGGCGAGAAGCTGGGTCGCAACGTCGGCGCAGGGCAAGCCGGCTTCGATCATGCCGATCACATGCCGCAGATGGCCTTCGGCGCGCTTCAGGCGGGTCACGATGGCCGGGTGGGTGGCGTGCAGGTGGTCCTGGGTCATGCGCTCACCCTAACCCCCCGGGAGGGATAGGACAACACCAAAGCCGGGCGCGTGGAAACTCCGGGCCGGCGTCAACTCAAGGCTGGGGGCGCGGGCATGGCCGGAACCGCGCCTGCGCCCCCTGTTTCATCGGCCCGCACGGGCCTGCGGCCTCACTTGCGGAAACTGATCCCGTTCGGGCCCTGGCCAACCTTGTAGGTCGCCACCACCTCAAGGCTTGCCGTGTCGATCGCCGAGACGGTGCCGTCGTTCACATTGGTCACGAAAACCTGCGTGCCCTCCGCGTTGACGCTGACCCCATGCGCGCCCAGGCCGGTGACGACGGTGGCGATGACGGTGTCGGTTGCCGTGTCGATGACCGCGACCTTGTCGTTCGGCGCATCGGCGCTGCCTTGCAGCGCGACGAAGACCTTGCTTCCGTCCGGCGTCGCAACGACCTGGATCGGGCCGTCACCAACCGGGATGCGGGTCAGAACCTCCATTGCCTTCACATCCAGGACCGCCACGGCATCCTCATCGCGCAGGGACACATAGGCCTTGCTGCCATCCGCCAGGAAGCCGACCTGCACGGGTGCCTTGCCGACCTCCAGCCGCTTGGTTTCGGTTCTTGCCCGGGTATCGATGAACGATACCGCGTTGCCCTTCACATCGGCGACCAGCAGCGTTCTGCCATCTGGCGAAAGCCGCTGGCCATGAGGATAATCGCCGGTCGGGACCGAGCCTGCGACCGCGCCGAGCTTCAGGTCCACGATGTCGATGCGATTGCTCGCCGAAATCGTGACGAAGGCGAAGGCACCGGTGGCATCGGAGACGACATGGGCCGGCTCGGAGCCCACCTTGATGACCCTGGGGGGTTCGGCAGGATTTGCCGCGTTCAGCACGACAAGCTCTCCCTCGGCCATGGTGTTGTCCATGTTCATCCCGCTGCCGGTCGCCGTGGCGGAATTGTCACCGTCCTGACCTTCGCCGGCGGGCATGCCGACAACCAGGATGGACTGGCCATCCGGTGCCACCTGGACGTTGTGTGGCGTGACCGGCAGAGGGATCGTCGTCACTTGCCCCGATGCAAGGTCGATCTGGCTGAGCGACTGCGCCTCTTCATTGGCGGAATAGACGTAACCGGTTCCGGCGGCCTGACCGGCGCTGGCCGGGACAAGCTGGGCCGCTGATGCCAGCAGCACGGCAAGACAGGTGTTCCGGAAGGCTGCGACGGACTGTTTGGAAACCCGCAGGGCTTCCCGTTTCGAGGTTTGCATGTGATGTTCTCTTCTTGAAAGGGTTTGAGGTGCCGGTTGAAAGGCCGGACGATTGCTCAGTTCGACTCAGAGGAGAACGTTCCGGTCGGGCGGTCTCATCTGCGGCGCAACCTGACGCCCCAGCAGAAATGTGGATATCGCCGGAGAGACGAGCGATCTGCCTTGGCGTATGTCCCGCCCCTTCGGGCCGGACGGACCCACGACGCAGGCATAGCAGCTTGCATGTGTCATGGCGTGGGACAGGCCCTGGGCTTCATGCCAGTCGGAAAGCGGCTCCGGGACCGTGACCATTTGCACCGGCTGCACGCCGACCGACGGATATATGTCGGTCCCCTGCGATACGCCCGTCATCGGCGCGAAAGACCAGACCGCGGCAATGAGCGCGATGAGCATGACAAAAGGCTGTAGTCCGGTCCTGGGCATGAGTTGTACTCGACAGCGGGCTCGACGGCCCGTCGCTGAAACCATGGGCCGCATGAAGCGGCCCCGCCTTGACAAAGATCAAATGCCTCGAGTTTTTTTGCCTCGGGCTGCGTTGTTCCGCGCGCAGGGGTCAGGGCGTCAGCAGATGCAGGTTTTCGCCCCTGATCAAGGTGGGATCGCGCTGCGACCGAACCGGGTCGGCCCTCTCCGCGGCCCCGGTTTAGCCACCCATGGGCGTCGGACCGAAGCGGGCCGTCAGGTCGAACGCCTCACCGCGAAAGACCTGTCGAGCGATGGTGAGGGTTTCGTCTCCGCGCCATGTGCGTCGCTCGACCAGCAGGCAAGCTGCGCCCAGGGTCATGCCCAGCGCCCGGGCCGTCAGCGCGTCGGCCGGAATGGCGGCGATGCGATGCTCGGCCTCGGTCCAGGGGACACAACCCAGCAGCCACGGACCCGGCGGTTCGTGCCTGAAGTCCGCGGTGGCGGCGTCGGGCACGGCGTCAAGGAAGATGTGCCGATCCTCGACCAGGATCGGATTGTCATCCGCCAGATGCACCGAGCGGATGAAACGGCTTCTCCCAAGATGGTGAGCTTCCGCGCCGAGTTGCACACAGCAGGGCGGGCGCAACTCGTCGAGAAGCGTGCGATAGCCATAGCTTTCGCCACGCGCCTCGATTTCGGCACGGACATCGGGAATGTTCAACACTGCCGAGTGTATTCTTGGCCGCGCGACGACCGTTCCCGCGCGGCGGTTGCGGGTGATCAGGCCGCTCGCGGCGAGCGAGGCCATCGCCTTGTTCACCGTCATCCGCGAACAGCCATATTCGGCCATCAGTTCGGTTTCCGTCGGGACCCGCGCACCGGGTTTCCAGTCGCCCGACAGGATGCGCGCCTCGACGTCCACCCGGATGCGGGCGTGCAGGGTCGCGGTGCGGGTGTCCGGGGCCGTGTCGTGCATGTCAGATCATCGCATGGGCCTTGGCATCCGCAAGATGACATGCCGCGCCGCCGCCGTGGGCGACCGGGCGCAGCGCCGGTTCCGATGTGCGGCACCGCGGCTCGGCCACCGGGCAGCGGGTGGAGAATCGACAACCGGGGGGCGGATTGCGCGGGCTGGGCGGATCGCCCTGAAGCAGGATGCGTGGGCGGGTGGCCTCGATCCGGGGATCGGCGGAGGGAACGGCGGACAGCAGCGCTTGGCTGTAGGGATGTGCGGGATCGGCAAAAAGCGCCCTTGCCGTGCCTTCCTCGGCCACGCGGCCCAGATACATCACCGTGACGGCCGAGCAGACCTCGCGCACGATGGCCAGGTCATGCGCGACGATCACGATGGTGAGGCCCAGCTGCGCCTGCAGCCGCGCGAACAGGTTCACGATCTGCGCCCGCACCGAAACATCCAGCGCCGAAAGCGGTTCGTCGCAGATCAGGAGTTGCGGCGACAGCGCCAGCGCGCGGGCGATGGACACCCGTTGCCGTTGGCCGCCCGAAAGGGAACGCGGCAGGCGGTCCAGCACCGTCGTGGGCAGCGCGACGAGGTCCAGCAGTTCGGCCACCCGCGCCTGACGCGCGGCGCGGTCGCCTTGCCCGTGGATCAGAAGCGGTTCCTCCAGCGTCTGCCCGACGGTCTGGCGGCGGCTCATCGACCCCAGCGGATCCTGGAAGATGAATTGCACGGCACGGGCAAAGCCCCGGCGGTCGGCCCGCGCCCATGTGGCCCGGTCGCGGCCGAGGATGTTCACTTGCCCCTCGGTTGCGGACTGAAGTCCGATCAGGGCGCGCGCGAGCGTGGTCTTGCCGCAGCCGCTTTCGCCCACGATCCCGTGGAAGGCACCGCGCGCGACGGTCAGGTCCACCCCGTCGACCGCGCGGACGAGGCCCGCCGCGGTCTGGAAATGCACCTTGAGGCTGCGCGCCTCGATGGCAGGGCTGTCAGTCATGGGTCACGATCCCCTCTGCGGCAATGACGACCGGGCAGGCGACGCGGTGCAGCACCGGACCCCGCGACACCGTGGCCAGTTTCGGGCGCTGCGTCCGGCATGTTGCAATGGCGCGGTCGCAGCGGTCTACAAATCGGCAGCCGGGTTCCAGCCGCGCCTGGTTTGGCGGAACGCCGGGGATTTCTTTGGTGCCGCTGGCGATGTCCGACCGGAAGTCGGGGACCGAGGCCAGAAGCCCCCGCGTATAGGGATGCACCGGGGCGGTCAGCACGTCTATGGCGCTGCCTTCCTCGGCGACCTGGCCTGCGTAAAGCACCACCACCCGGTCAGCCAGCACAGAGACCGCGCCTATGTCGTGGGTGATCAGGATCACGGCAATGCCGTCTTCCTGCTGGATCTGACGGATCAGCGCCAGAATCTGCGCCTGCACCGTGGCATCCAGCGCCGTCGTCGGCTCGTCGGCGATCAGCACACGCGGCCGCGCGGCCAACGCCAGTGCGATCATCGCGCGTTGCAGCATGCCGCCCGACAATTCGTGCGGATAGCGGTCATATCGGTCTTCCGGGTCGGGAATGCCCGAGCGGGCGAGGAGCGATACCGCCTCCTTGCGCGCGGCCTCGGGCGAAAGGCCGGCATAGCGCCGCGCCTGTTCGGCCAATTGTGGTCCGATCTTCATCATCGGGTTCAGCGCCGACATCGGGTCCTGAAAGATCACGCCGAAAAAGCCACCGCGCAGGCGCGACAGTTCGGCGGCGGTCATCGACAGGATGTCCTTGCCATCGGCCCGTGCCGTGCCGCGCAAGTCCACCGCCACCCCTTCGGGCAGCAGGCCCAGCGGGCCCAGCGTCATCACCGTCTTGCCCGATCCGCTTTCGCCGACAATGGCCAGCGTTTCGCCGGGGGCCACATGAAACCCTGCCTCGTCCACAGCCCGGACCGAAACCGTGGGCGTGTAAAGGTCGATCACCAGATCCTCGACTTCGTAGATAGGCACACTCATGCCTCGGCCTCCTTGCGCGCAGCTTCTTCTTTGGAACGCGCCGCCTTCTTGCGCCGCAAGAGCCCGCCCCGGACGGCGCGCGGCACTTTTTGCAATGCGAAGGCTTCGCCCAGCAGGTTGAAGCTGACGACCACCGCGGTCAGCGCCACGCCGGGGATGACGACGAGGGCCGGGTATTCCTCGATGTAGGACATGCCATCGACCAGCATCTGCCCCCATTCCGGGGTCGGCGGGGCGACGCCAAGGCCCAGGAAGGACAGCGTGGCGATGGCCAGAACCAGAGCGCCCGCATCGGCGCTGGCATAGACCACGACCAGGCCCAGCACATGCGGCAGGATGTGGCGACTGAAGATCCAGATGTGGGAGGCGCCCATCACGCGCGCGGCCTCGATATAGGGCTGCTGCAGTTCGGCCACCACGACGGCGCGGCTCATTCTGGCGTAGTTGGCCCACCAGGCCAGCGTCAGGGCGACGATCATCTTCCAGTAGTCGGTCATCCAGTTGAAGTTGTCGCCCGAAAACACGCCCATCAGCGCCAGCGCGATGATCAGCGACGGCAGGGCCAGCGCGATGTCGATGACCGAGATCAGCACCAGTTCCGTCCGTCCGCCGACATAGCCCGCGAAAGATCCGATCACGACACCGATCGCCAGCGCCACAACCAGCACGACGACCATGGCGACCAGCGAGGTGCGCGCGCCGCCGATGATACGGCTGAACGTGTCGCGGCCGAGATAGTCAGTGCCCAGCCAGTGCGCGCCCGACGGGCCTTGCAGCAGCGCACCGTAATCTTGTGCGGCGGGATCATAGGTCATGATCAGCGGCGCAGACAGGCCGACCAGGACGAATAGGATGGCGGGGGTCAGGATAAGCCAGGGCCAGTTCTTCATCATGCTTTCCTCGGTCGGCGCAGGCGCGGATCGGCCAGCATCGCCAGCACGTCCACGAAAAGGTTGACGCTGACGAAGAACACCACGAACAACGTCAGCACGGCTTGCATTCCAATGAAGTCACGGAACCGGATCGCCTCGATGAAGAAGGCGCCGATACCGGCCAGCCCGAACACCCGTTCGACCACGATCGCCCCGATGATCATCAGGGTGAATTGCGCGCCGAAGGTGGTCATGTAGGGAATGGCGATGTTGGGCAGCGCCTCGCGGAACAGCACGGCGCGGCGCGTCAGGCCCTTGGCGAAACCGGTGGTGGCAAAGGGCCGCGACATCGAATCTTGAAGGTTGACGCGCACGACCCGGGCCAGGACCGAGGCCGGGAACAGCGCGATGGTGAACCAGGGCATGAACCACGAGGTGAACCCCGACACGCCGAAGGTCGGCACCAGGCCAAGCCAGACCGAAAAGACGATCACCAGTATTGCGGCCACGAAGAAGTTCGGGGTCGAGGCTCCGACCAGCGCCAGCCCGTGCAGAAGACGGTCCACCGGGCCGCCATTCGAAACCGCCCCCGCCAGCCCCATCACCAGCGACATCACCAGCGCCAGAACACCGCCCCCGGCCAGCAGCGCCAGCGTCATCGGAATGCGCTCGGCAAACTCGTAGGAAATGGGTTTTCCGGTGCGCAGCGAGATGCCGAAATCGCCGGTCAGCGCATCGCCGAGCCAGCGCACATAGCGCACCGGCAGCGGGTCGTTCAGACCCAGATCGTCGGCGATCCTTGCGATCATCGCGCCATCGGCACCCGCGCCGGCGGCGCGTTCCGCGATCAGCGACGCGACATTGCCAGGCGCGGCACTGACCAGCCAGAAGGTCAGCGCCGTTGCCGCCAGCATCAGGAACAAGGCAAGCCCCGTCCGCCGCATGAACATGCGTTGCATTGTCGTATTCCCTCCATTGTTTCAGACCCGAGGCGCATTCCGAAAGGTGCAGGCGGTTTTCGGAATGCGTGATCAGGCAGAATGTCAAAGCGGGCGTTTGAGTAGGATCAAACGCAGTCCGCTTTAGCCCAACGTGATGCCCTTGTAGGGCAGGTCATAGTCACTGACCGGCAGGCTGAAGCCCGCCACGCGCGGGTTGACCGCCCAAAGCCGCTGAACCACCACCAGCGGACAGGCCGCCGTGTTGTCGCGCAGCCAGTCATAGACCGCCTGCATCGCGCCCTCGCGCGCATCACCGCCGGTTTCCAGCGCCATGGCCACCAGCGCGTCAAGATCGGGATGCACATAGATCTTGCCGTCCGGCCCGGTATCGGTTGCCGTGACGAAGGACGAGGCCAGCGAGCCGTGCGGATCGTAGGGCGCCCCGTAGGTGGCAAAGAAGGTCAGGTCATAGTCGAAGGCCGGGCGGCGCGAGTGCATCGTGGCGGTATCGACCGATTCGATGTTCGCCTTGATGCCCACTTCCATCAGCATGCCCTGGATCATCTCGGCGATGCGACGCGATCCGGGGAAGGCTTCGTCGGACACCAGGAAGGCGATCTCGAGCGGTGTGCCGTCCTTGGTCCAGCCCGCAGCATCGCCGGTCCAGCCACCCGCCGTCAGTGCGGCCTGCGCTGCCGCCACGTCACGCGCGGGAACCGGGGTGCGGGTGCCTGCCGTCGGCACGGTCGTCGGGAAAATGTCCACGGTCGCGTCGGCATAGCCCTCGAACAGCACCGCCGCGACGGCCGCCCGGTCGATGCCAAGGAAGATCGCGTCGCGCACCGCCTTGTCCTGCATCATCGGCGACTTCGGCGAATAGCCGAGGATCGTGGTCGCAGTGCCCGGCTCGGCCACGATGGTCATGCCTTCGCCTTCCAGCGCCTTGGCGCGGCGCGGCGACAGCGGGGACACCCAGTCGCCGCCGATCACATCCAGTTCGCCCGCGCGCAGCGCGTTCGCTCGGGCCAGTTCGTCGGGAACGACCTTCAGTTCCAGCCGCGCGAAGGCGGGCTTTTCGCCCCAGTAGGCATCGTTGCGCACCAGGATGGTTTCGGTCGAGGAATAGCTTTCCACGATCCACGGGCCGGTGCCAATCGGCTGGCCCTCGGCCGCCTTGGGCGACAGGAACCGCACCGGGCGCACGATGGTGAGTTCCAGGAGCGCCGCCGGGACCGGCCGCTTCAGCTTGACCGTGATCTTGTTCGGGGCGTCGATCACGATGGCGTCGTAGGCATCGGAAATGCCGATCCACGAGAAATCGGCCACGCCCATCCAGCGCTTGAGATTCCATTCGGCGGCGGTTGCATCGAACGGCGTGCCGTCCGAGAAGCTGACGCCTTCCCGCAGGTCGAAGCTGATCGACAGCCCGTCCTCGGCCACCGTCCAGGCGGTGGCCAGACCCGGCTCCAGCGCGCCGCCGGGGCCATACTGGATCAGACTGTCAAATACAGCGGAATAGGACGAGAGCGTCGAGACGTTCTGCAAAAGGTCGAGATTGCCGGTCTCGGCCGCGATGCCCACGCGCATCGTGTCGCCATGGCTGGCCGCGAAAGCCATGCGCGGCAGGGCGGAGAGGAAGGAAAGGCCTGCCGTTCCGGCAAGGAAAAACCGTCGATCGAGCTTGAGCATGGTGAGTCCCCTGTTGGTTTATTTTGACGAAGCCTAGCACAGGATGAGTTATTGTATAGATGATAATTTGCAGCGGTGGCAGATCACGTGATTCTGGATGATCGGGATCATGTGCGCCGGCTGCGTCCCGTGTACTCCGCCACGTGGAGGCGTCCGGACGGAGCCAGGGTGCCGCATCTACCAGTCTGATACAAAAAGGAAAAAATCTGAATCACCATTCTCGGCTTCGGCGAGGCCACACCCCGGTTTTCCGGCGGCGCCGCTGACGGGCGCGAGGCAGAGGCCGGGGCGGTGATCTTGCTGTTCTTCGGCCTGACCGCGTTTTCAAACGCTGTCGTGAAGGGTGATTTTCCGCTGACGCGAATCGCCGGCCTTGCCTTCGGGCTGGGTCAGGCCAGTGCTGCGTTCATGGCCATCTGGGTGGTCGGCCTCAACCAAGCCGGGCCCGGCAGAACTTTGCGCAGGCGGTGTGTATGAAATCCGCCCTGCCGAACCGGCCCGGCGCTTCGGCCCACCCGAGATCATGGACACCGACCAGGGCAGCCAGTTCAGGTCCGTTGCCCGGACCGACCGATTGAAGCGGTTCGGCATGCGGGGCCGGATGGACGGCAGGGCGCGCTATCTCGGCAACATCTTCCTCGAACTGCTCTGGCGGCTGCTCAAGCATGAATGCGTCCGTCCGCGCGCCTGGGAAACCGGGGCAGAGGCCAAGATCGGCCAAGGAACGGGAAGCGACTCACTTCCGGCTGGAAGGCGGGCAAGACGGGTTGCGGGGCAATGGAACTAACCCCCTTTTCCCCCCCCGCCTCTGTCGCTAGGGTGCGGGCATGAACTGGAACATCCCGAATATCCTGACCGTCCTGCGCCTGTTGGCCGCCCCCGGCGTGGCGGTGATGTTTCTTTACTTCCACCGGCCCTGGGCCGACTGGTTCGCGCTCGCGCTCTTTGTCAGCGCGGCGGCCACCGACTATTTCGACGGTTATCTGGCGCGGCTGTGGAAACAGGAATCGAAGTTCGGCGCGATGCTTGATCCGATTGCCGACAAGGCCATGGTGGTCATCGCGATCATGATCCTGACGGGCTATAACGGGATGAACGCCCTGCTGATCCTGCCCTCGACGGTGATCCTGTTCCGCGAGGTCTTCGTTTCGGGCCTGCGCGAGTTTCTCGGGGCAAAGGCCGGCACGCTGAAGGTCACGAAACTCGCCAAATGGAAAACCACGACGCAGATGGTGGCGATCGCGGTCCTGTTCCTCGGGACCGGGCTGGAATATCTGAACGGCGTCGCGATGCAGGGCATGACCCCCGAACAATATGCCGATGCCGTGACCGCCGGCCTTGCCGATCCGGTCCGCGCCTGCGGCAAGCGCGACTGCGCGTCGGTCGCCAATGACGTGGGTTTCGCGCTGATCTGGATCGCGGCCGTCCTTACATTCCTGACCGGATGGGATTATTTCAGGAAGGCACTGCCCTTTCTGAAAGACGACAAATGATCGACATCCTCTATTTCGCCTGGGTGCGCGAACGGATCGGCCTACCGCGCGAGCAGGTCGAGACCAGGGCCGCGACGGTGGCCGACCTGATCGACGAACTTCGTGCCCGCGAAGATCGCTATGCCGTGGCGTTTTCCGATCTGCGGGCGTTGCGCGTGGCCATCGACCAGAAGCTTGCCGATTTTTCGGCCCCGCTGGCGGGCGCGCGCGAGGTCGCCTTCTTTCCACCGATGACCGGGGGCTGAGATGGCGGTCCGGGTTCAGCTTGAGCCGTTCGACTATGGGGCCGAATGTGCGGCCTTTGCCGCCGCTGCAGCAGGGGCCGGGGCGGTCGTGACCTTTCTCGGTCTGGTGCGCGACGATGGCGGGCGCCTGTCGCGGATGGAGATCGAACATTACCCCGGCATGACCGAAGACGCGCTTGCCGCCATATCCGCCGATGCCGCCGCCCGCTGGCCGCTGAGCGCGGCCCTGATCATCCATCGCCATGGCACGCTGATGCCGGGCGAGGCGATCATGATGGTCGCCACCGCGTCGCGCCACCGCGAGGCGGCCTTTCAGGCGGCAGAATTCCTGATGGATTACCTGAAGTCCCGCGCGCCCTTCTGGAAGAAGGAGTTCAGCGCCGACGGAGCGGAATGGGTTGCCGCGAAGAACGAGGACGAGACGGCGCTGGACCGCTGGTAAGGCGGCGCGAAGCGGTTACCCATTCACGCCGTCCGTTGCATTATTTCAGGATCCAGAGGTTCGGCCGGGGTTTGCCGTCCGCATACATGCGCAGTGACTTTTCATCCACGCGATCGACTTGCCAGCAGGCCTGACCGTCACCCCAGTCCTCACACCACTGACCGTTTTCGACATACCATTTCGAGTCGAATTTGGTGTCGTTCATGATGCCTTTGATCGCGCCCTTCTTCTTGCCGCCCTTATAGGCGCCGTAGCTTTGGGCCCAAGGCACGCCCTTGTTGGTCTTGCCGTTGATCATCGAGCCGGGGATGGTGGCCAGCAGTTCTTCCTCGGTCATGAAACTCTGGGCCAGGACTGCGGCGGGGAAGGATGTCAGCATCGCGGTGAGCGCGACTGTCACGCAAAGGTGGTCGAGACGACGCATTTCCACCTCCTTGCAATAATGTTGCTTTAATGGAGGTGATACATAACAAGAATTATGAATTATGTAAATGTAAGCGCAAAGTAGAAGTGTCGCACCTGAGCAAAGTTAGAATGTCGCCCTGTC